>WOZM01000263.1 GCA_011620265.1 Paracoccaceae bacterium
AACAGAAAAAGAACAGGCTCTACTTACGAGTGGCCCTCAAAAAGGGGGCAGGTCATCAGCACATCACCACGCCAGATGTCTCCGGCCTCACTCCTTACAAGACCATCGCGGGCGATGCGGCGACCGTGAATACGGATGCGTGGAAGCTCGGCGCTGATGCAACCTGATCTTCCTGCTCAACTCCCCCATCGTCATGGTCGGAGCCCTGCAATCGGACGGCGCTCATGGCGGAGTTTCGCTGCGCCCGATGGTCTATCATACCAGGCCGTGATATCGTCAGGAAACGCTGTTCCGGAAAAATTTTCGTCCGGAAGCTAACGCTATTTCTTCCAGAAGCTGCCGCGCCGCCACACTATGGCCCTGACGACTACACCTGTGTCCTGGTGCAGACGGTCGCGGCCGATCTGGCGCGGCAGGCGGGCGCCCTTGCAAGCGCATGGCCTGCTGACTTCGCCCCGACGCTCATGAGCGCCGGAGAGGTGGGGAATGCCGCCTACCTGACCGGCGACGAGGCGCTGCGGGCGATCTACACCCAGCTTCTGGCCGGTCTGGAATGGACGGCGGACAAGCGTCTTGGTCGCCCGATAGGGACATTCGATCGTCCCCGACCGCGCATGGCCGAGGGCTGGCGTTCGGGCCGGTCGCTGCGCAATGTGGTGCTGGCGGCCGAGACTGCCCATGACCTTGCCCATGCGCTTGCGCAGGGCCTTGTTCCGGGCGGCCTGCCCCGGACCGACACCGCGTTTGCGCAGGTCCGGGCCGCAGCCGATCGCATCACGGATCCGGGTTTCCAGGACATCGAGGATCCGCAGGCCCGGCTTCGCGTCGAGATCCTGCAACAGGCGGTGAGGGCGATGAAGGATGCGATCGAGGCGGAAATCGGCACCAGTCTGGGCATCGCGGCGGGTTTCAATTCGCAGGACGGAGACTGATCCATGACCACACGCCGCGGCTTCCTCGCCACCCTTCTGGCCGCCGGCGCGGCACCGCGTCTGGGTTGGGCCGCAGTCGGCAACCCTGCCTATCTCGCGGCCGCACGGGAGGCGGACGGCGCCTTTGCGATGGTCGGCCTTGCGGTGGACGGGACCGAGGCTTTCCGTGTGCCGCTTCCGGCGCGTGGCCATGCAGGCGCGGGTCATCCTGCCCGTGCCGAGGCTGTGGCCTTCGCCCGCCGCCCCGGCGCCCATGCCCTGGCAATCGACTGCGCGACCGGCGCGGTCGTTGCCCGGCTGACGCCGCCCGAGGGGCGGCAGTTCAACGGCCATGGCGTCTTTGCCGAAGGGGGCGCGGTCCTCTTCACCTCGGAACAGGACCGCGACACAAGCAACGGCGTGATCGGTCTGTGGGATGTGGAGGCGGGATATCGGCGCACAGGCGAACTCGCCAGCCACGGAATCGGCCCGCACGACCTGCGCCTGATGCCGGACGGCCGGACGCTGGTGGTCGCCAATGGCGGGATCGCCACCGATCCGACCGACCGGACCAAGCTGAACCTCGACAGCATGCGGCCGAACCTTGCCTACATCGCCTTCGACGGCACGTTGCGGGAACAGGTGGAGCTCGAACCCGACCTCTGGCGGAACTCCATCCGCCACCTGGCGGTGCGGGCGGACGGACTGGTGGGATTCGCCATGCAATGGGAAGGCGAGCCGGGTGCGGAAACTCCGCTTCTGGGTCTGCACCGGCGGGGCGGTGTGCCGCTGCTCGCCTCGGCACCGCTGGCCGACGAACTGGCGATGCAGGGCTATGCGGGCAGCATCGCCTTTTCGGGCAGCGGCGAGGAGGTCGCGATCACCTCGCCCCGCGGCGGCCGGCTGCACCGCTTCGCGGCGGCGGGCGGGTTCCTCGGCAGCGTCTCGCGCGCCGATGTCTGCGGCCTTGCCGCCCTTCCTGACGGCTTGCTGGCAAGCGATGGCCTCGGCGGGCTGATCGCCGTCACCGCCGGCGGGGTACGCCCGCTCGCGGCGACCGACCACGCCTGGGACAATCACCTGGTCCGTCTGCGCGGCTAGCAACGGCGCTCTCCACTTTTCGCCCAACATGTCGCACCGCGCTGAGCGGGACTCCACGACCGGAGCCGTCGTCCGCGGCCGGTGAAAGCCCGGCCACGATGGTGATAGTCCCGGGCCGATGCGGCCTGGCCTGTCCGTATGAAACAGCACCGCATCCGTCTGGCGGCCGATGCTAGCCCGGCATCACCGCCACGCGGATGATCGCGGGGCTGGTCTTGAACCACTTGAAGGGGCTGCGTCTGGTCATCCTGAAACGCTACTCAGCCCTCTGCTCCGCCGCAAGCCGAGTTGCTCCGACAGAGCCTGGCGCGCCATTGGATCAATCTTTCCAGCCGCTTGAACCGCCAAAACTGAGCACTGCCGCGAGCGTTGGAAACAAAAACATCACGCGGGCGCCATAACGATATGCTGGTTCGGATACGCCGCCACATACAAGCGCATTGGCGACAATTCCTGCGGCAACGAGGCCCGTGAAAATCCACAGGTTCGTTCTTTGACGGCGCGCCTTCAGAAGGATCCAGACGATCGCGAGCACCGACACTCCGTACAACGCCGCATGCAGTCGGGCGAGCGGCGCCATCCACCGGTGCGGATTGGTCACGAGGCGACCGTTCCGCAAACTTGCGGTCGCGCTGCCGTTCTCATCGTCCAGTTTTGCTAAAAGCCCCGCGTCGGGAACCGTCATGTCGATGCGGAAGTAGGAAAGCTGAACGGCCGTGTTTCGGGCGAGCGCCCCGATGACGGCGAACGGCGCGGCACGGACGACATTCAGCACGAATTCGGGCTGCTCGTGCGAAATTTCTAGCTGGTGCTGATCGGAGAGACGCTTGTAGGACCCGGTCTCCTCACTGGTCGAAAAGAGGATGCTTGGCGCGTCGAGCTTCGCCGTGTCCTCGCCTCCGGACAACTCGTCATAGAGCGCGCAGGTCGCAAGTTCCGGGTCCGGGCAATGAGACGCCAGATAGGTCATGCCCGGGCCATCGACGATCAGGCGTGCGGTCATGAAGGGCAAATAGCGCGCTTCCTTCTTTTCGAAATACCCGACCGCGGCAGCGAACAGGAATTTTTCCGCAACGCCGACGCCCACAAGCAGCCCGATCAGACCGACCGAGATCCAGAGACGTCGCCGCGCCATCACCGGTGAGGCCAAGAGACCAACAGGCAGCATTGCGGCCGCGATCAGCAGATGCGAGGGGTGCGCGACGACCGCGGCGAGAACCAGCACACCGCTTGCCAGAAATTCGCCTCGGGACATCTGGGGAAAGTAGGTGAAGATGAGGGCGAGCATGAGGATCATCACGGGCGCCAGGATGTCGGGCATCAGGTACGCGACGTAAAACGGCAGCGCTCCGAGACAGGCCGCAAGAAGAGCGAGCGAGGAGAGCCGCAACGCCGGCAGGACACTCGGCGACCCGATGCGCCGCGCCACCAGCAGCAGGGCCAGCCAGATGAGCCCGAGGTTGATGAAGACCGCGATATCGAGACCGGCCACGGCATCGAGGCTGGACAAGGCGAGGGCATAGACCGCCGACCGGCTTGCATCCACGCTTCGGTCGGGCGGCGATGGCGGTGTGGGCGCAGGCTGGCTCAGCTCTGGTCCCGACGCCGAGGCGGGGAAAACGGCATCCGCGACCGCATCGAGCATGCTGTGCCCCTGGCTCAGATAGCCGACCGTGTCGAAGTAGAACAGCGGCGCACCGTTCGCGAGATACACCGAAAGCGAGCCGATCGCGGCTGCGGCGCAGATCAGGACCGTTGCGCGTATGGATTGTCCGAAGCCGGTCGTCATCCCGGTCTGCCCAGTTGCCTGTCACCGGTCACGGGCAGGACGTTGGCGCAGCGCCAAAGGGCACGGCCCATCAGGCCAACTCCCGGCCGAACGCGCGCCGCGCCGAACAGGCCCTTGCGAGAAGACGAGCGACGCGGTCGCCTCGGAAGGGGTTGCCGTGAGTTTTCATGCCGTCTGAGGCAGGCAGCACACATCGCCCGATCCGCTGGTCGCCAAGATCCGATCAGCTTGATCCAAGGCCCGGTCGTGGCGGCGCGTCAGGATCATATGGCCGCGCCAGGGGGCGGTTCCGGGGTCGGCCTCGGAGAACCGTTTGCCGATGTCCGGGTCCGCGAATCCCTTCGCGACCTTCGCATCCTGCAGTTGCCACCGCAGGATAAGCAGCAGCGTCAGCACCGTGTAGCCGGGCTGTTCCCTGAAAAGCTCGGCCAGGAGGCGAAGGGCGCCCGAGGTGTCCCGCTGACGCAGCATGTGCAACGCATAGCCCGCTGTCCGCGCCCGTCCGAGTTTCAGCACCCAGGCCGGAATGCGCGGCTCCAGTTCGCCGACGAGGTTGATCGCCCGTACATTCGACCGGGCCGCGCGGCCGTATCCCAAGGACATGTTCTGCTGGTGCATCCGGTACCCGACCAAGGCTTCCCGACAACAGGCTGCAGGGCCGATCGTTGAAAGCTGAAGCTGCAGCAGCAAGTCCTCAGCCCCCTGAATTCCCCATTCGCGCAGGCGCGGATCGTGGCCGCCGAATTTGCGGGCCAGATGGGTTGGGATCATTATACTGCTGATATTGCTGAAAAAGTTTGTCGCGATCTGCCGGCACGGCGTATGACCGGACACATCGGCCAGAGTTCGAAAATTCGGAATGACGCGATCCGTATCGTCGATCAGCCGGTAGCCAGAATAGACGAAGCTCGGCGGCTCCGGGACGGCACGAAGGGTCGCCAGCTGACGCTCGATCTTCGTGGGGTGCCAGAGATCGTCGGCATCGAGCCACGTTGTCACCGCGCATTTCGTGCGCGCAAGCGCGTGGTTGCGTGCCGCGGCCACGCCGGCATTGTCCTGCCGCAGGATCGTAACCCGGGGATCACCGGCCGCGACATCATGCGCGAGATCGAAGGTCCGATCGGTCGATCCGTCATCGACGACATAGATTTCCAGATCCCGATGGGTCTGCGCCATCGCGCTGACCATGGTGCGGGCCAAGGTGGCGACCGCGTTGTAGGCCGGGATGATCACACAAACGCGGGTCATGAATGTTGCTGTTCCTCGCGGGACGATCCGACCAGTTGAAGTGCCTTCTCCTCGTCCGACCGTCTCGCCGCCAAGGTGTGTTCCCACGCGATGGCGCTGCGCAGGATCGCGTCCAGATCATCGTGCCTCGGCCGCCAATCGAGTGTCTGAAGAAGCTTCGCATTGTCCGCCACGACAAAGACCGTATCGCCCGGCCGTCTTTGGCCCATCTCCACCCGGAACGGGCGATCGGTGATGGCGAGGGCCCGATCAATCACTTCGCGGACCGAGAAGCCGCGCCCGTAGCCGCAGTTGAGGGTCACGCTTTCGCCGCCCCTGACCAGATAATCCACAGCGGACACATGCACATCTGCCAAATCCGAAACATGGATGTAGTCCCTCACGCAGGTTCCGTCGGGTGTGTCGTAGTCCTCGCCGTTGATCGTCACGGAAGCGCGCTGGCCTGTCGCGGCCTCCGAGACGATCTTGATGAGGTGAGTCGCGTCCGAACGCGGACCCGCCCGCCCCAGCGCATCCCCGCCTGCGACGTTGAAATAGCGCAATGTCACATGCCGCATTCCCGAGGCGGCACAGAAGTCGCTCAGCAGCCATTCGGCCGCAAGTTTCGAATGTCCGTAGGGCGAAGTCGGCACAGCCGGCACGGATTCGGGGATCGCGGTGTCGCCTTGATCGCCGTAAACTGCCGCCGTCGACGAAAACACGACCGTAGGAATTCCCAGCGCATGGGCCGATTGGAGGAAGTGGCCGACCATGCACAGATTCGCTTCGAAATACTCGATGGGGTGGCTCACCGACTGGTCCACACGGATGAGCGCCGCGAAATGCACCGCCGCGGCAATGTCGCGACCGGCAAGGAGGCCCTGCAAGATGCTGGACCTGCAATCTGCAAGGATGAACTCCACTCCCTCCGGCACCGCGGATCGACTGCCGGTGGAAAGATCGTCGACGCCGATGACGTTCCATCCCGCCTCGAGAAACGCGAGCGCAGTGTGGCTGCCAATATAGCCGGCGACGCCGGTCAGCAAGACGGTCGGCGCAGTGCTCGTTTCCCAATCGTGCGCCATGACCTGGTAACACTTCTCCTGAATGCGTCATCGTAGCAAAAATGAGATATTCGAAGTGAAACTCAGCCCGAATTTCTGATCTATCGCATTGATCGCCGTCAATGATTTCTTCTGACCGCTGCTAATGTCACTATCATAATTCACGAAGGAGATCTCGCGCCTTGGGCCTTATCGTCGCAGAAGAGCTCGCGCGCGGCGTGAGGAAAGCCACTCGGGGCTTTTGGCGGCGGCGTGCGGCGTCACATCCTCATGGTTTGGTCCTCATGTACCACAGGATTGCAGAGCCGTCCGCCGACCCTTGGGAGCTTGCCGTCTCACCCGGAAATTTCGCCGCACAGCTCGACGTCCTGCGACATTCGGGTGCCGTGCGGCTTCTGTCCGAGATGACCGAAGCGCTCGGCCGGCCGTCCGCCCCGCGGCGGCAGATCGCGGTGACGTTCGATGATGGCTACCGCGACAACCTCGCCTCGGCCCTGCCTGTCCTCGAAGCCGCGGGCATCGAGGCGACAGTCTTCGTATCCTCGGGGTTTACCGGCAGTGAAAGTCGCTTCTGGTGGGATACACTCGTCCAGATATTCCTCGAAACCCCACACCTGCCCCGGCGAATGGACATTTCGTTCGGCGGTCGCCGCTGCACTTGGAGTTTGGGGCAATCGCCGGGACGCTTCCGCCGTCGCCGGCTGCTCCGCTCGGTCTGGAAAGAACTCGTGCGGCTTGATCCCGCAGAAATCGATTCGGCCGTTCAGAGCCTCGCCGACTGGGCTGGAGTGAGCCGGTCGGCAAACCCCGAAGACCGCGCCATGAACCACGACGAGTTGCGGCACCTCGCGCGTTCTGGTCAGATCGAAATCGGCGGTCACACTCTGACGCATGCAGCGCTTACCCTGGTCCCGCCCGCGGTCGCCACGAGGGAAATCGCCGACGGCCGGGCTGCATTGCGTGACTGGACGGGCCAGAAGGTCGAGAGTTTCGCCTACCCGTTCGGGATGCATGACACGGCTGCGGCAGGGCTTGTGCGGGACGCCGGATTCAAGAGATCATGCACAGTGACGCCCGGGATCGCGACATCCGCCACCGATCCGTTCCGGATTCCGCGGTTGCACGTCAAGAACTGGCCGGCGGACGAATTCGAGCAACAGATTTTATCCTTTGTGGGACGTTAGAAAATGTCTTCGACCGGAAACATCGAGAACAAGACCGGGGGCGACGCGAGCCGCACCAGAAGACCGGCCCCCGTGGTTTCCGGGATCATCATCTTTCTGAATGGCGAGGACTATATCGAAGAGGCCATCCAGAGCGTTCTGGCACAGTCCTTTGCCGACTGGGAGCTGATACTGGTCGATGACGGCAGCACTGACGGCGCGACGGCCATCGCAAAGAGATATGCCGATGCGCATCCCGGCCGGATCATCTACACCGAACATCCCGGTCACGAGAACCGCGGCATGAGCGCATCGCGGAACGCTGGACTGAACCTCGCGCGCGGCAAATACATTTCCTTTCTCGATGCGGACGACATCTGGCTTCCGGAACGTCTCGAACACCATGTCGAAATCCTCGAATCGCACCCTGACGTTGCGATGTCGATGGGCCCGACGCTGCTGTGGTCCAGCTGGAACGCACCGAAGGGTTCGCGGCGCAGGCCGTGGCTCGCCATGGACATCCCGACCGAACTCGGGCTCCCGGTCATGACGCCTCTCGACCCTCCGATAGTGGCAATCGGCTTTCTCGAAAAGCACGGCGGCAACGTTCCCGGCATTTGCAGCCTGATGGTCCGGCGCGCCGACATCCTCGCGGTCGGCGGGTTCGAGGACGCTTTCCGGACCCTCTACGAGGATCAGGTCTTCTTCTTCAAGATCAGCCTGAACTACCGCATCATCGCGACGGACCGCATTCTCGACCACTACCGCCAGCATCCGGGATCGGCCTGCCATCAGGCCGGGGGAATGAGCGGCGATGCGAAGATGCGTCCGGTCTTTCTCGAATGGCTTCAGGACTATCTTGTCGAGAACGGGTTCAAGAGCCGCCGCCTGTGGAAGGCGTTTCGTGGAGAGATGCTGCGCTTCGACCGGCCGTCCTTGTGGCGTATCCAGAATCTTCCACGAGACATCGTCGATCAGTTCAATGTCCGCAGCCGGAAGGCGGTGATCTTCATCCTGACGCCGCGCTTCTACACCTGGCTTCGCCGCAAGTTGCGGCTATCGGTCGTGGACGTGAACAACGTCCATTAGCCTTTACTCGAGTTTGCCGCAGTTTCCCCTTGTGGCGGGGACGCGATGCGGCCCTTCGCTATCGCGATTCTGCTGTCCGCGGCCACGGCGGCGTCGACGCGGTGGCTGACGACCAGGATAGTGCCGCCCTGCATCGTCTCGGCGATACGGTCCCGAATGCGGATTTCGCGGTCCGGCTCGATCGCGCTCATCGCCTCGTCGAGAATGAGGAATTCGGGGGCCCGAAGCAAGGCCCGCGCCAGCCCGATGCGCTGTCGCTGGCCGCCCGAAAAGTTCTGTCCCGCGGTGCCGATACGAGTGTTGAAACCGTCCGGAAGGGCCTCGATATCCTCCAGGATCTCGACCATCTCGCAGACCCGTCGCACGGCCGCCATATCCGCATCCCGCGCGCCGATCTTCAGGTTCTGCGCCAGCGTGCCCTCGATCAGCTCGATATCCTGACCGGCGATCGCGACGCTGTTGAGCCAGCTGGCCCGGCTGTAGTCGTGCAAGTTCACGCCGTCCACGCTGATGCGGCCACTGTCGGGATCATAAAGCCGCAGGATCAGGTTCAGGATCGTCGTCTTGCCCGATCCGCTGGGGCCGGCAAGCAACGTCGTCTTACCTCTGCGGATCACGAAGGAAACAGCATCCAGGCTCCGCCCCCGGCGTGGATCATGGCTGAAACAGACGTCATCGAAGCGCAGTTCGCTCCGCATGCCGGGAAAGGCCTTGCTCCCCTCCGCCGCGCGCGGCTTGTCGCCGTCAAGCGTCTCGCGAACCGAGCGCAGAGACGCATTCATTCCCGCGAGGGCTAGGCGGCTGGTTTCGATCTCCCGCAGATGGGGCTGCAACCTGAAAAGCAGCAGGACCGCAGCG
Organism: Paracoccaceae bacterium; assembly: GCA_011620265.1. Taxonomy (GTDB): domain Bacteria; phylum Pseudomonadota; class Alphaproteobacteria; order Rhodobacterales; family Rhodobacteraceae; genus Albidovulum. The sequence goes on from WOZM01000263.1 coordinate 9,203, forward strand.
ATCGTCGTCGGCACATCGACCCCGGACCGCCCGGCGACGAGCGCGATGACGATCAGGGCTCCGAGGCTGCCGACCTCGCCCAGAGTGCCGATGAGCGCCTTGATCCATTCCGCCCGGATCGCGAGCCGCCGCACCCGCGAGGACGCAGACCCGAAGACCCTGAGCAGGTACTCCTCCTGTGCAAAGACCCGAAGCGTGCGCATGCCGTGCAGGCTCACCAGCATCCTTTCGGCGAGGACCTGGTTCGCAGCCAGCGTCTCGCGTCCGAGCCGGCGCACAGGCACCGACAAGAGGCGCAAGAGCGCGAAGACGGCGATGGCGCAGACGAGGGCGGTGATGCCGACGATCCATGACAGGAAGAAAAGCCCCGCGCCGAAGACCAGGATCGCGCAGATACTCACTCCGACCCGCGCAAGATGATAGAACGCGTCCGCGACGGTCCAGGTTTCGGTCGCCAGGATATGGAGCAACTGCCCCTGTTCGTGAGGTTGCAGATAGCGATAGCTCAGCGTGACGTATTGATGATGAACGAGGTCGCGCATCCGCTGCGCCACATGGTTCATCATGACCGCGGTCGTCACCTGGTACGCGTAAACCAGCATCGCACTGAGAAGGATGAGGGCAAAGAATACGGCCGCAACCGTCGTCACGTCCGTGCCCACCACGCCCTCGATCGACTGATGGATCCTGGCCAGAATACCACCACCTTCAGCAATTTTCTGGTTTTGCCCGAGCAGGGCGAAGAGCAGCATGACGGCCAACCCGACACTCAGCGTATCGGCGAGCGCGGCGCCGAGCCCGAGCGCGATCAGGAAGGGCGCTGCCCAGACACGTTCGCCGAACAGTCTCGTCAGGGCGACGACCTCTGCCCAGGGCGACAGAGACGACCCGTCGACATTTCCGGATTCAGGTTCTACGCGGTTCATTGGCGATTATTCGGGATCCTGCATTCGCGGTCACTGGATGACTTTCGACAATCTGGTGCGAAGCTACCAGCTATCATGACGAAACCGAACGGCTTTTGGCGGCGCCTCATTGCCACAGGCAACCGCATGGCGGAGCTGCGTATCGGGTAGTGTCCGAGGACGTGGTGGACTTTGTCGCCGCGCTGGCGGTGTAACCGGGGTGGCCATCGAGGATGTCGGTTTATGGTGGAGTTGCGGGCTTCAACCACGAACCACGGAAAACCCCGATGACCGAGACCGATATGACGCTGATCGATTTACTGCAAAAGCATGATGGCCGACGCGAGATCATCGGCCTTTGCGTTGGCCCCTCGGAAGCCGAAACCTTCCGGACCGAGTTCCTGCGCAGCCTCAAGGGCCGCGGGTTCGACGGCGTGAAACTGTGATCTCGGACGCTCACACCGGGCTGAAGGCGGCGATCCGGCGGGTATTTGACGCCACCTGGCAGCGCTGCCGGGTGCACTGGATGCGCAACGCGCTCGCGCATGTGCGCGCAGATCGGCCGAGAAGGAGGTGATCCCCTCCGGCGTGTTCTCCACCGCCCGGTCGAGCAGCGTCCGGCCGACCTCGTCGATGGCGCAGGCCCAATGAACCGCCTTGGCGACGTCCATTCCCACAGAAATCCGCATGGCGCTCCCTCCTGTTGCCCCGGACCCGCATGCCCCGTCTCGCCGGCATCGCCTTACAAAGCCATCAGGGGCATCGCGTAATCAGCGGTCGATCAAGGGCGGCGACACGGGCGGCCCAGCCCTCCGAGCCATCGGGAACAGCCAGCATGACAGCCATACCCGCATCGCCTGCGCCCATGCAGCTTCCCACCAACATGGGCGCATTGAAAAGAGGTGAGGCAGCATGAACAAACCCGTCGTCCGCAAGCTGCGCTGCGCGCCGAGTTGTAGTCGGACCAGTTCGTGGTGCGGTAGCGGGCGGGAGACGGCTTCGTCATGCGGTCCGTCTAACCGCCTGGTTTCGCGTTGTGAATCCCTCGCCGTCAGAGTTCTGCAGCATGTGTAACCGCCCCTTGCGCAAGAGGAATCTTAGGAGCTGTTCTTGCGGCACGATTTGCCCGAACTCGGTCAGGTGACCACGCAGAGCATTGTTGGCCTGCGTCCTCTGCCGGATCAGCAGCTCGCGCACCCGGAAGACCATCGCCGCCCCTTGGGTCTCTTCGCTCTTCACGGCCACGAAGCGCATCGTCGGGCGCAAGGCCGCTTCGCAGATCGCCTCGGCATCGGCCGCATCGTTCTTCTGGCGCTTGACGAAGGGCTTGACACAGGCGGGCGGGATGAGCCGCACCTCATGGCCCAGCTTGCCGATCTCGCGGCCCCGGAAATGGGCGCCACCACAGGCTTCCATCGCGATGACGCAGGGCGGCATCCGGCCAAAGAACGCAAGCACCTGATCCCGCCTCAGCTTCTTGCGCAGCACCACCTGACCCGCCCCGTCAGCCCCGTGGACCTGAAACACGTTCTTCGCCAGATCGAGCCCGACCGTGATAATCTCCGACATGACCGTCCTCCTTTCGTGGATCGTCGCAGACCCACCTTGGCACATCGATGCCGTCGGGGGGGGGGCGGTCACATCATCAGAGCCACCGGGCGGCACAAAGTCCTATCGGCCAATGACTTTCTGGCGGTGGCGGCGCTCGACGCGGGCGAAGAAGCGCGAGAGCAGGTAGCAGATCGCAAAATAAAGCAGCGCTACGACGATGTAGGTTTCGAAGCGGCGTTGGTTCGAGGTTGCAAGCGCGTTGCCGACAAAGGTCAGCTCCTGCACCGAGATCAGTGAGACGATGGAACTGTCCTTGACCAGCATGATGAACTGGTTGGCAAGGGGCGGGGTGATGGCGCGAAATGCCTGCGGCAGCACCACCAGCCGGAACAGCGGCCAGGCTGCCAGGCCAAGACTCTTGCCCGCCTCGATCTGGGCCGCGGGCACCGAGGCGATCCCGGCTCGCACGATCACGGCGATATAGGCGGCCTCGAACATGGCAAGGCTGAGAACCCCGGCGATGAAGTTCTCCAGCAGACGTGGGTCGCCGCCGAAAAGGGTCAGCAGCCGGCCGCTGGTTGGCCCAAGATCACGCGCCCATTGTGCTATTCCAAGCGCGGGCACGACCTGCGATGACACGAAGAAGTAGAACACGAACACGAACACCAGGGGCGGCACGTTGCGGATCACGCCGACATAGGCCCCGCTCAGCAGGCGCGGCAGCAGACGTGCCCGGCTGCCCAGGATCCCTAGGGCCAGCCCCAGCAGGCTTGCCAGCACCATCGACCAGACGGACAGCCGGATCGTCGTCAGCAGACCTTCCAGCAGCAGGTTCGGCTCCCATCCGCCACCGTCGCCGGGGCGGACGAAGGCGCGGGGCAGGAAAGCCCAGTTCCATTTATAGACGAGCACATCCGCCACACGATACCAAACAAAAACCAGAAATCCCGCCACCGCCACCGCGATCAGCAGATCAAGCCATGTGAAGCGCGGCCGGGCGTCGGGGTCAGGATACATG
>WOZM01000062.1 GCA_011620265.1 Paracoccaceae bacterium
GGGGAAGGATGGTGGCCGTCGTGGCCATCGATCCTTCCAGCCCGTTCACGGGGGGCGCGGTCCTGGGTGACCGCATCCGCATGGGCGAGCGACAGAGCGATGACGGTGTCTTCATCCGTTCGCTGGCGTCGCGCGGACATCTGGGGGGGCTGTCGCTGGCGGCCGGGGATGTCATCGACCTGTTCGACGCGTCGGGTTTCGATGTGGTGATCGTCGAGACCGTGGGCGCGGGTCAGTCGGAGGTGGAGATCACGCGCTTCGCCGACACCCGTGTCGTGGTCTGCCCGCCCGGCCTCGGCGACGACGTGCAGGCGATCAAGGCGGGTGTGCTGGAGATCGCCGACATCTTCGTCGTGACCAAGGCCGATCTGCCCGATGCGCGCAAGACCGAATCCGAGTTGCTGGCCATGCTGACGCTGCGGCGCTCGCAGGCCGCGACACCGGAGGTCAAACGCGTGTCCGCCCCGAGCGAAGAGGGCACGGACGCGCTGGTCGACTGGCTCGATGCGCGAAGCGAGCGTGGTCGGCGCCACGCCGCCGGTGGCGCCAAGACGGCCCACAACCTGGTCTCCAGATGCATTGCGGGCGACAACATGGCTCAGCTGCTCGGCATCGAACTGGTGGCGGCCTCGACGGGCAGCACCACGCTGCGCATGAAGGTGACGCGCAAGCACATCAACTTCAACGGCCGGTGCCACGGCGGAGCGCTCTTCGCGCTGGGCGACATGGCGCTCGGTCTGGCCTGCAACTCGTACGGCAAGATCGCCAGCCTGGTGGACGGGCAGATGAGCATCTCCACCGCGGTGGAAGAAGGCGAGTGGCTGGTGGCGCATGCCTACGAGGTGTCGCGCTCGCGCAAGATCGGCAGCTACCAGGTGAAGATCACACGGGCACGCGACGGCGAGCACATCGCGATGCTGCACGGCACGGTCTACGTGCTGGACAAGCCGGTCGAGGCGCCGGCCGGCACGGCGCTGTGACGGGCGCCCTTTCCGGGGAACCGCACCATGGCCGAGTCCGACAGCGGGTGCGTTCTCTGGAACGCCTCGCACGGGAAGGCAGGGGTGATGACGCCGCACCCGCGCTCGGACTGCAGCGCCGGAGCATCGCGCTGGCGCTGCCGGATCGCAGCATCGAGTTCAGGCACCGGCGGCTGGCGTTGCGGCGATAGACAGAGGCACAACAGTCGAGGATCTGGCCGTTTCCTCACTGACAACCTGGGGGGGTTTACCAATCCGGCCCGCGAAACTTAACCCACATTTGGAGACATCATGAAGAAGACAAGCGCGACCCTTGCGACAGTGCTGGCGATGCTCGCTTCGAGCATTTCGGCCACCGCCATCGCCCAAGAGAAGCAACAGTATTTCCCATTGCTCACCTTCCGGACCGGGCCGTACGCGCCGAGCGGCACGCCATGGGCGAACGGTTTCGTGGACTACTTCAAACTCGTCAACCTCAAGGGCGGCATCAACGGCGTGCGCATCGCCTGGGAGGAATGTGAGACGGGCTATGCGACGGACCGGGGTGTGGAATGTTACGAACGGATGAAGGGCAAGAACGGCGGTGCCACGGTCATTCAAACGATGTCCACGGGCATCACGCTGGCACTGACGGAACGTGGCATCTCGGACGGCATTCCCATCCTGACGCCGGCTTATGGCGTCAGTGAGAGCGCCGACGGTGAGGTCTTCAAGTGGAGCTTCCCCGTTGGGGGCAGCCACTGGGCGTCTGCCGATACGCAGGTTCAGTACGTGGCCCAGAAGGTGGGTGGCCTCGACAAGCTCAAGGGCAAGAAGATCACCCTGCTCTACCACGACTCGCCCTACGGCAAGGAGCCGATCCCGGTGTTGACCGCGCGCGCCAAGAAGCACGGTTTCGAATTGACCACGATTCCGGTGACGGCTCCAGGCCTGGAGCAGAAGGCTGCATGGCTGCAGATCCGCCGCTCCCGCCCCGATTTCGTGTTGCTGTGGGGCTGGGGCGTGATGAACTCCACCGCGCTGAAGGAAGCACAGTCCACCGGATTCCCGCGCGATCGCATGGTCGGTGTCTGGCCTTCCGGTTCCAGCTCCGATGTCAAGGAAGTCCCGGATGCCGCCGGGTACAGCGCCGTGCTCGTTCTTCCCGGGCCGGGCTTTGACTCCGGCATCGCGAAGGAAGTCCGGGAGAAACTGCATGCCAAGGGCCAGGGCACCGGTCCCAAGGAAGAAGTGGGAGAGGCTTTGTACATGCGTGGCCTGATGAACGCGATGCTGGCGGTGGAAGGCGTGCGCCGTGCGCAGGACAAGTTCGGCAACGGACAGGTCATGACTCCCGCGCAAGCCCGATGGGGGTACGAGAACCTCCAGATCGACGGCCAGAGGCTCGCTGAACTGGGCCTGTCCGATGTGATGCAGCCGATTGCCACGACGTGCAAGGACCACATGGGACCTTCCGCCGCGCGTGCCTACACGTGGAATGGCTCCAAGTGGGAGCCGAGTTCCGACTGGTTGCATGCCGACCCTGCGGTGCTGAGTCCTCTGGTCAAGGCCGCCAGCGACAAGTACGCGACCGAAAAGAAGCTGACGCGCCGTGGCGCGGCCGACTGCCAGTCCTGATGCCGACCCGCCGTCCCGCTTCGGCGGGACGGCGCCGGCAGATGCCAGCGTGAAGAAGCC
>WOZM01000221.1 GCA_011620265.1 Paracoccaceae bacterium
TGCGGGCCTCGCCATCGGCCTCGCCCCCTTCCTCGGCTTCATCGCCGCCGCCCTCGGCACCACGCTCGCCGGCTGGGCGATGACCGCGCAGCTCTGGTGGGGAACGCGCGCCATGGGCGAGGCGGCGCGGGCCGACGACCGGCTGCGCGCCCGCCTGCCCCGCGCCATCGCGGCCTCGGCCGTGATGGGGCTCTTCCTCTGGGGGGCGGAGACGGCGCTGGCCGACCAGCTTGCCACCCATGGCCACCGCTACTGGGCGCTCGCCGTGCTGGTTCTGGCCGGGATGGCGGTCTATGGGGCGGCGGCCTACCTTCTCGGCGCCTTCCGGCTCTCCGACTTCCGCTCCGGCCTCTCGCGTCAGCGCTGACGGATCACGCGCAGAAGATGCGCAGGCCCGCCGGGACCGACGACGAAGGACAGAAGGAACCCCGCGCCGAAGCCCGCGAAATCGGCGATCCAGTCCGGCGCGCCGCCGAAGAGCGCGCCGAAGACAAGCTGGATCGCCATGAGAAAGCCGATCAGCGTGAAGGCCCGCGCCCGGTTCGCATGCTCCGCCCCGAGCCGCGCCCAGAGGATGAAGGTGAAGGCGCCGATGAGGCCGTAAGCTCCGGGATAGGCGCCATAGAGTGCCGTGCGCAGCCCCGGCACCAGCGAATAGGCGACCCCGCCCGCGATCACCGCGCCGAAGAAGACGGCAAGCACCGCCCAGCCGCGATAGACCTCGCCCACGAACTTGCCGAGGGCGAGGATGAAGACCGTGGCGAAGATCGCATGCGTCAGGTTGCCGTGAACGAAGGCGTAGCTGACGAAGCGCATCGCGAAATCGGCGCTGAACCGCCCGGAGGCAAGCATCTGGTCGAGCATCTCGGGCGAGAGCGCGAACCGCTGGAGCGCGTCGCTCCGCCAGCCGATCCCGCCTGGCCCGCCGGCCAGCCCCATCGTGCCGGCATTCAGCACGACCTCCATCGCGACGATGGGCAGCACCAGAAGCCAGACCACCGGCGGCAGCGGATTGACCGGCGTCTCGTCATAGCCTGGCCGCATGGCGCTCTCCTTGTTGACGGGGCATTCCCCCTGCGATACGCGAGCGGGACGGAAAATTCCAGACGCCTGACATCCAAGGGGACGGCCATGACCGATGCGGCCAATGCCAGCTTCAAACCGCGCATCTTCTCGGGCATCCAGCCCTCGGGCGGGCTGACGCTCGGCAACTATCTCGGCGCGCTGAAGCGGTTCGTGGAAAAGCAGGACGAGGGGATCGAGACGGTCTACTGCCTCGTCGACCTCCACGCGATCACCGTCTGGCAGGATCCCGAGCGGCTGCGCGCCCAGACCCGCGAGGCGGCGGCGGGCTTCATCGCGGCCGGCATCGACCCTGCGCGCTCCATCCTCTTCAACCAGAGCCAGGTCTCGGCCCATGCCGAGCTCGGCTGGGTCCTCAACTGCGTCGCGCGGCTCGGCTGGATGAACCGCATGACCCAGTTCAAGGACAAGGCCGGCAAGAACGCCGAGGCGGCGAGCCTCGGTCTTTACGCCTATCCGTCGCTGATGGCGGCCGACATCCTGCTCTACCACGCGACGATGGTGCCGGTGGGCGAGGATCAGAAGCAGCATGTGGAGCTGACCCGCGACATCGCGGCGAAGTTCAACCACGATTACAGGACCGACTTCTTCCCGCTGCCCGAACCGGTGATCGAGGGCGCGGCCACCCGCGTCATGTCCCTGCGCGACGGCACCAAGAAGATGTCGAAATCCGACCCTTCGGACGCGAGCCGGATCAACCTGACCGACGATGCCGACATGATCGCCCAGAAGATCCGCAAGGCCCGCACCGATGCCGAACCGCTGCCCGAGACTCTGGCGGAGCTGAAGGACCGGCCCGAGGCGAAAAACCTCGTCAACATCTACGCGGCCCTTGCGGGCGAGGCACCCGAGACGGTGCTCGAACGCTTCGCCGGCCACGGCTTCGGCGCCTTCAAGCCCGCCCTGGCCGAACTGGCGGTGGCGGTGCTCGGCCCGATCACCACCGAGATGAAGCGGCTGATGGCCGACCCGGCCGAGATCGACCGGGTGCTCGGGCAAGGCGCCGAGCGCGCCGACGCGATCGCAAGGCCGATCCTCGCGCGGACCCTCGACATCGTCGGGATGATCCGCTCGCGCCCGGTTTGACACCGCCCCGACGACGGCCTGTCACGCGCCTGAGTCATTTGCCCGGCAGGATCACCCTGCCTGATGCGAATCGCCATCCGTCACCGTCCCGAAAGTGCGGCACCAGTAGCGGGCAAAGCGGGCGGCCGCTCCCCCGGCCGCCCGCAAGACCCCCGGCGCCCCGCCGGGGGTCTTGCATTCCCGGACCGCAAATGATCCTCTTCGGGCCGGTAACTTGGATGCGACGTCCGCCGAGTGTCTCAGTGCTCCTCAGGACAGACACCGATCGACCGCTTTCTTCTTGACGATGCGCCCGATCGCATAGAAGGAAACGTCGGTAGTGTCCGAGCACGTGGTGTAATTTCGTCGCCGTTGACGGTGTGATCCCGGGTGGCCATCGAGGTGTAGGGTCGAGGTGGAGTTTGGCGACTTCAACCACGAACACTCTCATGTTCGCCATTTCAAGGGATCGGCATGGGAATTTCTTCACTTGC
>WOZM01000231.1 GCA_011620265.1 Paracoccaceae bacterium
CGATCGTGCCGATGTTCACATGCGGTTTATTCCGTTCAAACTTTGCCTTTGCCATTCGCGGGCGCCTCGTGGTCTGGGGGGGCTGGAGCGCCCCGTGTCAATATCGCGCGCTGCCTATCGGCTGGCCCGCGAAAAATCAAGCGTCAGTTGGCAGGGGCGACCGCCGGAGCGGCGGGCGGCGCTTCGGTGCCCGGCGACGCCTCGGCGGGCTTCGGCAGAAGGGCGCGGGCCGCGACCGCCTCGGGCGTGAACCAGGCCGCGTTGTCGATCAGCCAGTCGTTGATCAGGCGCGCGGCATTGGCCGACAGATTGGCCATCTGCTGCTCCTTCGTCTGGGTCAGGCCCGAGCCGACGACGGTCTCGCCCGAGAGCCTTTCGAAGACGGTGAACTGCTTCGGTTCGGCATTGATCTTGCGCCCGGCCGTGTCGTCCCAGACATTGACGGTGATCGCCAGCACCGATTTCGGGCTCAGCACTACCGGCACACCCGGCACGGCGAGCGCGTAGCCGTCGACACCGATGCCGATGTGATAGAGCTTGTCGCCGTCATAGCGGCCGAAGCGGGCGCCGATCGCCTCCTTCAGCGCCGTCTCCCATTCCTCGGCGGTCGCGGTCCGCGACGGGCCGACGGGTTTGGCGTTCTTCGCCACGACGATGTTGTAGCCGAGCGCGAAGGCGCCGAAATCCTCGGGCGGCTGGCTCAGGTCTTCGGCGGCGCAGGCCGCGAGAAGGGTCAGCACCAGAAGGGCGAAAAGACGGCGCATGCGCATGGTATCCCCGGAAATCCCGCGCCAGCCTTAGCCGAGCCCGGCGGTTCCGGCAATGGCCGGGCCTTGGCCGCCCCGGCGCGCGTCCTATATAGGGAAAGTTGAAGGAGGCCGGCCGATGGACATGCCACACCCTGCCGCCACGCCCGTCCAGGTGCCGCTCGGTACCCGGCCCCTCGGCGTCTGGGACAGTTTCCGCACCGGACGGCGCAACCTTCTGGAACTGATCCCCGAGATCGCCACCCGGCAGCCGATGGTCTCGGGCCGCACCGTCATGCGCTGGCATATGGTGATGGACCCCGGCGCCAACCGCCGCATCCTCAAGGACCGGGTGGAGGACTACCCGAAATCCGACGTGACCAAGATGATCCTCGAACCGGCGATCGGCGACAGCCTCTTCATCGCGGAAGGCGCCCACTGGCACTGGCAGCGCCGTGCAGCCGCGCCGGCCTTCTCGGTCCGCAACGTGCAGGCGCTGGCGCCGGTAATGACCCGCGCCGCCGAGCGCGCGGCCGAGCGGGTCGCCGCCCGGACGGGGCGCGCCGCGAACCTCTACGACGAGATGGTGACGACGACATTCGAGGTGATCTCGGACGTCACCTTCTCGGGCGGCGAGGCCTTCGACCGGAGCGCGGTCCACCACGCCATCGACGCCTATATCGCCGGCTCCGCCCGGGTCTCGCTGCTTGACATCATCGGCGCGCCGGCCTGGGTGCCGCGCCCGTCGCGGATGCTCAACGCCCCGGCGATGCGGGCGATGAAGGCGATGGCCGACGCGGCGATCGAGCACCGGCGCGGCGTGGGGCCGCGCGAGGTGCCGGACCTTCTCGACCTCCTGCTGGACGGCGAGGACCCGGAGACGAAGCGGCGGATGACGACCGCCGAACTGCGCGACAACCTTCTGACCTTCATCGTCGCGGGCCATGAGACGACCGCGCTGACGCTGGCCTGGGCGCTCTATCTCTCGGCCTTCGATCCGGCCGTGCAGGACCGGGCGCGGGCCGAGGCGAAGGCGGCGCTCGGCACCCGCGCGGCGACGGTCGCCGACCTCGCCGCCCTGCCCTATTGCCGGCAGATCGTCGACGAGGCGCTGCGCCTCTACCCGCCCGCCGCCTTCCTGTCGCGGACCGCACGGGCCCATGACACGCTCTGCGGGCGCGAGGTCAGGCCCGGCGACACGGTGATGCTGCCGATCTATGCGCTTCACCGCAACCACGCGCTCTGGCCCGATCCGCACCGCTTCGACCCCGACCGCTTCGCCGATCCGAAGGCGGTGGACCGCTTCGCCTACCTGCCCTTCGGCGGCGGCCCCCGCATCTGCATCGGCGCCTCCTTCGCGCTGCAGGAGGTGGTGATCGTGCTCGCCACCCTCCTCGCCCGGTTCCGCTTCACGCCGGTGCCGGGGCGCGATCCGAAACCGGTGCTGATCCTGACCCTGCGCCCCGTGGGCGGCGTCTGGCTGAATGTCACCGAGATCTGAGGTCTTCGCGGGATTTCCCCCCCAATGGCGGGGCTGGCCAACCTGTCGTCCGTCAGTCCGGGTGGAGAGGGAAATTTCATGAACCTCATGGGAACACCGGCAAAGGTCGCCATCGGCGTCGCGGTCGCGCAAGCGGTCGGCAGCATGATGCAGAGATCCGGCGGCAGGTGAACCATATCCGCGCCCGGCCCGGCGGTCCGGCGCCTTGTTCCTGAGGGCGGCACGGTTGCGGAACGGGGCGGAGCCAGGCTCCGCCCCGTTTGCGTCTTGCCGATCCGCAATTTATCTGACTAATTCTGTCGGATTATATTGACCAGGACCGGCCGATCCCTTACCGCTCGGGCCGTGAAAATTCCGGAGGCCGCCGATGACCGATTCTCCCAGGATGCCGCGCCGCGTCGCGCCAAATGGATGGACTGCGCTGACCCTGGCCGGAGCGGCCGTCGGGCTGGCGATCTCCGGCCCTGTCGCGGCGGCCGGGCCCGGCAATGGACCGGAAAAGCCGTGGCTCGCCCAGGCGACCGAAGGTGGCGAGGGCGGCGAAGCCGGCGAGGCCGGAGCGGCGGCGGGCGGCGACGAGGTGGTCGACTTTCTCACCGATCTCGGCCTCCTTGAAGGGCATCTGCGCGCGGGCGTCGCGCTTTACCTCGACGGTCGCGCGGATCAGGCGGCGCCCCACATGACCCGGCCGCAGGACGACAGCTACGACGAGCTGTCCTATCACCTTGCCGATTTCGGCGCCGAGGGCTTTGCCGAAGACCTGACCGCCCTTGCCAATGCGGTCGCGGGTGGCGAACCGGCCGATGCGGTCGAGGCCACGCTCGCCAAGGTCCTGAAGGACATCGACGAGGCGCGCGAGCACGCCCGTGCCCCGCAGGCCGCAGAGGCGCAGGCGATGGTGGCGATCCTCCGCCGCGCCGCAGACGCATATGGCGACGCCGTGACGGACGGCAAGGTGGCGGAACCCGAGGACTATCAGGAGGCCTGGGGCTTCGTGGAAGCCGCCCGCGCGCAGGCGGCGCAGATGGCGGGCGAGGACGACGCGGCCGAAAAGACCTTTGGAGAGACCGCGCTGGCGGCACTCGACGAGGCGCGCGAGGCCCTGCCCGACATCGCGCCCGAGGGCCTGACACCCGGCGATGCGTCGATCCTCCACGCCGCGGCGGCGAAGATCGAGCTCGCCGCCTACAAGCTGAAGTAGACCGATGATCCTGGCCATCGACGGCATCCTGACCCCGGCCGAGACGGCGGCGCTGCGCGACGCCGCCGGGGGTCTCGACTTCACCGACGGGCGGGCGACGGCGGGCAGGATCGCGCGCGCGATCAAGGCGAACGACCAGGCGGTGCCCTCGGACGACCTCGACGCGATTCGGGCCAAGGCGACCGCGGCGCTCATGGCCCATCCGGTCTTCGCCGCCGCCGCCCGGCCAAAGGCGATGACGCCGCTCATCCTCTCGCGCTACCGCGAAGGGCAGACCTACGGGATGCATGTCGACGACGCGCTGATGCAGGGGCTGCGCACCGATCTGTCGTTCACGCTCTTCCTGAGCGACCCGGAGAGCTATGACGGCGGCGCGCTCGTGGTCTCCGACGCGGTCGAGGAGCGGGCGTTCAGGCTCGCCCCGGGCAGTGCCCTGCTCTACCCCTCCACGACGCTCCACCGGGTGGAGCCGGTGACGCGCGGCACCCGGCTCTGCCTTGTCGGCTGGGCGCAGAGCTGGATCCGCGACGCCGGCCAGCGCGAGGTGCTCTTCGACCTCGACCGCGCCATCGCCGATGTCCTTGCCCGCGAAGGCAGGTCCGCCCTTCTCGACACGCTGACGAAGACCCGGTCGAACCTCATCCGGATGTGGGCGGCCTGAGAACCGCGCTGCCGGCCGCAAGGCCGCCGGACGGGCCGGGCTCGATGCCCGGCGCGGCCGGACCCCCCTTTCAGGTAAAGCGGTTGTCGCGCGGAAAGCCGTGCGGCGGCGCCTTGCCGACGCCGGCGCGGCGGCCGATCCAGTCGGCGATGCCGGTCTCGGTCCGGGTATTGCCGTTCGGCATCGCCCAGCTCAGCCCCTCGGCGAGGGTGAAGGTCGTCACGTCGGAGAGCCCGCCGTCGAGTTCCAGCACCCCCTGCCGGCCCCGCGCCATGTTGTATTTCTGCAGCCGCACGCCCTTGCCGCGCGTCATCTCCGGCAACTCGACCAGCGGGAAGACCAGAAGCTTGCGGTTCTTCGACACGACCGCCACATGATCGCCCGAGACCGGCTTGCAGACCGCCATCCTGACCCCGTCGGCGAGGTTCATCACCTGCTTGCCGGCCCGTGTCTGCGCCACGACCTCGTCGACCGGAACGACGAAGCCCTCGCCCGCCGACGAGGCGACGATGAGCCGGTCGCCGGGCCGGTGGATCAGGAGATCGACGATCTCCGCCTCGTTCGGCAGATCGACCATCAGCCGCACCGGCTCGCCCATCCCGCGCCCGCCGGGCAGGTTGGCGCCAAGAAGCGTGTAGAACCGGCCGTTCGACCCGGCGAGGAGGATCCTGTCGGTGGTCTCGGCGTGAAAGACGAACCGGCCCTCGTCGCCGTCCTTGAACTTCACCTCGGCGCCCGGCGCCTGATGGCCCTTGATCGCCCGGATCCAGCCCATCTTCGAGCAGATCACGGTGATCGGCTCGCGCTCGATCATCGCCTCGAGCGGCACCTCCTCGACCTCGGCCGCGTCGGCGAATGTCGTCCGCCGGGCGCCGCCGGGCGCGTCCTTGCCGAAGGCCTTGCGGGTCTCGCGCAGTTGTTCGGCGATCTTCGCCCATTGCAGCGCGTCGGAGCCGAGAAGGTCGTCCAGCTCCGCGCGTTCGCGCATCAGCGCGTCCTGTTCCTTGAGAAGCTCCATCTCCTCAAGCTTGCGCAAGCTCCTGAGGCGCATGTTGAGGATCGCCTCGACCTGCACCTCGCTCAGCCCGTCATCGGTATGGGGCAGCGCGAGCGGCGAGACATAGTCCTTCTCCGAGGTCGCGCGCACCTGCTTGCGCCCCCAGTCCTCGGCCATCAGCGCGGCCTTGGGATCGCCGTCGTAGCGGATGATGTCGATCACGCGGTCGAGGTTCAGGAAGGCGGTGATGAAGCCTTCGAGCACTTCCAGCCGGTGGTCGATCTTCTCCATCCGGTGCTGGCTGCGGCGGATCAGCACGTCGCGGCGGTGATCGAGGAAGGCGCGCAACACCTCCTTCAGCGAGCAGACCTTGGGCGTGCGGCCGTCGATCAGCACGTTCATGTTGAGGCTGAACCGGGTTTCGAGGTCCGAGTTGCGGAAGAGCATGCCCATCAGCATCTCGGGATCGACGTTCTTCGACCGCGGCTCCAGCACGATGCGGATGTCGTCGGCGCTCTCGTCCCGCACGTCGGCCAGAAGCGGGATCTTCCTGGTCTGGATCACCTCGGCCAGCCGCTCGATCAGTTTCGATTTCTGCACCTGGAACGGGATCTCCGTCACCACGATGTTCCAGGTCCCGCGGCCGAGATCCTCGACCGACCAGCGCGCCCGGGTGCGGAAGCTGCCGCGTCCGGTGCGGTAGGCCTCGAGGATCGCCTCGCGCGGCTCGACGATCACGCCGCCGGTCGGGAAATCCGGGCCGGGGACGAGGCCGACAAGCGTTTCGTCGCGCGCATCGGGCGACTTGATGAGATGCAGGCAGGCCTCGATCAGCTCGTGCAGGTTGTGCGGCGGGATGTTCGTGGCCATGCCGACCGCGATCCCCGACGAGCCGTTGGCGAGAAGGTTCGGAAAGGCGGCCGGAAGGACGATCGGCTCTTCCAGCGTGCCGTCGTAGTTCGGGCGGAAGTCGACCGCATTCTCGGCCAGCCCTTCCATCAGCGCCTCGGACGCCGCCGTCAGCCGCGCCTCGGTGTAGCGCGAGGCGGCCGGGTTGTCGCCGTCGATATTGCCGAAATTGCCCTGCCCGTCGACGAGCGGGTAGCGCATGTTGAAATCCTGCGCGAGCCGGGCCATCGCGTCGTAGATCGCGGCATCGCCATGCGGGTGATAGTTGCCCATCACGTCGCCCGAGATCTTGGCCGACTTGCGAAAGCCCCCGGTGGGCGAGAGCTTCAGTTCCCGCATCGCATAGAGAATCCGCCGGTGCACCGGCTTCAGCCCGTCGCGCGCATCCGGCAGCGCCCGGTGCATGATCGTCGAGAGCGCATAGGTCAGGTAGCGCTCGCCGATCGCGCGGGAGAGCGGCTCGGACGTCGTCGCGGGCAGGATATTGCGGTCTTCCGTCTCGTCACTCATGGATGTGGTGTAATTCGCGGGCCCGGTCGGGTCCAGACGGAATTTCCGCGCGGGAGGGAAGAAGCCGGCGGTTTTCCCCCGTGTCCCGCGCCACGGAAACGGCCAGGAGATGGCGCCAGGCCCGCATGTGCGATCGGGTCGGGGGATGCGATGCTGAGACTGGCGATCTTTCTGGCTGTGGTGCTCGTCCTCTTTCAGGCAGGAGCCCGGAACGTCGCGCCGCCGGCGCTCGATCCGGCGCCCTTCGACCTCTCGGCGACGACCGCCACGGACCCGCGCCTGCTCGTCGCGCGGGCCGCGGACAGGCCGGAGGCGGACAATGTCTGGCACGTCGCCGTGTCGCGGCTGCCGCTGCGCTCCGGCCCCTCGCCGGCCTATCCCGAACTCGGCGCGCTGGGCGAGGGCCAGACCGTGATCGGCGACGGGATCGGTGGCGGCGACTGGATCTGGGTGCGGACGGAGGATTCGGCGCTGGCCGGATACACCTCGTCCGATCTCCTCACGCGCTGAGGGCGGCGGCCCGAGGATTGCCAGCGCGGCGAAAACCGCCTAGCGAGGGCCAAAGCGGCGAGGCAGGCATGGCGCGAAGCATTCTCATCACCGGCTGTTCCTCCGGCATCGGCCATGACGCGGCACATGAGCTGGCGCGGCGCGGCTGGCGCGTCTTCGCGACCTGCCGCAAGGCAGAGGATTGCGAGCGGCTGCGGACGGAAGGTCTGGAGAGTCTCCGCCTCGACTACGAGGACACGGCAAGCATCGCCGCCGCCGTTGACGAGGCTCTGTCACGGACGGGCGGCACGCTCGACGCGCTCTTCAACAATGGCGCCTATGCGATTCCCGGCCCCTTGGAAGACATCTCCCGCGACGCGATGCGCGCGATCTTCGAGGCGAACCTGATCGGATGGCATGACCTCACCAACCGGGTCATCCCCGCGATGCGGGCACAGGGCGGCGGGCGGATCGTCAATTGCTCCTCGGTTCTCGGCCTCGTGGGCATGAAATGGCGCGGCGCCTATGTCGCCACCAAGTTCGCGCTGGAAGGCATGACCGATGTCTTGCGGATGGAGATGGCGGAGACCGGCATCAAGGTCTGCCTGCTCGATCCCGGCCCCATCGAGACGGATTTCCGGAAGAACGCGATCCGGCAATTCGAGAAATGGGTGGATTGGGAGCATTCCGCGCGGGCCGACGAATATCGCGCCAGCCTTCTCGACAAGCTCTACAAGGGCAGCAGCAACGGGCCGCAATGGCCGGCCTCGGCCGTGACGAAGAAGCTGATCGCGGCGCTCGACGCTCCGAACCCGAAACCGCGCTATCACATCACGGCGCCGACCTGCCTCATGGGCATCGCCCGGCGGATTTTGCCGTCCCGGACGCTCCAATGGGTCCTCGCCCGGGGCTGATGGCGGGCGAATCCCGATCTGAGTGCTGGCGCCTTCCGCGGCCCCACGGTAAAAGCGCCCAAAGAAGGAGGCCTGCATGACCAACGACCCGCTCTTTCTGATTGCGGCCTTCGCCTGCCTCGCCGTCCTCGTGATCCTGATGATCGGCATCGGCGGCTTCGCCAGGGGCGGCGATTTCAATCGCAAGCATGCCAACCGGCTGATGCGCTACCGGATCATCGCCCAGGCCTGCGCCGTCGCGCTGATCCTGCTCTTCGTGGTGATCCGCGGCGGGATCGGGGGCAACTGATGGTCGTCCTGAACCGGATCTACACCCGCACCGGCGATGCCGGCGAAACCGCGCTCGGCGACGGCGTTCGCGTGCCGAAGAACTCCGCCCGCGTCGCCGCCTACGGCACGGTGGACGAGACGAATTCGGTCATCGGCCTCGCCCGGCTGCACGCGGCGGGAGAGATCGACGCGGCGCTCGCCCGGATCCAGAACGACCTGTTCGACCTCGGCGCCGATCTCTGCCGGCCGGCGATGGAGAAGGACGCAGAGGCCGGCCACCCGGTCCTGCGGATGGCGGACGCACAGGTGGCGCGGCTCGAGGCGGAAATCGACGCGATGAACGCCCGCCTCGCGCCGTTGCGCAGCTTCATCCTGCCCGGCGGCTCGGCCCTTGCCGCGCATCTGCACCTCGCCCGCACCGTCTCGCGCCGCGCCGAGCGGCTGGCGGTCGAACTCACCGCGACCGAGACCGTGAACCCGGCGGCGGTCAGGTATCTCAACCGGCTCAGCGACTGGTTCTTCGTCGCCGCGCGGACCGCCAACGACGACGGCCGCGCCGATGTGCTCTGGGTTCCGGGCGCCAATCGCTGACCGGCGCTAACAATCGAAAACGTGGCGTCCAAGCGACAGGGCGCGTCGATTTTTCGCTGTTTTCGCAAGCGCAGAACCGCTAAGGGACGGGACGAGAGCTTGTCTTGCCGCCCCTGCGGGGGCGGCGTCCGGTTAAGGGAGATTGCCAGCCATGAAGGTATTGGTGCCTGTGAAGCGGGTGATCGACTACAACGTGAAGGTTCGCGTCAAGGCGGACGGCACGGGGGTCGATCTCGCCAACGTCAAGATGTCGATGAACCCCTTCGACGAGATCGCCGTGGAAGAGGCGATCCGGCTGAAGGAGAAGGGCACGGTCGAAGAGATCGTCGTGGTGTCGATCGGCGTCAAGCAGGCGCAGGAGACCTTGCGGACCGCGCTTGCCATGGGCGCCGACCGGGCGATCCTGATCGAGGCGGCGTCGGACGTGCATACCGATATCGAGCCGCTGGCGGTGGCGAAGCTCCTGAAGGCGGTCGTCGACGAAGAGAAGCCGGGCCTCGTCCTTTGCGGCAAGCAGGCGATCGACAACGACATGAACGCGACGGGGCAGATGCTTGCGGCGCTGCTCGGCTGGAGCCAGGCGACGTTCATCTCGGAGCTGTCGATCGACGGCGACAGCGCCACGGTCACGCGCGAGGTCGATGGCGGGTTGCAGACGATCAAGGTCAAGATGCCGGCGATCGTGACCGTGGATCTGCGGCTGAACGAGCCGCGCTACGCGTCCTTGCCGAACATCATGAAGGCGAAGAAGAAGCCGCTGGAGGAAAAGACCGCCGCCGATTACGGCGTCGATGTCACCCCGCGCCTGACCATCGTGAAGACGGCAGAGCCGGCGGGCCGCAAGGCGGGCGTCAAGGTGGGGTCGGTCGACGAGCTCATCGCGAAACTCAAAGACGAAGCGGGGGTGCTCTGATGGCTGTTCTTCTCCTGGGTGAAGTGACCGACGGGCATCTTTCCGTCGATGCGACCGCGAAGGCGGTCACGGCGGCGCTGAAACTCGGCGAGGTGACGGTGCTTTGCGCCGGCGCCCATGCCGCCAACGCGGCGGCCGAGGCGGCGAAGATCGCCGGCGTGAAGAAGGTGCTCTGCGCCGAGGATCCCTCGCTCGGCCATCGCCTCGCCGAACCGACGGCGGCGCTGATCGTGAGCCTTGCCGGCGACTACAGCCACATCGTCGCCCCGGCGACGACGGATGCGAAGAACGTGCTGCCGCGCGTGGCCGCCCTGCTCGACGTGATGGTGATCTCGGATGTCTCGGGCGTCGTCGATGGCGACACGTTCGAGCGGCCGATCTATGCCGGCAACGCGATCCAGACGGTGAAGTCGTCGGACAAGGTGAAGGTCGTGTCGATCCGCACCTCGACCTTCGAGCCTGCCGCGATGGGTGGCTCGGCGCCGGTCGAGACGATCGGGGCCGCGGCCAATCCGGGGCTCTCGGAATGGGTCGAGGACAAGGTCGCGACCTCCGACCGGCCGGAACTGACCAGCGCGGGCATCGTCGTCTCGGGCGGCCGCGGCGTCGGCTCGGAGGAGAACTTCGCACTGATCGAGAAACTCGCCGACAAGCTCGGCGCGGCGGTCGGCGCCTCCCGCGCCGCCGTCGATTCGGGCTATGCGCCGAACGACTGGCAGGTTGGCCAGACCGGCAAGGTCGTGGCGCCCGCGCTTTACGTCGCGGTCGGCATCTCGGGCGCGATCCAGCACCTCGCGGGGATGAAGGACAGCAAGGTCATCGTCGCGATCAACAAGGACGAGGAGGCGCCGATCTTCCAGGTCGCCGATTACGGCCTCGTCGCCGACCTCTTCACCGCCGTCCCGGAACTGATCGAGAAGCTTTGAACGGCAAGGCGCGCCCAAGGGGCGCGCCTTGACCGGACCGCGATCGGGAAGCCCCGCCGGAAACGGCGGGGCTTTCCTGTCAGAGCATCCGTTTCATCACCGGGGCCAGCGCCTCGGCAACCTCGGCATGGATCCGCGGCCCCGGCATCGCGGCGGCGGCCGGCTCGTCGAGCGGCGCGAAATGCATGCCGTCGGTTCCGGCGCGCATCGCCGCCTCGCTCGGACTGACGCGGACAAGATCGGTCGCGAAGGAGCGGATGGCCGCGACCATGTCGGCGTCGATCATCAGCGGCTCGGGGCCAAGACCGTCCCTGTCCTCGCCCGGATTGCCGGCGATCCAGAGCAGCACCGTCTTGCCCTCGATCTTCTGCAGGAGATGCCGCATCCGCGCGACCCAGGCCGACTTCAGCTCATCCTCGACGAGCGCGTATTTCTCCGGCGACTGCGCCTTGAGGACCGAGAGCATGTGCCGGGTGAAGTGGAACTCGGTGAAGTCCACCTCGCGGAAGATCGTCTTCATCAGCGTCGAGGCGCGCAGGAAGCGGTCGTTGCGGCGCGGGTGGACCGCGTAGAAGCGGTTCGACATGTTCTGCGCGCCCATGAGCTGGATCACCGTGACCCGCGCCCTGGAGCAGGCATCGACGATCACCGGTTCGCCGACGAAGACATCCGCCCCGGCATTCATGTAGCCGAAGTTCACGACCGGCAGTCCGAGCATCCGTTCGAGCAGCGCCGGATAGGGGTCGGTGACGAATTTCCCGTAGGTCTCCGTCCCGCCGAGCACCGCGGCATAGGCCCCGTCGAGCTTGCGCCGGGGTCCCCGGAAGAGAAGCTTCGACTGCCCGTAGCGGCACGGAAAGTAGTCAAGGGCGCTGTCGCCCGCATATTCATAAGCCATTGGTTCCCACCTTCATTTCGACTCACCCGGGAACAGGTTGCGCCGCAAGCCTTGCGAATTGGCTAAGCCTTCAATTCGAACGGTTTCCGCGGCCGGATATGCCTTGCGCCCGGGGCGGCGCGATGCCTATGGTCTTGCGCAAGGACAGATGAGGGTCGGGCAATGGAAATCCAGTCGGTCGGAATCGTCGGCGCGGGCCAGATGGGCAACGGCATTGCCCATGTCTTCGCGCTTGCCGGTTTCGACGTGCTGATGACCGACATCAGCCAGGAGGCGCTCGACAAGGCCGTGGCGCTGATCGACCGGAACCTCGAACGCCAGGTCAGCCGCGGCAAGATCGCCGCCGCGGACAAGGATGCGGCCCTTGCCCGGATCCGCACCACGCTGACGCTGACCGATCTCGGCCAGACCGATCTCGTGATCGAGGCCGCGACGGAGCGCGAGACGGTGAAACAGGCGATCTTCGAGGACCTCCAGCCGCATCTGAAGCCGACGACGATCCTGACCTCGAACACCTCGTCGATCTCGATCACCCGGCTGGCCTCGCGCACCGACCGGCCGGAAAAGTTCATGGGGTTCCACTTCATGAACCCGGTCCCGGTGATGCAGCTCGTCGAGCTGATCCGCGGCATCGCGACCGACGAGCCGACCTACAAGGCGCTTCTGGCGGTGGTCGAGAAACTCGGCAAGACCGCGGCGAGTGCCGAGGATTTCCCCGCCTTCATCGTCAACCGCATCCTGATGCCGATGATCAACGAGGCGGTCTATACGCTCTATGAGGGTGTGGGCAACGTGAAGTCGATCGACGAGTCGCTGAAGCTGGGCGCCAACCACCCGATGGGGCCGCTGGAACTGGCCGATTTCATCGGGCTCGACACCTGCCTTGCGATCATGAACGTGCTGCACGAGGGGCTCGCGGACACCAAGTACCGCCCCTGCCCGCTCCTGACCAAATATGTCGAGGC
>WOZM01000073.1 GCA_011620265.1 Paracoccaceae bacterium
TGGACATCATTGGCCTTCTCCGTGGTTTCAAGGCGTTCGGCGAGGCGTCCCGCTCGTTCGCCGGAGCGCCGGAACGCAAGCAGGAACAGGAGCACGGCGAGGACGATGGCGCGGTAGCGTAGCGCTGCCCGCATCCATGGGCTGGCTGCGATCCCGGTGAGGAGCGCGGCGATCACCACCGCTCCCGCTTCCAGTCGTCGAGGCGGGCATAGATGGTGATCGCGATGCCGCCGAGAGCCACGGCGATGCACACCCAACGGAGCGTGTCGAGGTACGGCACAAGCGGCAGAATTGCGGACTGGGTCTCGGCCAGGACGTTCTGCGCCACCTCGACCCCGGCTGCGCCCAGCGTCGCGACACCTGCCGCGCCACCGCCTTTCATCGTGCGGCTCTCGGCCAGCACTTCGCGTGCGGGCGGAGTCTCGGCTGCAAATGCCGTCGCCCGGACCGGGAACCGCTCGCCCCACTGACGCGCGGGGCCAAGGTCGACATGAATTAACCCCGAGCGCGGACAGAAGCGGAAACCCAAGGAACCCGACCTCCCGCGCCGCCGCCTCGGAGGCCACCGGGTAGTGGTTCGTCATGGCGATGTCGAAGGCGGCGCCTTCGAGATGCTTGGAACGTGTCGCACCACCGGACCGCCGCCGAATATCTTCAGCTTGATGACGATGCCCGCGAGCGGCGCCAGCATGACGCCAGTGGTGATCATGCGGACGGCAGTCTGCATCGCGGTGCGGTGCATCAGGCGGATGCAGTCCACCAGGGAGCGCAGATCGCGGATGTCGAGCGCGGCCTCGTCGCCGTCGAGCCCGACATCGGCGAGCGCGCGCTTCGCGTTCGACGGGCGAAACGTCCACTGGACGTTTCGCTGATCCGTCTCACTCCTCGGCCGCCCGCGTCAGGGGCTCCGCCTGTTCGCCAGCGAAATCGTCCACTGGACGATTTCCGGGAAGCTGGCTCACCCTCGAACTCGGCGTCGGGCATGCGCACGAAGCCCTCGGATCGGGGTGGTGTCATAGGATCCTCCTTCAAGCCACAGGGCCACGGCAGAGACTGCCACGATACCGGCGCTGATCCAGCGAAGCCGGGGGGTTGCAGGGCAGGTTCCGACCGCAGCGCGCCCGGCCCGGCCCCAATGCTCGGCCGCGAAGATGCCCGTGATCGCCCAGAGAACACCCACGACATACCCGTTCAGGACGTCGCTCAGGAAATGTTCGTCCAGATAGAGGCGGCTCAGCCCCACCAGAAAGACGATGCTGGCGCAGAGCAGCACCCAGAGGGTGTCGCGCCCGATGCGCTCGCGCACAAGAACGTAGGTCACAAAGATGCCGAACGCGGCAATGGCCGCGCTGTGGCCGCTGGGGAACGAATAGCTGCCCTCGGCATAGACGGCGTAGTCCGATCTGGCGCGGGCAAATATCAGCTTGAGCACCGTGACGGTGATCTGGTTGCCCGCCAGCACAAGCCAGAGGGCGGGAACATAGGCCCATCTGTCCCAGACCCACATCAATGCGGTCGCAGCAAGCGCCATGACCCCGATGGCGCACCATTGTCCCAGTCCGGTCATGATGCTGAAGAACCGGACCAACGTGTCATCACGGAACACGTAGAGCAGGTTTGACAGACGGGTATCCGCCTCGACGATCGGTCCGCCGCCCACGACCTCCAGCGCAAGTTCGACATAGATGCCGAGAAAGTACAGAAATGCGAGCCCCAGTAGCGTCGCCGGCAGCCCCCGAAATGTTTCGGGCGAAACTCGGGCGGCAAGAAATCGAAACAGCTTCGGGTGGCGCACGACAAGGGCACGGACTTCGGGATTGTCCCGGATCGCCATGGCGACCGAACGCAGGATGGAGACCGCGAAGGGCCATCCCCGCCGGAGCCGCGAGATCAGGAACCACAGAAGGGCAAGAATGACGACAACAGCACCCGCGAAGAGGCCGACGCGCGTGGTCGTCGGCCCGATGACGGTGAAGGCGGTCCCGAAAAAGTAACCGACGCTGACCATGGTGATCGCGTAGGCCGCTCCTCCGGCGACATTCCACATCAGGAACCGCCGACCGCCCATCCCTGAAAGACCGGCGACAACCGGCGCGATGGGGCGCAACGGGCCAAGGAAATGGCCGATCACGATGCTGGCGCCACCATACTTCCCAAAGAACCGCTGGCCGCGTTCAAGATGTGCCGTGGACAGCACGGCGTGCCCCTCGCCGAACAGCGTCTCTCCCTTCTTGCCCAGCCAGAAGCTCGCCTGCGACCCGATGATGGTGCCGATGGCGATGAACCACATCATGTCGGAGATGTCGTAGAGCCCCTGCGCCGCCAGGGCGCCGCCCAGCACGACGACGACCTTGCCGGGCGAAAACACGCTGGTTATGACAAATGCCTCGCCGCACGTCATCAGGCCGATGACCCAATAGCCCCACAACCCAAGCGACGCGATCGAGGGAAGCAGGCTGCTCATGCCCGGCGAACCAACCGCTTCACGCGGGAAAATGGCCGGGCCCGCATGTGGAGGCCACGAGTTTCACGACGATGAGCGGTCAAGCGACAACCCCGAAGAGCATGCCCACGCCCGCGGTGGCAGCCATGGCAAGCGCCCCCCAGAAGGTAACGCGGATCGCGCCCTTGA
>WOZM01000115.1 GCA_011620265.1 Paracoccaceae bacterium
TTCGCCCGCTTCGGCGATGTGCTGGAGGCGTCGGGCAGCCCCGACAGGATCATCAACGCCGGCCTCTGCGGGCGCTTCCATGACAGGGCGCGGCTCGATTTCGGGGCGGAGGGCGGCGGGCGCGCGGGCATTTCCATCTTCGATGCGGTCCCGCGCGCGCTGCCCTGCAGCTTCGATCTGGTCGAGCGCCACCCCGAGGGCAGCCAGGCCTTCCTGCCGATGAGCCTGCAGCCCTTCCTCGTGATCGTCGCGCCGGACGAGGGCGGCAGGCCCGGCGCGCCGCTGGCCTTCCTCACCGCGCCGGGCCAGGGCATCAACCTGTTGCGCGGCACATGGCACGGGGTGCTGACGCCGCTGCATGCGCCGGGGCTGTTCGCGGTGGTGGACCGTATCGGCCCCGGCCCGAATCTTGAGGAGCATGTTTATCCCCGCCCCTTCACCGTGCTGCCCGCCTGAGCTTCCGCCGGAACCGCGCCTCCCTTCAGCCTATCGGATTCACACATCTTTCTCGGGGTATTGGGCCAGGTTTTTTCCGAGGGCGGCGCCGTGTTTGAGGGTTTGGAATTCGGTCCAGCCGCGGAGTATGACGATGGGGCCGGGCTTGCCGTAGTATCCGGTCCAACCGCCGATCCGCGCGCAGACCCAGGTTGCGAATGCGAGGCTTCCTGGGGGGTGTGGGTTCTTCTGCCGTTCTGTCCGGCCTTCGATATCACGGCAGAGGGCCTCGAGCAGCGGCCTGTCCTCCGGATCGAAAGCATCCGTCAGGGGGCGCAACAGAGGCCCGTCGCGCTCGGCGGTCATCTGCATGACCACAGTGGCGGCGATGAAGCAGGCCAGGACAAGGCGGTTCCTTGGCTCGGCATCCCTGATTGCAAGGCTCTCGATGTCGAAGCCCTTGCGTTTCATGGTTCGGAACAGCTCTTCGATCTTCCAGCGCCGGGCGTAGCGCGCGGCAACGTCGAGCGCATCGGCTACGGTTTCGACCTCAAGCGTGGTCATGAGTCTCCAGTGCAAGGGGCTTTCACCCTCCGGCGGGGTTTCCTCGCGCAGGTCGACATAGGTCATGGGCACCGCCTCGTGGCAGGTCTTGCGGTTTTCCCGAGGGGGCCGCAGCTCGAGCCTGCCGAAGCGGACCGAAAGCCGCGCCGTGCGCGCCGCTCGCGCCGGCCGTGCGGGCAGATGGAGGGCGGCATAGCCCAGGGGTGGACCGGCCGCGATTTCGTCCGCCAGTTTGCCACCGCCGATGAGAACACGGTCATGCATGGCCCGCACCAGCAGGTGCACATGGGCCGGACGATGCGCGAACAACTCGAACATGTCGGCCTCGCGGTCGGCGACCACCGTCACCCGCGCCGCGCCTTCGATCTCTCCGGCCTTTCGTGCCGAGTCCAGCCAGCGCACACTCTGGCGGTCCTGGAAACCCCGGCTGCGGCGGCTCGCCTTGCCGCCCTCGATGCGTTCCATGAAGCGCGCATCCAGTGCGCCCAGCACCGCGCCGCTGCCCGCATCCACCGCGATCATCGCGTGAATGAAGCTGCCGCCGCCGCCAGCCGACCGCGTCACCGTCGTATCCTGAACCGCCAGAACATCCCGGCCTGCGCAGGCTCCTTGCGTGCGTTCGAAGGCTGCCCCAGTCATTTCGTCGAGCGTCACGGACGGGTTGCGCAGGAACCGGGTGAACCGGATCTCGCCCGCGCGATCCCCGCCCAGACGGCGCACACGAACACCGCGCGCGCCATGGCTGACCAGCCGCGCCAGCAGAACGGCCCCCCTTTTTCCAGCCGCCGATCGCCGAAACCGCCCAAGCTCATGTCCATGAGGCCCTCCATTTTCCAGAAGGGAATCAGAGGGGATCAATCATCGCAAGGAAGATGTGTGAACTTTATAGCCCGACAGCAGGGACGTGTAGCTTGCTGCCGATGTGATCCCCACGTTGGCCCGCGGCAGGTAGGGATAGACGTCGAGATCAAGCTTCGGTGGCCGCCTCTCGACGTGGCACAGCACGAGGTGTTTGACAGCGTCGAAGCCGACCGCCCCCAGCTTCAGCGCTTTCTTCACCGCGACATGCACGTCGGCGAGTTCGAAGGTCTCGAGAAGCCGCAACACCTGCACATACTCGCGGCGGCCCATCTTCTGCATCCGCGCCTCCATGAGGCGGCGCAGGGTCTCGAACTCTACCGGTAGGTCCCATTCCGCCAAGGGAGCGGCCTGATCCAGGGCATTGATCTTCCTCTCGATCAGCGGAAGGTAATGGATCGGGTCGAAGATCATGTCCTCGCGCGCATAGCACCGCGGGTGCCGAGCGATGACCTCTCCGCGACAGCCGATCACGACCTGATCAACATAGCCGCGCACCCAAACATCCCGATGCCCATAAGCAACCGGCACCGAGTAGTCGTTGGTGCCATACCGAACGAGAGACTGGGAGCTGACCCGGGCGCCGACCTGCTCGCAGGCGTCGAACGGCGTTCCTGGCAGTGTTCTCAGCTCCGCCAGATCGCGTTGCAGCCGTGCGCCAATCGTATCGGTCTCGCCGCGCAAGACGTCGCGCTGGCGCTTGCGGCACCGGACTTCGAGATCAGCGTTGAAAGCTTCCCAACTGGCAAAGCGCGGGATGGGAACCATGAAGT
>WOZM01000135.1 GCA_011620265.1 Paracoccaceae bacterium
CGCCCTTATTGCTTGCAGCGCGCGGTGGATATGGGCGCCGCCTCGGCGAAGGCGTCGATATAGGGATCGACGGGGAAATCATCAGATGCACATCCATGACCGTCCCGATATGCGACCGGAGCGCCTTGCAGAGCGGAAGGCCGAAGGCCAGGTTCGGCACAGAGTGCCCGTCCATCACGTCGACATCGACCCGGTCGGCGCCTTCCGCCTCGATTGCCCGGATTTCAGCCCCGAAACTCGCGAAATCCGCCGACAGGATCGACGGCGCGATCTTGATCGACCGGTCGAATGTCATGTCTCTCCTCCCGCTGGCTGTCGGTCGACGTCGAGCCCGCCCTGAAAGACCCGGCTTGCCCTGACATCGGCCTCGGTGATCGTCGACAGGGCCCTGGCATCGAGCGGCCCCTTCGCCGTCTCGAACAGCCGGTTCGCCTGCCTGAGCCGCGCCCGGTCGAGCGCGTTGCGGATCGAGCGGGCATTGGCGAAATGCGGCTGCCTGCGCCGCAGCGCGACATATTCCGCCATCGCCTTCCGCCCGCCCCCGTCGAACAGGTAGCCCTGCGCCCCGAGCATCGTCCCGGCGATGCGTTCGAGCTCCGCGTCGGTATAGTCCGGAAACTCGATGTGATGGGCGATACGCGAGCGGAAGCCGGGATTGGCGGCGAAGAACCGGTCCATCCGGTCGGCATAACCGGCCATGATCACGACAAGGTCGTCGCGGTTGTTCTCCATCACCTGCAGAAGGATCTCGATCGCTTCCTGCCCGTAGTCGCGCTCGTTGTCGGGCTTGTAGAGGTAATAGGCCTCGTCGATGAAGAGGACCCCGCCCATCGCCTTCTTCAGAACCTCTTTCGTCTTCGGCGCCGTGTGGCCGATATACTGGCCCACCAGATCGTCGCGGGTGACGCTGACCAGATGCCCCTTGCGGACATAGCCGAGCCGGTGAAGAAGCCCCGCCAGCTTCAAGGCCACGGTGGTCTTGCCCGTCCCGGGATTGCCGGTGAAGGACATGTGCAGCGTCGGCGTCTCATGCGCGAGCCCCATGTCGCGCCGCGCCCGGTCCACCAGCAAGAGCGCTGCCGTCTCGCGGATACGCCGCTTCACCGGCGCGAGGCCGATCAACTCCTCGTCGAGCTCGCGCAAGACCTCGGCGACGCCCGACGCCTCGTATTCCGCCGCCAGATCGACCGTCACCGGCACCGTCGCCCCATTTTCGGCATTCATCCTGTCACCCCTTCATCTTGCCGGAAATATCCCGGGGAGGTCCGGAGGGGCTGGCCCCTCCGGCGGGTCGGACCGGGCGCGGCCCGGTCCGAAATCTCACGAACGCGCGTCCCAGGCGTAGCGCTGCGCCCGCCCGTCGACATCGGTCCGCTGCATGTGCAGCACAGGCTCCACCTGCGGGCGGTTGACGATGAAGGACATCATCACCGTCTCGAAGCCGCGCTCGGAATGGAAGGCGTTGATGCGGATATAGGCCTCGGGATGCGCCTTCCGGCACTCGTCGAGCTCCATCATCACGCCCTTCGCGTCGCGCAGGTCGAACATCGGATGGCCCCACATCTCCCAGTAGATGTTGCGGGGATGCGGGTCGTAGACATATTCGAGGCCCACGGCCCAGCCCTTTTCGAGGATGTATTCGACCTGGCTCGTGATCTGCGTGTCGTCGAGATCGGGCAGGAAGGAAAAGCAGCCTTGAGTGATACGCATGGTCTTTCTCCTCACATCGCGACCGAGGCGGTCGGGACGAAGTCCGACGTGTCGGTCGAGGTATAGTTGAAGGTGATGTTGCCCCAGGTCTCGAGCGCGGCCTCAAGCGGCTTGCACCACTTGGCGGCTGCGCGGAGGATCTCCGGCCCCTCGTTCCTGATGTCGCGGCCTTCGTTGCGCGCCAGCACCATCGCCTCCAGCGCCACGCGGTTCGCCGTGGCGCCCGCCTGGATGCCCATCGGGTGGCCGATCGTGCCGCCGCCGAACTGCAGCACCACATCGTCGCCGAAAAGGTCGAGTAGCTGGTGCATCTGGCCGGCATGGATGCCGCCCGAGGCCACCGGCATGACCTTCTTCAGGTCGGCCCAGTCCTGCTCGAAGAAGATGCCGCGCGGCAGGTCCACCGCGTTCACCCGCTCGCGGCAGACGTTGTAGTAGCCCTGCACCGTGAGCGGATCGCCCTCGAGCTTGCCGACGGCGGTGCCGCAATGCAGGTGATCGACGCCCGCCATCCGGAGCCACTTGGCGATGACCCGGAAGCTGATCCCGTGGTTCTTCTGGCGGGTATAGGTGCCGTGGCCGGCGCGGTGCATGTGCAGGATCATGTCGTTCGCCCGGCACCAGTTGGAGATCGACTGGATCGCGGTCCAGCCGACGATGAGGTCGACCATCACGATCACCGACCCCAATTGCTTGGCGAACTCGGCCCGCGCATACATCTCCTCCATCGTGCCGGCGGTGATGTTGAGGTAGTGGCCCTTGATCTCGCCGGTCACGGCGGTGGCCTTGTTCACCGCCTCCATGCAGTAGAGGAAGCGGTCGCGCCAGTGCATGAAGGGCTGCGAGTTGATGTTCTCGTCGTCCTTCATGAAGTCGAGCCCGCCCTTCAGGCCCTCATAGACCACCCGGCCGTAATT
>WOZM01000210.1 GCA_011620265.1 Paracoccaceae bacterium
CGACGGTGATCGGTGGGCATCTGCCGTGCCCGGACGGTCCAATCGACGCGCACCCAAAGGGCTGCGCCCTTCACCTTGAACTCCTTGATCCAGCCCGCCGCCGGCACCGGCCTCTTGGACCAGAGTGGGCAATTGGCATATGTCCTGTAAGTCAAATCTTTTGCCCATGACACGGGTAAGGTGGGTTTCAACCCACCTTACCTCCCCAAAGGCCGGTCGTTCGTCAGACCCGTTTGCGCGCCCTGAGTGCTGCCTGGATCGTGCCGTCGTCGAGGTAGTCGAGCTCGCCGCCGATCGGTACGCCCTGCGCCAGCGAGGTAACGGCGACGCCGGTCCCTTCCAGCGCCTCGGCGATGTAGTGGGCGGTGGTCTGGCCGTCGACCGTGACGTTGAGCGCGAGGATCACTTCGCTGATCCCCTCGTCGCGGATGCGGTCGAGAAGCCGGGGGATGCGCAACTCATCCGGCCCGACGGCGTCGAGGGCGGAGAGCGTGCCGCCGAGCACATGGTAGCGGCCCTTGAAGCTGTGCCCGCGCTCCATCGCCCAGAGGTCGGCCACATCCTCGACCACGCAGATCTCGCCCGTCGCCCGCCGCGCGTCGCGGCAGATGTCGCAGGTGTCGGCGGTGCCGATATTGCCGCAACTGGCGCATTCCCGCGCCGTTGCCGCGACCGTGGCCATCGCCTGCGCCAGCGGCGCCATCACCTGGCCGCGTTTCTTGATCAGATGCAGCACCGCGCGCCGGGCGGATCGCGGCCCGAGGCCCGGCAGGCGGGCCATCAGCTCGATCAGAGCCTCGATGTCGCGGGTGCTGTCGGACATGGGGGATCAGAACGGCAGCTTCATGTCGGCCGGAAGGCCCATTTCCTGCATCATCTTCTGCTGTTCCTGACGCGTCCGCTCCTGCGCCCGCTTCTGCGCGTCCTTGATCGCGGCGAGGATCAGGTCCTCCACCACTTCCTTTTCCGAGGGCTGGAAGATCGACGGGTCGATGTCGAGCGACTTCAACTCGCCCTTCGCGGTGCAGACGGCCTTGACGAGCCCCGCGCCGCTTTCGCCGGTGACGGTGATGCGGTCCATCTCCTCGGTCAGCGCGGCCATCTTCTGCTGCATGTCCTGCGCGGCCTTCATCATCTTGGTCATGTCGCCGAGCCCGCCGAGCCCGCCCAAACCTTTCAGCATCGTCTTCTCCTCAATTGTCCTCGAACGGGTCCCATTCGTCCTCGACCTCGGGCAGGGCGTCCGCCTGCACTTCGGCCTGAACCTCGTCGGGCGTTCTGATCGCGGTGATATGGGCATTCGGGAAGGCCGCGAAAACCGCCTGGACCAAGGGATTGTCCTTTGCCTTTGCCTTCGCGACGTCCTCCCTCGCGCTGCGCTCCTCGGCGATGGTCGCGGCTCCGCCTTCGGAGACGACCGAGACACCCCAGCGCACGCCGGTCCAGCTTTGCAGCCGCTGCGCCAGCGTCGCGGCGAGGTCGCGCGGCGCGTCGGCTGCCGGTTCGAACTCGATTCGGCCGGGGGCGTAGTGGACGAGGCGGACGTGGTTCTCGACCTCGAGCAGCAGCTTCACGTCGCGGTTGTGGCGGATGAGCTCGATGACGGCCGGAAAGCTCGCATAGCGGGCGAGCGCGGTTTCCGGCGCCCGGGCGAGCGCGGTGGCTGTGCCGTTGCCGCCGGGTGCCGAAGTGACCTGCGCCCGCGGCGCGGCATGCGTCGGGGCAGCGGAAGGTGCAGGCCCGCGCCCCTGCGGGGCGGCGGGGCCGGGGCCTTCGGAGAGGCGGCGGAGGAGTTGCTCGGGATCGGGCAGGTCGGCGACATGGGTGAGGCGGATCACCGCCATCTCGGCCGCCATCATCGCGTTCGGGGCGGCGGCGACCTCTTCCAGCGCCTTCAGGAGCATCTGCCACATCCGCGTCAATACCCGCATCGGCAGCGCCGTGGCCATCGCCTGACCGCGCGCGCGCTCATCCGGGCCGATGGTCGGGTCATCGGCGGCCTCGGGCGTGATCTTGATGACGCTGACCCAATGGGTGATCTCGGCCAGGTCGCGCAGCACCGCCATCGGGTCGGCGCCGTCGGCATATTGCGCGGAAAGCTCGTTCAGCGCGCCGGCGGCATCGCCCTTCAGGATGAGGTCGAAGAGGTCGAGAACGCGCCCCCGGTCGGCAAGCCCCAGCATGGCGCGGACCTGCTCCGCCGTCGTCTCGCCGGCGCCGTGGCTGATCGCCTGGTCGAGCAGCGAGGTCGCGTCGCGCGCCGAGCCTTCGGCGGCGCGGGTGATGAGGGCGAGCGCGTCGTCGGTGATCCCGGCCTTCTCGGCCATGGCAATCTTGCGCAGAAGCGCGATCATCACCTCGGGCTCGATCCGGCGGAGGTCGAAGCGCTGGCAGCGCGAGAGGACCGTGACCGGCACCTTGCGGATCTCGGTCGTCGCAAAGATGAACTTCACATGGGCGGGGGGTTCCTCCAGCGTCTTCAGAAGCGCGTTGAAGGCGTTCGTCGACAGCATGTGGACTTCGTCGATGATGTAGATCTTGTAGCGGGCGCTGGCGGCGCGGTAGTGGACGCTTTCGATGATCTCGCGGATGTCGCCGACGCCGGTGCGGCTGGCCGCGTCCA
>WOZM01000137.1 GCA_011620265.1 Paracoccaceae bacterium
TTGTCACCGACCGCGAAACTGCGGCGGGCGAAGCGGTGGCCAAGGGCATCGTGGCCGCTGGCGGCAAGGCCGATTTCATCAAGCATGACGTATCCAGCGAGGATGACTGGTCAAAGGCCATCGCCACCGTGCGCGCCAAGGCCGGGCGGCTGGACATTCTGGTGAACAACGCCGGCATCCTGATCCTGAAGCCGCTGCACGAGACCTCGCCCGAGGAATTCGACCAGACGATGAACGTCAACGTGAGGGGCGTCTATCTGGGCATCCGCGCCGCGGTGCCGCTGATGAAGGAATCGGGCAAGGCCTCGATCATCAACATCTCGTCCATCTACGGCATCGCCGGTGCCGCGATGGCGGGGGCCTACATCACCTCCAAGGGCGCGGTGCGGCTGATGACCAAATCCTGCGCCGTCGATCTGGCGGATACGGGCATCCGGGTCAACTCGATCCACCCCGGCGTCATCGACACGCCGATGACCAAGGATCTTCTGCATGCCGATCCGGCAACGCGACAGGCGATCCTTGGACCCACCCTGCTGAAGCGGCCGTGCCGGCCCGAGGAAGTCTCGAACGCGGTGCTGTTCCTGGCCTCGGATGAGGCCTCGTTCGTCCACGGTGCCGAACTGGTGGTGGACGGCGGGTACACCGCGAACTGACCGTTCCGGGTCCGCCGCGAATGCGCAACCCTGAGAACCCGAGAACTGCCGGCAACTTGCCTGTCGGCAGTCAACAATCGGGACAGTCGGAAAGCGCATTCCGCCTCGGACAGTCGCGGCGCTGCGGGCCAAGTCGAGAAATTGGACGTCAATAGGGAGGAAATGATGATGTCGAAGCCAGGAAAGAAGGTTCGGTATTCTGTACTTGTGGCGGCCGTGCTTGCCGCCCAGTGCCTGATGTCAGGGACCGCCGCGTATGGGTGGGACGCGCAGCCGCGCGACTTCGTGCCCGCACCGGCGGGAACGCAGCTTGGATTGGTATATTATCTTGGCAGCACCTCGGACACTTTGGTTGACGGCAATGGCAATGACGTGGCGGGCTCGAGCCTCGACACGAACGTGGGCCTTCTTCGCTATGTCTACTTTTTCGACGTCGCCGGAATTCGTACCGACGTGAACGTGCTGCAACCCTTCGGGGGGCTGGACAATATGAGCATCGGCGGAACCGCCGTCGGAACCAAGGACATCTCCTTCGGGGACACGACGCTTGTCGGTACGATCTGGCCGCTGAACGATCCCGAAAACGGACGCTATTTCGCCATTGCCACCTATCTCACCCTGCCGACCGGCGAATATTCTGCCACTGAGCCCGGTTTGGGTTCCAACCGATGGTCCTTCGCCATTCAGCCAGGCTTCGTGTTCAATATCGCCCCCAAATGGTCGGTCGATCTTGTGGGGGACGTCACGATCTACGGTGACAACGACGAAGGCCCGGGTGGAGCGAATGTCGAGAAGGATGCAAGCTATACCGCGCTCGGCTGGATCAACTACAGCGCGAGCGACAAGACGATGTTCTCGGCTGGGGTCACGACAAGCTGGGGCGGTGCCGAAACGGTGGGAAGCATCAAGGGCGCGGACGTGGAATCCACCACCGTTCGGGTGGCCTGGTCCCAGATGCTCGACCCGACAACGCAGTTCCTGATGGAAGTCGGGCACGATGTGGACGCGCAGAATACGTTCGAGCGCGACACAACGCTGACCCTCCGGCTCGCGAAGTTCTTCTGAACGGTGCGGGAGCGGCGGGTCGAAATATTCCTGGGAAAGGCGGAAAGCGTCGATCGTCCGGAAACGAGCGGTGCTTTCCGCCCCATTCCAGCAACTGCAAATCCAAAAGCTACATCATTGATGAGCTGTAAGGGAGGAAAACATCATGCATTGCCAATGTGTTCATGAATTCGGTCAACCCCTGCGTCCAGACGACAGGCCGGACATGACCCCTCGCGGAACGGAGGTCATCTTGTCCGTGACCGCCGCCGGCGTCTGTCACACCGACCTGCATATCCGCGAGGGGGGGTATGATCTTGGCCACGGCCGCAAGCTGGAATTCTCCAAGCGCGGGATCGCGTTGCCGCTGGTGATGGGGCATGAAACGGTCGGGGAAGTGGTCGCCGCTGGCCCGGATGTCGGCACGCTCGAGAGGGGAAAGAAATATGTGGTCTATCCCTGGATCGGCTGTGGCACCTGCGCGATCTGTGCCTCGGGCCAGGAGCAATTGTGCATGAAACCGCAGTTTCTCGGCATGCATGTCGATGGCGGTTATGCCACGCAGATCCGGGTGCCGCATCCGAAATATCTTCATGAGATCGGAGATATCCCACCCGAAAACGCCGCACCGCTGGCCTGTTCGGGGCTTACGGCCTATGGCGCGCTCAAGAAGGTCGAGGGCACACTGAAGGACCATGCGCTTCTGGTGATCGGCGCTGGCGGCCTTGGGCTGATGTGCGCGCAACTGTTGCAGGCGCTGGGGGCCAAGGCGCCCGTCTTCGTCGATATCGACCCTGTCAAGCGGGCGTCCGCCCTTGCCGCGGGGGCCTGTGCGGCGGTCGATCCGCGCGCCGCGGATGCGGTGGCGCAGATTCATGCCGCCGCCGGCGAGGCGCCCCTTGCGGCGATCGACTTCGTCGGCGCCGAGGCGACGGCCGGGCTTGGCTTCGACGCTCTGGGCAAGGGCGGAACCTATGTCATCGTCGGGCTGTTCGGCGGGGCTGCCCCTTGGGCGCTTCCCCTGATCGCCGTGCGCGCGCTCACGATCCGCGGCAGCTATACGGGCTCCCCCGGAGAGTTCGCGGAACTGATGCAGCTTGCCCGCAATGGCGCGATCAAGCCGATTCCCACCACCTGTTACAAGCTCGACGAGGCTGAGGACGTGCTGAACAGCCTCGCCGGTGGCAAGATCGTCGGCAGGGCAATTCTGGCCGGTGTGTAAGTGACTTGACTGAAGGCACCACGAAGGCGGGCGCCCGGGGGACCAACATGGCAACGACCTATCCTGATACTCAACTCCTGATCGACGGACGGTGGCGCGATGGCGCGCTGGGGCGGCGAACAGCCGTTTATGATCCGGCAACCGCAGAGGTGATTGGCCATTATGCGATGGCCGAACCTGCCGATCTGGAGGAGGCGGTGCAGGCCGCGGGCAGCGCCTTCGCGGCCTGGCGGGATGCCGGCGCCTATGCGCGCGGCAGCATCCTGCGCCAGGCGGCCGTGCTGCTGCGCGAGCGCGCCGATACCCTCGCGCCGTGCATGACGATGGAAATGGGCAAGCCCCTTGCCGAGGCGCGCGCCGAGGTGATGTCGTCCGCCGATCTGCTCGACTGGTTCGCCGGCGAAGGCCAGCGCGCCTATGGGCAGGTGATTCCGGCGCGTTCGCCGAACGTGACCCAGATGGTGCTCAAGCAGCCGGTGGGTCCGGTCGTGGCCTTCACGCCATGGAATTTCCCGATGTCGCAACTGGTGCGCAAGCTCGGTCCGGCGCTGTCGGTCGGCTGCACCGTCGTCGCCAAGCCGCCCGAAGACACGCCGGCCTCGCCGGCGGCACTGGCACAGGCGCTGCTGGATGCCGGGCTCCCGCCGGGCGTTCTCAATATCGTTTACGGCGAACCGGCTGACATCGCGAACTATCTCATTCCACATCCGGTGATCCGCAAGGTGTCCTTCACCGGCTCGGTGCCTGTGGGCAAACAGCTTGCGGCCCTGGCCGGCAAACACATGAAGCGCATCACGATGGAACTGGGCGGCCACAATCCGGTCATCGTCTGCGAGGACGCGAATGTCGAGGCGGCGGTCGCGGCCGTTGCGGGTTTCAAGCTCCGCAATGCGGGCCAGGTCTGCATCTCGCCCACGCGCGTGCTGGTCCAGCGGGGCATCTACGACCGCTTCGCCGCGGCGCTGGCCGAGCATGTGAAGAAGGTGCGGACCGGATCGGGGCTCGAACCGGCCACGGCAATGGGCCCGCTGGTCAGCGAGCGCCGGGTCAAGGCCGTCGCCGGCCTTATCCAGGAGGCAGTGAGCGAGGGGGCGCAGGTGCTGGTCGAGGGCGATGCGGCACCGCGGGCCGGGTTCTTTCAAGCCCCGACCGTTCTCACCGATGTCAGTCTTTCATCGCGCATCCAGAACGAGGAACCCTTCGGGCCGGTCGCGATGCTGTCGCCCTTCGATACGATCGACGAGGCGATCGCTGAAGCGAACCGCCTTCCCTATGGCCTTGCAGCTTATGCGTTCACCTCGTCGATCCGCAATTCGCAAAGGTTTCAGACCGAGCTTGAAGTTGGCATGCTGGCAATCAACCACACCCTTCTGGGATTGCCGGAACTCCCGCTTGGTGGGGTCAAGGACTCCGGTTACGGGTCTGAGGGCGGCTCGGAAGCCATCAACTCATATCTGATTTCAAAGCTGGTGACGCAGGCCGCCGTCTAGGATGACCGCCCGTTGGCGCCGTCCGGCAACCTCTCGGCTGCCGGTCTGGCGCTCCTCGGTCGGGTGTCACCCTGCGCTGTCGCCATGAAAGCCGGCGGCGCGGCGTTTTGCGGGGGCCGCAGCTTCGGCAAGGATGGCCCGCGCCCGCTGGCGGACGGGTTCGTCCACCATGGTGCCGCCAAGTTGGACCGCGCCATCGCCGCTGGCCAGAACGCGTCTGGCCCAGTCGATCTGTTCGGCCGTGGGGGCGAAGGCGGCCAGCACGGGTTCGATCTGGCGGGGATGGATGCACAGCTTGCCGCCCATCCCCAGATCGCGCGCGCGCCCCGCGTCGCGCGCCGTTTCGGTCGCGTCGTCCAGCGAGGTGGTCACCCCGTCGAGCGGCCCGGGCAGATCGGCAAGACGCGAGGCGAGCACCAGTTCGGAGCGTGCAGGCAGCAGCACCTCGGGGGTATGCGCGCAGCGAAGATCGGCGCAGAAGTCGACCGAACCGAAGGCAAGACGGATGACGCCCGGCACAACGGCAATCGCCCGGCATTGCGCAAGGCCGCGGGCGGTTTCGACAAGGGCGACCAAGGGTATGTCGGCCAACGCGGCCACGATGCGCCTGAGATCGTCGGGTGCCTCGGCCTTGGGAACCATGACGGCCGAGGGGCGAAGCGCCGCCGCCGCCGCAAGGTCGTCTGCATGCCAGGCTGTCCCGGCGGCATTGATGCGCAGGATCACCGGCAGGGTGGTGAAATCACGGCGCAGCATAGCGCGGGCGGCGGCCTTGGCGGTGGGGGCCACGGCATCCTCCAGATCGAGGATCACCGCATCCGCCCCCGAGGCCGCCGCTTTCGCGAAGCGTTCGGGCCGGTCGGCGGGCACGAACAGGGGGGCGCGGACAGTCGCCATACGGTCGGGGGCGATACGGTCAGGGGTCACCATTCCGCCCGCGCCTCCATCGCCACCGGCCCGCCCTCGGCCGCGGTCCAGAGCCGCAATCTGTCCCCCTCGTCCTGCGCATTCAGGGTGAAGCCGGCGGTGTCGAAGAGGGGGGAAAGGCCGCGAAAGCCGATCTGCGCGGGGCGCTTTCCGCGCAGCGCTTCGGCGAATTGCAGCAGGAGCGTGGCCTGCAGCGGCCCGTGCACGACCAGCCCCGGATAGCCCTCCTCCGCCCGGGCATAGGGGGCGTCGTAATGGATCCGGTGGCCGTTGAAGGTCAGCGCCGAGTAGCGGAACAGCAGCGTCGGGCTTGCGTCGATCGCCCGGCGATACCGGCCCTCCGGCGCGGCCTCGGCAGCGGGAGGCGCAGCAGAGGGGGGGGCACCAGAGGCGGGCGCAGCGGGACCGGCTGCGCGATAGATGATGTCCTGCCGTTCGGTGACGGCAAGCGCGCCGTCGCTGTCGATGCGATGCTCGACCGTGACGAGGCACAGGGGGCCGCTGCGGCCTTGCTTGGCGGTCACATCGCGGACCACCGAGCGGCGGGTGACCATGTCGCCGATCCGGATGTCTTCGTGAAAGCGGAAATGGCTGCCCGCCCACATGCGGCGCGGCAGGGGCACGGGTGGCAGGAAACCGCCCCGGGCCGGGTGGCCATCGGGGCCGAGCGTCGAGGTCGGCGCGATGTCGGGGGCGAGGCAGAGGTGGATCAGGCCTGGGGCCGGTTCGCCTTCCGTCGCGGTTTCTGTGCGGTCGAAGGTGGCGTTGAACCGCGCGGCGATTTCGGTGGTCAGCCGCTCGGCCCGCGTCTCCTCGCGGCCGATCCATTGGCGCAGATGGTCAAGGTCAAACGGGATCATGTCATCATGCCTCGGCAAGGGGCTGAAGCGGCGGGACGGGGCCATAGCTGCGCTCCTCGCCCGAAAAGATGGGCGCGGGCGCAGGAATCTGCACCGGGCCGTTCGGCGTGGCGACGGTCACCCGGCGCAGATGCGGGTGTTGCGACAGCTTTTCCATGTCATTGACCGAGGCCAGCGCGATACCCGCAGCCAGAAGAGCCTCGATCGCGTCAGCCCCGTCGCGGCTGGCAAAAGCCCTGGCCACCGCGGCATCGGTCTCGACGCGGTTGGCGACGCGGGCGACATTGGTGGCAAAGCGCGGATCGGTGCCAAGCGCCGGATCCCCCAGAAAGTCCCGGGCGAGGGCCCGCCATTCGCGGTCGCTCTGCACCGCGATCAGGATCGGCGCACCGTCGCGGGCGGTGAAGACGCCATAGGGGGCGATCGAGGGATGTGCCATGCCGATGCGCCGGGGGCTCTTTCCGCCTTCGTGGTTCAGAAGCGGCACGGTCAGCCAGTCGGCCATGACATCGAACATCGAGACCGAGATCGCGGCCCCTTTCCCGGTGACGCCGCGGCCGATCAGCGCCTCGAGGATCGCCGAATAGGCGGTCGCACCTGTCGCGATATCGACCAGCGATATGCCCACCCGCGCCGGTTCCGAAGGCCCGCCGGTGATGGAGCAGAGCCCCGACTCGGCCTGGATCAACAGGTCATAGGCCTTGCGGTCGGCCATTGGCCCGTCATTGCCATAGCCGGAAATCGAGCAGGTGATGAGCCGGGGAAAGTCCCGCGCCAGCCGCTCGGCCGGAAAGCCCAGACGCGCCAGCGCGCCGCGCCTCAGATTCTGGACCAGCACATCGGCGCCGCCGATCAGCCGCGTCAGCTCGGCCTTGCCCCGGTCCGAGCCGAGGTCCAGCGTCACCGAGGTCTTGCCGCGGTTCAGCCAGACGAAATAGCTCGACTGACCCCTGGCCACATCGTCATAGCCGCGGGCGAAATCGCCCTCGGGCCGTTCGATCTTGATCACCTCTGCCCCGGCATCGGCCAGACGCGCCGTGGCAAAGGGCGCGGCCACGGCCTGTTCGATGGCGACGACTTTCACTCCCTGAAGCGGCAGGCCCATCAGAACGACCTCGGCATGCCAAGGATGTGTTCGGCGACATAGCTGAGGATCAGGTTGGTCGAGATCGGGGCAACCTGATAGAGCCGGGTCTCGCGGAACTTGCGCTCCACATCATATTCGCAGGCAAAGCCGAAGCCGCCGTGGAACTGGATGCAGGCATTCGCGGCCTCCCAGCTGGCCTTGGCGGCCAGATACTTGGCCATGTTCGCCTGTGCCCCGCAGTCAAGCCCCGCGTCATAGCGCCGGCAGGCCTCCCACCGCATCAGGTTCGCGGCCTCGACTTCGATGAAGGCCTCGGCGATCGGGAATTGCACGCCCTGGTTCTTGCCGATCGGCCGACCGAAGACCTCGCGCTCCGAGACATATTTCGCGACCCGTTCGGTGAACCAGTAACCGTCGCCGATGCATTCGGCCGCGATCAGCGTCCGCTCGGCGTTCAGCCCGGTCAGGATGTACTTGAACCCCTTGCCCTCTTCGCCGATCAGGTTCTCGACCGGGATCTCCAGATTGTCGAAGAACAGTTCGTTGGTCTCGTGGTTGACCATGTTCGGGATCGGGCGCACCGCCATGCCCGCGCCCATCGCCGCCTTGATGTCGACAAGGAAGATCGACAGGCCCTCGGATTTCTTCGCCACCTCGGCCAGCGGCGTGGTGCGGGCCAGCAGGATCATCAGATCCGAATGCTGCACCCGGCTGATCCAGACCTTCTGGCCGTTGATTACATAGCGGTCGCCCTTGCGGACGGCGGTGGTCTTGATCTTCGTGGTATCGGTGCCTGTCGTCGGCTCGGTCACCCCCATCGACTGCAGCCGCAATTCGCCCGCGGCGATCTTCGGCAGATAGCGGCGGCGCTGTTCCTCGGACCCATGCCGGATCAGGGTGTTCATGTTGTACATCTGGCCGTGGCAGGCGCCGGAATTGCCGCCCGAGCGGTTGATTTCCTCCATGATCACCGAGGCTTCCGTAAGCCCCAGCCCCGAGCCGCCGTATTCCTCGGGGATCAGGGCCGCCATCCACCCCGCCCGGGTCAGCGCCTCCACAAACTCTTCGGGGTAGCCGCGCGCCTCGTCGACCCGGCGGTGATACGCATCGGGAAACTGCGCGCAGAGCGCCCGCACCGCATCGCGGATGTCCTGGAATGACCCTTTGCCGGTCTCGATCACCTGTCCGCCCCCCTGATTGATGCCAGGCAGTTAGCGGTTGGGCGACACATCGAACAAATATATAATTGCGACGCCAGCCATGCCAAAATATGATCGCTGGAACCAGAGGGAGGATGGTCGGTGGACCTGCGACAGCTGCGCTACTTTCAGGCGATTGCCGAGACGGGGTCGATCTCGGCGGCGTCGCAGCGGCTGAACGTCGCGCAGCCCGCGCTGTCGCTGCATCTGCGCAACATGGAAGAGCATCTGGGCACCAGGCTCGTTCTGCGCGGCCCGCGCGGGGTGCAACTGACCGAGGCGGGCGAGATGCTGCGGGCGCGGGCAAGGCGGCTCTTGATCGACATCTCGCGGATGGAGGACGACATCCGCAACCTCGGGCGCGAGCCGCAAGGCGAGGTGCGGCTGGGCTTGCCCGGCACGATCGGCGGAATCCTGTCGCCGGATCTGGTGCTTGCGGCCAAGGCGCAGCTTCCCGGCGTACGGCTGACGATCTCCGAGGCGATGAGCGGCTTCGTGCTGGATTGGCTGCGCGAGGGCCGCGTTGATCTGGCCGTGCTTTATCTGCCAGCCACCGATGCCCGTTTCCGATCAGAGCTGCTTTTGCAGGAAGAGTTGGTGCTGCTGGTCCCGCCCGGTCACGACATCCCGGCCGAGATCGGGGCCTCGGCGCTTTCGGGCCTGCCGCTGATCCTGCCCGGCCCGGCGCATGGGCTGCGGCAGCTTCTGGAAGGCTGGGCCAGCGCAAAAGGGATCAGGCTGACCGTGGATATCGAACTGGATTCCTATCAGAACATCAAGGAGTTGGTCGAACGCGGAAAGGGCGCCTCAATCCTTCCCTTGCATGCGGTCGCACGCGAAGCAGCTGCCGGCACATTGAAGGTCGTCCGCTGGCGCGCCGCGGACTGCCTGCGCGAGGTGTATCTGGTGGGACCGCTGGCCGAAGCCTCAAGCCATGCTTGCGCGGCGGTGATGTCGCTACTGCGCGAGTTGATGCGCAAACTGGTGGAGGGCGAGCGCTGGACCGGCACGCGCTGGCGTGGCGCTGCGGTGTTTGACCCGACGGTTTGATAGTGTGATCCTTTCTGTGGAATGAAAGGAAGTGAACTGATGCGGGGTTTGCCAGAGGCTGTTTTCGGTTGGTTGCGCGGCCATGGGTTCGGGTTCCAGAGCGCGTAGAAGTTGCCCTCGGCCTGGCATTGATGATGTGACCGCCCCCCAACGGCATGAACGCATCGTTCAGGGCGAGCCAGGCCAGTTTTCTCATGGACGAAAGAATTTCTTTATGCGAAAAGCGGCTCGATGATTGATCCTGCGTTGCAATGGGAGGTTGCAATGCTGTGGGCCAGCGATCCTGGTACCGGGCAGGTTGCCGGGCACCCCCGCACCAACCCTCCCCGACGCGATCGAACTGGATGTAGAGGCATCGCCGGCTGCTGGCCGGCATGATTGGCAAGTGGGGCATGCGCGCGGGGCAGATCCGGTCTGTCGTGTCGGCAGC
Source organism: Paracoccaceae bacterium (assembly GCA_011620265.1). Lineage (GTDB taxonomy): Bacteria > Pseudomonadota > Alphaproteobacteria > Rhodobacterales > Rhodobacteraceae > Albidovulum. The sequence continues at coordinate 9,966 of WOZM01000137.1, forward strand.
CTCGTCCGAGGAGGGGAATGATGGGCGATACAGCCGCCGCAAAAGCAACCGCCGGGCCGCAGGCGAACTACGAGGCGTTCCTGGCCGAGGGACGTTTCATGATCCAGCGCAGCCGCGAGACGGGCGAATACGTCTTTTATCCGAAGGTGATGGCGCCTTCCGGCGCGGTCGATCTCGACTGGGTCGAGGCCTCGGGCGGTGGCACGGTCTATGCCATCACGGTCAATCGCAAGCGCGAAGGTTCCTACAATGTGGCGCTCATCGACCTTGATGAGGGGCCGCGGATGATGGCCACGGTTGTCGGTGTGGAGACGCTGCCCATCGGGGCCCGCGTCAGGGCGCGGATCGAGGCGGGAGAAAATCCGCGCGTCGTCTTCGAGCCGGAGGAGAAGTGACATGAGCCATTCCATTCGCGGGAAAACAGCAATCGTCGGCATGGGTGTGGCGGGCGTGGGTGAGGCGCCCGGCTACTCGGCCATTGAACTTCTGGGGCTTTCCGTCCATGCGGCGCTGGCGGATGCCGGCCTCAAACTCGGCGATATCGACGCGGTTTTCGCGGCGACCAGCAGCCACGCCTTTGCCTCGATGAGTGTCACCGAATATCTTGGCCTGAAGCCGAAATACTTCGACAGCACCAATGTCGGCGGCTCCAGCTTCGAGATGCATCTCTTGCAGGCATCGCTCGCGCTGGAGGCGGGGCTCTGCGACGTGGCGCTGATCTGCTACGGTTCCAACCAGCGCACGGCAGGCGGCCGCCTCGTCTCCATGTCCGAACCGCAATGGCACGAGACGCCCTATGCGCCGCGCCATCCGATCACCGCCTATGCGCTTGCCACCAGCCGGCACATGCACCAGTTCGGGACCACGCGGGAGATGCTGGCCGATGTCGCGGTTTCCGCGCGGCAATGGGCGAACCTCAACCCCGATGCCTTTGCGCGCGGTCCCTTGACCCGCGACGACGTATTGTCGAAGCGCATGGTCAGCGATCCCCTGACTGCCGGCGACTGCTGTCTGGTGACCGATGGCGCCGCCGCCTGCATTCTCGTCCGTTCGGACAGGGCCAGGGACTTCCCACAAAAGCCCGTCTATTTCCTCGGCGCGGCCGGCGCGAACTGGCATCGGTCCATTCAGGCGATGCCCGACCTGACCGTGACCGCCGCCAGTGAAAGCGGGCCGCGCGCCTTCGAAATGGCGGGTCTGACCCGCGGCGAGGTCGATCTTGTCATGCTCTATGACGCCTTCACGATCAACACCATCCTCTTCCTGGAGGATCTCGGCTTTTGCCCGAAGGGCGAAGGCGGCCGCTTCGTTCAGGACGGGCGCATCGCACCGGGGGGGGAACTGGCGGTCAACACCAACGGCGGCGGCCTGTCCTGTGTGCATCCGGGAATGTACGGCATGTTCCTGATTGCCGAAGGCGTGGCCCAGATCAGGGGGGAAGCCGGCGAGCGCCAGTTGAAGACGGCGGATGTCGCACTTCTGCATGGCAACGGCGGCACGCTGTCCAGCCAGGTAACGGCCTTTCTCGGTTCGGAGGCCGTGCTGTGAACATGAACATGAAGCCTCGGACCCATGATTTCGCATCCCTTGGCGCGCTGCTGGCGCCGCGGTCCGTCGCGATCATCGGCGCATCCGCGGATCCTGCGCGTATCGGCGGACGCCCGATAGCAGCCATGCTGAGCGGCGGTTACAAGGGCCGCATCCTGCCGGTAAATCCCGGCCGTGACGAGGTTCAGGGGCTGCCCTGCTATGCCTCGGTCGCCGATCTGCCCGAGACGCCGGAGGCCGGCATCATCGCTGTCGCGGCGAAGCAGACGCCCGAGATCGTCAGGGCGCTTGGCGAAAAGGGGTGCCGCTCGGTCACGCTGTTTTCCGCGGGCTTTGCCGAAACGGGTGCGGAAGGAGAGAAAATCCAGGCCGAAGTGCTGGCCATTGCACGTGGCTCCGGCATGCGCGTGCTCGGTCCCAACACGCTGGGGGTCTACAATGTCGCCATGGGGTATTACGGCACCTTCTCCTCGCTTCTGGAAATGGCTTTCCCCCTGCCGGGCAATGTCGGCATCGCCAGCCAGTCGGGCGCTTACGGAACGCATCTTGCGGCCGTGGCGCGGGTGCGCGGCCTTGGGACCTCGGTTCTGGTCACCACCGGCAACGAGGCCGATGTGACGGTCGCCGACGCCATCGGCTGGATGGCCGGCAGCGATGCGGTGGACGTGATCTGCGCCTATCAGGAGGGGTTTCGTGACGCGGACCGCATGATCGCCGCCCTCGATGCGGCGCGCGCAGCGGGCAAGCCGGTCTTCATGCTGAAATCCGGGCGCAGTTCCATCGGCGCTTCGGCCGCCGCCTCGCATACGGCCTCGCTCACTGGGGACGATGCCGTGGCCGAGGCGGTTCTTGCCGAACATGGCGTCATCCGGGTGC
>WOZM01000174.1 GCA_011620265.1 Paracoccaceae bacterium
TGGTGGCGAGGGGGGGACTCGAACCCCCGACCCCGTGATTATGAGTCACGTGCTCTAACCAGCTGAGCTACCTAGCCACTCGCGCCGCTAGGTATGCCAGCCCCCGGGCCCCGTCAAGGACGAATCGCCCCGGGTATCAGAGCCTGTAATAGTCGCGGTACCAGCCGACGAAGGCCGCCATACCGGTGCGGATATCGGTTTCCGGCCGGTAGCCGGTCAGTCGTCGCAGAAGGCTGTTATCGGCCCAGGTCGCCCGCACGTCGCCCTTCTGCATGTCCATCAGGTTGCGGATCGCCTCGCGCCCCGTCGCCGCCTCGATCGCCGCGATGAAATCGCCGAGCGCCACCTTCTCGCCATTGCCGATATTGACCACCCGCCAGGGTGCCACCGGCGACAGGCTGTCGCCCGCGGCGATCGCCCCGGGGGCTTCGGGCCGCTCCGGCACCGCGTCGATCAGCAGGCGGATGGCGCGGACGAGGTCAGTCACATAGGTGAAGTCGCGGAACATGTTGCCTTGGCCGTAGACGTCGATCGGATCGCCGGCGAGGATCGCCTTGGTGAACTTGAAGGGCGCCATGTCGGGCCGGCCCCAGGGCCCGTAGACGGTGAAGAACCGGAAACAGGTGGTCGGCAGCCCCCACAGATGCGCCCAGGAATGGCTGAGCGCCTCGGTCGCCTTCTTGGTCGCGGCATAGAGCGAGACCTGGGTGTCCACCTTGTCGGTCTCGCGATACGGCATCTCGGTATTTGCGCCGTAGACCGACGAGGTCGAGGCGAGGAGGAGATGCTTCACCCCGAGGTCGCGGGCCGCCTCCATCACGTTGAACGTGCCGTCGATGTTCGACGACAGGTAGCTCCGCGGCGCCTCCAGCGAATAGCGCACCCCGGCCTGGGCCGCGAGGTGGACGACGATATCGGGCCTGAACGCCGCCATGTCGGCGGCAAGGCGCGCGTGATCCTCCAGCATCGCCTCGGTGAAGCCGAAGCCGGGATGCTGCTGCAACCCGGCGAGCCGCCGGCGCTTGAGGCTCACGTCGTAGTAGTCCGTCATCCCGTCGAAGCCGTGGACCCGAAGGCCCTCGGCCAGCAGCAGCTCGCAGAGGTGGTAGCCGATGAACCCGGCCGCCCCGGTGACATAGATGCGCTGCATGGACCCTCTCCGCGACGTCTCGCCGATCCTTAGCCGCTCGCGGCCCCATGTCCAAGCCCGGGCGGCGTCTTTGCCGTGGCGAAAGCGGGCAGAGCGGGGTAGGGAAGGGAAAAGGGGGCAGGCGATGCAGGTTCAGATCCCGCTCACACGCGATCTGGTGATGATCGGCGGTGGCCACACCCATGCGCTCGTGCTGCGCATGTGGGGGATGCGGCCCATCCCCGGGGTGCGGCTCACGCTGATAAGCCCGGACCCGACGGCGGCCTATTCCGGCATGCTGCCCGGCCATGTCGCGGGCCTCTACCCGCGCGAAGCCTTGCAGATCGACCTCGTCCATCTCGCCCGCCATGCGAGGGCCCGGCTGATCCTCGGCCGGGCGGAGGGGATCGACCGCGGGAACCGGCGCATCCTTGTGCCGGGGCGGCCTGACGTGGCCTACGACATCGCCTCCATCGACATCGGCATCACCACCGACATGCCGTCCCTGCCGGGCTTTGCCGACCATGCCGTGCCTGCAAAACCCCTTGACGCCTTCGCCGACGCCTGGGAGGAGTTCGCGTCCCGCGCCGCGCGCGGGCGCGCCGATCCGACCGTCGCGGTGATCGGCGGCGGCGTCGCGGGGGTGGAACTGGCCCTCGCCGCCCGCCACCGGCTCGGCCCCGGCGCCGAGGTGACGGTGATCGAGCGCGGCGCGGCGCTGGCGCTGATCGGCGGCGGCGCGCGGCGCGCGCTTCTCGGCCATCTCAACCGCGCCGGGATCGCGCTTCTCGAACACGCCCCCGTGGTCGCGGTGGAGGCGGACGCCGTGCGCCTCGCCGACGGGCGCCGCGTGGCCTCGGCCTTCACCCTCGGCGCCGCCGCGACCCGGCCGCAGGGCTGGCTGGCCGAGACCGGGCTGCGGCTGACCGAGGGCTTCGTCACGGTGACGCCGACGCTCCAGACCGAAGGCGACCCGGCGATCTTCGCGGCCGGCGACATCGCCCACATGGCCTATGCGCCGCGCCCCAAGGCCGGGGTCTACGCGGTGCGGCAGGCGCCGGTCCTGCTCCACAACCTCGGCGTGGCGCTGACCGACAGGGGGACGATGCGGCGCTACCGGCCGCAGAAGGACTACCTCAAGCTGATCTCGACCGGCGGCAAGGGGGCCGTCGCCGACAAGTGGAACCTGCCGCTCGACGGCGCCTGGCTCTGGCGCTGGAAGGATCGCATCGACCGCAGGTTCATGGCGCGGTTCCACGACCTGCCGGCGATGGTGGCCCCACCCCTGCCGGCGCTTCTCGCCGCCGGGGTGGCGGACGAGATCGGCTGGGGCAAACCGCTCTGCGGCGGCTGTGGCGCCAAGGTCGGACAGGCGGATCTCAAGGCAGCGTTGTCGGGCCTGCCGCGCCCCGCCCGGCCCGACGTGCTCACCGGCCCCGGCGACGACGCGGCGGTGCTGACCCACGGCAAGGGCCATCAGGTCATTACCACCGATCATGTCCGCGCCTTCACCGAGGATCCCTGGCTTCTGGCAAGGATCACCGCGATCCACGCGATGGGCGATGTCTGGGCGATGGGCGCGCGGCCGCAGGCGGCGCTGGCGCAGGTGATCCTGCCGCGCATGTCGCCCCGGCTCCAGACCGAGACCCTGCGCGAGATCATGGCCGCGGCGGCCGAGACCTTCGGGGCCGAAGGCGCCGATGTCGTCGGCGGCCATACCAGTCTCGGGGCGGAGCTGACGGTCGGCTTCACGGTGACCGGCCTTGCCGCCCATGCGCCGATCACGCAGTCCGGTGCGACGCCCGGCGACTGGCTGATCCTGACGAAACCCCTCGGCACCGGCGTGATCCTCGCCGCCGAGATGGCCCGCGCCGCGCCGGGCGCGGCGGTCGCGGGCGCGCTGGCCTCGATGACCCGCCCGCAAGGGGCGGCGGCGCGCCTCATCGCGGCCCAGGCCCATGCGATGACCGACATCACCGGCTTCGGCCTCGCCGGGCACCTTCTCGCGATGCTAGACGCCTCGGGCGCGGCGGCGCGGATCTCGCTCTCGCATGTGCCCTTCCTGCCCGGCGCCGAGGCGCTCGCGGCCACCGGCCACGGCTCCACCCTCCTGCCCGCGAACCGCGCCTCCATGGCGCGGATGTTCCTGACCGAAAGCCCGCGCGCCGATCTTCTCTTCGACCCGCAGACCGCGGGCGGCCTTCTCGCAGCGGTCCCGGCCGCGGTGGCGCTCGACCTCGTCCACCGGCTTCGCGCCATCGGCGAGACCCCGGCGATCATCGGCGAGGTCACCGAAGGCGCGCCGTTCCTGACGGTCGAGGACTGAACCGGCGGCGATCCGACGGCGCGCCCGTTCCGGGCGCAGTCCTTCCTCTCGCGCCCGCCGCTTGCGCGCCGGGCGCTCGGGGCCGCTCCGCGGGGGGGGGGATATTTGGTCCAAGTGGAAGCAGGCGCGCTTTCTTCGTTTCCACTTGGACCAAGTATCCCCGCCGGAGGCTTCCGCCGCTACCGGCCGCGACCGGCCGGGGTCAGCGCGGCGACCGCCCCGGCGACCCGGTCGGCGAGCGGTCCGAGCGCTTCGGGCGACAGGCTTCCGGTCTCAACCACGGCCTCGCCTCCCGGCGCGACGCGGGCGCGATGCTTGTCGTAACGCGGGTCGTAGTGCCGCTCCATCAGCTCGCGCGCGAGTTCCGCGAAGGCCCCAGCCCGGGCGAGGCCGAGCCAGCCTTCGATCACCTCGGCCGCGTGGACGGGCCGCAGCCGTCCGACGACCTCTTCCAGCCGGGCGGCGTCCTCGGTCACGTCGGCATAGGCCCGCGCGAGATACGCCGCCCGCGCCGCCGCCGGTGCCGCGATCCGGACTCTTGGCGCCGCGCGCATCGCCGCCCAAAGCTGCTTCGGCACACCGAGATCCCCGACCTTCGAGCTTTCCGCCTCCACCACCACCGGCCGAGCCGGGTCGAGGGCGGCGAGCGCTGTCGCGAGCCGCCCTTCGAACGCCTTCTGTGACGGCTGCCCGCCCGGCCTTTCGCCGAAGAGCGAGCCGCGATGGTTGGCCAGCCCCTCGAGGTCGATCACCTGCATCCCCCGCGCCGCCAGCAATTCCAGAACCTCGGTCTTGGCCGAACCGGTATTGCCGTCGAGCACCACGACCGGTGCCGCGACGGGCCGGTCCTGGACCTCGGCGACGACGAGCTTGCGCCAGGCCTTGTAACCGCCCTCGATGAGGTCCACCCGCCAGCCGACCTGGGCGAGGATCGTCGCGAACGATCCCGACCTCTGGCCGCCACGCCAGCAATAGACCAGCGGCCGCCAGCCCCCGGGCTTGTCTGCGAGCGGCCCCTCGAGATGCCGCGCCGCGTTCCGCGCCACCAGCGCGGCGCCGAGCTTGCGCGCCAGAAAGGGCGATTGCTGCTTGTAGATCGTGCCGACCCGCGCCCGCTCCTCGTTGTCGAGGACCGGCAGGTTGATCGCGCCCGGCAGGTGATCCTCGGCGAATTCGGCGGGCGAACGCACGTCGATCACCGCGTCGAAATCGAGCGCGGCGATCTGCTTGAGCGATATGAGGGTCAGCGCCATGGCGCCCTTCTAGCGCCGGACCGCTCTGGCCGAAAGGGTCAGTAGACCATCACCGGCGCGCCGATCTCGACCCGCTCGTAAAAATCCATGACATGCTCGTTGACCATGCGCAGGCAGCCGTTCGAGACCGCCCGCCCGATCGAGTTCGGCTCGGTCGGCGAACATCGGCAACGCCGCTAACACTCTGGGGAACCACCAGTTGCCCCGTCCGCTGCTTTCTGCGCCAGCTCGCTCTCTTCTAGAGGGCGAGCACTTGATCCGGCGTCTATTCCGGATCAGGACATTCCGCGACCCACCCGGTCGGATCGACCGCAAAGGCACGGCCCCCGCCTCCAGGATAGCGGCCCGCCTGCAACGCTTGCATGTCAGGGACGTCGCCGCTGAAATCTGCATCGACCTCATATACCGCGGGCTCGAAACCGGTCGGTGCCGCACGACTGTAGACCGTTACAACAAAGGGCTGACGGCCAGGCACGCCAGCCAGCATGACCTTTTCGCGGCCCATCGATGCACCGGGGTATTGTGGGCAACCGAGCGATTGCAGGGTAACACCACGACTGCGCAAGGCACCGGTGACGTTGTACCGGCCCTCCGAGCCTGGCTCTTGCCAGTCAAAGCGGATGCCCGTTGCATTCAAGGATATTTCAACGCCGGCGGGCATGGCCGTCCCCGATATCGGAACCTGCGCTTGCTGGCCTGCCGCATCGTCATCGGCCTTGCTCATCGCGAGTATGGCGTCCGCCATCGGCCCCGCCGCGATGGCCCATCGCCATTTGACCTGGCACTCACCCCGCGCCCAGGGAGCTGCAGCAGGCTCGCGCCGCACCCATTCCTCTTCACAGGCATCAAGGAAGGCGGTCTCTGTCTGGATTACCGGAAATGATTCCGTCTGCGCCGCTGCGCACCCGGCACTCGCGATCAGCACAGCGACCGTGAGGACTGAAAGTGTTTTCATGCGATACTCCCTGTCGAAACCTTGGCATTCTTAGAAAGGGCCTCGCGCAGATCGCGCTGTAGCGCTTCGGCACAGTCGAGCGTCAGGCCACCGCTCAAAACCGTCTCATCGCTTCCCGCGCGCGTGCGCAAACTGACGAGATAAGAGCGATCGATCATCCGTCTGTTGAGGGCGCGCGAGAACATCGCAGACGTCGACTTGCTGCCATAGATCAGCCCGCCATCCGGCGTCCGCTGAACGACCGGCGGCGGCTCGTGAGCATTGATCCGGCTTCCCCGCCGCACGTTGAAATCCGCAATCTCGCCAAGCCGCCAGGATTTACCGCCATTGCTAACCGCATCATCGGCGATTGTGATGGTGGCCGGTTGCCGGTATCGCGCCCCGATCGGGAAGGCGAGCGCGCCCATGGTCAGCGGGATCAGGCCAAAAAACGCGATGATTTCCAGCGCCTCCACATTCATGAGCATGATCACACCAACGACAATCGCGACCAGAGCGGCGATCGAAGGTCTTGCCGGGGTGACGTTGAAGGTGGTTTGACCGTCCCGTTCAGATCGATGGAACCGGCTTCTGCCACGATTGCCCAGCGTCAGAACGAAGCCCAGACCCCCGAGCTTCCTTGCCAGGAAAAATCCCGCCATGCCCAACACCACAAGAAGAACAAGACCCATGCCCATGGCAAAACCACACATCCTGACCAAGAAGACCGCGACCTGCCCCCTTTTTGAGGGCCACTCGTAAGTAGAGCCTGTTCTCTTTCTGTTTGCCATCATTCGGCGGCGTGAGCAATGGGCGCAGGCGCGGAGCCATCAACGACGAACCCGGCCCGAAAGCGCTCACGCCCCGCCGCGACCCACGCCCCTTCCCAACCCCTCCGTTTTCCTGTATGGCCCGCGCCATCTGTGACGTGAGCCCATGCCCCCGGGCGCATGCGAAGGATTGGGGGCGGCGGCAATGGGGCCGCCATTTGAACGGGAGACACGGGATACGCCCGTGGGTGCTCCCAAGAGGAAACGACATATGTTCAACGTGACAAAGAAATCCATCCAGTGGGGCCCTGAAGAGCTCACACTGGAAACGGGAAAAGTCGCCCGTCAGGCCGACGGTTCGGTGATCGCCACGCTCGGCGAGACCTCCGTCATGGCCAACGTGACCTATGCCCGCGAGCAGAAGCCGGGGCAGGACTTCTTCCCGCTGACCGTGCACTACCAGGAAAAGACCTATGCCGCCGGCAAGATCCCGGGCGGCTTCTTCAAGCGCGAAGGGCGTCCGTCCGAGAAGGAAACGCTGACCTCGCGCCTGATCGACCGTCCGATCCGCCCGCTTTTCGTGCCGGGCTTCAAGAACGAGGTCCTCGTCATCGTCACCGTGCTGAGCCACGACCTCGTCAACGATCCCGACATCGTCGGCATGATCGCGGCATCGGCCGCGCTGACGATCTCCGGCGTGCCCTTCATGGGCCCGATCGGTGCCGCGCGCGTCGGCTTCTCGAACGGCGAATATGTGCTGAACCCCGAAGTCAGCGACATGGACCAGCTGCGGATGAACCCCGAGCAGCGGCTCGACCTCGTCGTCGCGGGCACCAAGGACGCCGTGATGATGGTAGAATCGGAAGCCTACGAGCTGTCCGAGGCCGAGATGCTCGGCGCGGTGAAGTTCGGCCATGACGCGATGCAGCCGGTGATCGACCTGATCATCGACTTCGCCGAGGCCTGCGCGAAGGAGCCGTTCGACTTCCAGCCGGCCGACTATTCGGCGCTCTACGCCAAGGTCAAGAAGGCAGGCGAAGAGCAGATGCGCGCCGCCTTCGCGATCCGCGACAAGCAGGCGCGGGTGAACGCCATTTCCGCCGCGCGCGACGCGGTGAAGGCCACGCTCTCGGAAGAGGACCTGGCCGACGCCAATCTCGGCTCCGCCTTCAAGAAGCTTGAATCGGCGATCCTGCGCGGCGACATCATCTCGGGCGGTGCCCGGATCGACGGCCGCGACAACAGGACGGTGCGCCCGATCGTCTCCGAGGTCGGCATCCTTCCCCGCACCCACGGCTCGGCGCTTTTTACCCGGGGCGAGACCCAGGGCCTGGTGATCACCACGCTCGGCACCGGCGATGACGAACAGATCATCGACGCGCTGCACGGCAACTACCGCTCGAACTTCCTCCTGCACTACAACTTCCCGCCCTATTCGGTCGGCGAAGTGGGGCGCTTCGGTCCTCCGGGCCGGCGCGAGATCGGCCACGGCAAGCTCGCCTGGCGCGCGTTGCAGGCGGTTCTGCCGGCACCCACCGACTTCCCCTACACGATCCGTGTGGTGTCGGAGATCACCGAATCGAACGGCTCCTCCTCGATGGCGTCGGTCTGCGGCGGGTCGCTCTCGATGATGGATGCGGGTGTGCCGCTGAAGGCGCCGGTCGCCGGCGTCGCGATGGGCCTCATCCTTGAGGATGACGGCAAGTACGCGGTCCTGACCGACATCCTCGGCGACGAGGATCACCTCGGCGACATGGACTTCAAGGTCGCGGGCACCGAGAACGGCATCACCTCGCTGCAGATGGACATCAAGGTCGCGGGTATCACGCCCACGATCATGGAAGAAGCGCTGGCGCAGGCCAAGGACGGCCGGCTGCACATCCTTGCCGAGATGGCCAAGGCTCTGACGGCAGGCCGCTCGGAATTCTCGGCCCACGCCCCGCGGATCGAGACGATGACCATCCCGACCGACAAGATCCGCGAAGTGATCGGCTCGGGCGGCAAGGTCATCCGCGAGATCGTCGAGGTCTCGGGTGCCAAGGTCGACATCAACGACGACGGCGTGATCAAGATCGCCTCGGCCAATGCCGATGCGATCAAGAAGGCCTATGACATGATCTATTCGATCGTGGCCGAGCCGGAAGAGGGCAAGATCTACACCGGCAAGGTGGTGAAACTCGTCGATTTCGGCGCCTTCGTGAACTTCTTCGGCAAGCGCGACGGTCTGGTGCACGTCTCCCAGATCGCCAACAAGCGCCTGCAGCACCCGAACGAGATTCTGAAGGAAGGCCAGGAAGTGAAGGTCAAGCTTCTCGGCTTCGACGACCGCGGCAAGGTGCGCCTTGGCATGAAGATGGTCGACCAGGAAACCGGCGAGGAGCTTTCGGCGGAGAAGCAGGAAAAGGCCGACGCCGAATAAGGCTGAGCCGCGCTCCTGCGAAGATCGGAAGCCCGGGCCAGCGCCCGGGCTTCTTTCGTTTTCACCCACCCGGTCTGATTGACACGGCCCGTGGCGGCTGCGACACCTGCCCCTGACCCCGACGATGGAAAGCGCATGCCCCCCGGCGCCGACGACACGCCCCTGACCGACTTCCTCGCGCCGGCGAAGGCCAGGTTCCGGCCGTTGGACGAAGCCGCTCCAGCCGGACGGATCGTCGCGCATCTGCGGCGCCCCGAGGCAGGCGACCTCGTCTGCGAGGCGGACCTCCGCGCCGAGATCGCGATGCTGGAAGCGCCGCGCGGCCGGCCGCCGCTCTTCGTCTCCTACTACACGCCCGACACGCCCTACGAGACGCTCGCGGCCGATCTGCGCGCCTCGCTCGACCGCTTCGGCCTGCCGCACCGGATCGAGCCCATCGCCTCGCGCGGCTCCTGGGTCGCCAATACCGGGATCAAGGCGCGCTTCGTCGAACGGGTCTGGGCCGAAAGCGATGGCCCGATCTGCTGGATCGACGCCGACGCGGCGATCCTGCGCCCTCCGGGCTTCTTAATGGGGAACCCCTTCGACTTTGCGATCGTTCGACGGCAGGGTTGGGAAGACATCTCGAGTTGCTTGTATCTTGGCAAGTCGCCGACGGTAGGTCGGCTCATTGCCAACTGGTCCGCGCTATGCTCCGAACATCAGAATGTCTGGGATCAGGTTCTTCTTAGTCTTGCCTGGTTCAACACAGCGAAGGTTGAGCCTTTGTCGAGCCTGTGGCTCAATCCTGGGATCTTCCGCTTTCCTCGGCCGAAGATCAGGGACCTACGGGACCGAATCTTCTATTACCCGTTCGGCCGCAAGATCCGGCCATATTTCGATCAGAAACAGGCATCTCGGAGCCTGAAGGCTTTCATCAACGCCTCTGCGACGAAACGTGACGAGTTGGGGACGGATGATCTTTCCGATGACTTCAAGATGGCGATCCGAGGATACGATTTCTCATTCAATGCGACAGTGGCGACAATCTTTGGGTCGGGCCGCTGATGCAGAGGACAATTTGAAGATGGCCCCGAAGCGCAAATCGCGGCTGACGCGATTCTTTTCGCTGAACCAGCACCGCAAGCGCTGGGGCGGGGGGCGTCACGCCGGGGCGGATGCCGATCTCGCCGCGATGCGCGAGCGGATCGTCGCGGCGGGCGAGGCGGTGCAGACGCGCGGCTAGGAAAAGTCGCTCGACCGGCATCTGGGGAACCTCCGCCGCGAATTCTCCGGCCAGCCGGAGCTGGTGTTCCACCACGCGAAGCTCATCGTCCTCATCCGGCGCGAGGTGCGGCTTGCCGACAGCGTCGCGCAGTTCCGCGCGCTCTGGGATCAGGAGCATGACTTCCTCTGCCGCCATCTCAACCTGCGCTGGCTGATCTCGGCCGCCGATACGCTCGCCGACCACGATCCCGATACCGGCTCCCGCACCGTGGCGATGATGGCGGGGCTTCTGGCCAATACCGTGAAGATCTACGAATCCGAGCGCTACATCACCGGCGCCGCCGCGCTCGCCCCCGAGCCTTCGCGGATCGAAAAGCTGCAAACCGACCTCGTGCCGCTTTTCGAGGGCATGTCGGTCTTCACCGTCGGCACCGACGATACCTTGCGCAACATGTACTGGCGGCTCGAGCCGTTCTTCGCGATGGGGCCGGCCGGGTCGATCCTGAAGACGGTCTATGACCGGATGCAGATCGAAGATACCGCCTTCGCCCGCCTCCGCGCGCTCCACCGCCGCGATCGTACCGCCTGGTGGGAGGACGAGGCCTAGGTGAAGTCGGCGGGATCGAGGGCGACCTCACGGCGGGTCGCGCGGCCGAGATGGCTGATCTGCCGCCAGCCCATGCGCAGCTGGGACAGGATGCGGCGGCGTTTCTGCGCAGCGCCGGCCGTCGGACGGTCCGCCCCCGCCCCGTCGATCGTCGATCGGGTTTCGATCGGCGGCGCGACACCATAGCGTGCGCAGATGTCGAGTTGCAGCGCCTGGGCCGGCTCCGCCTGCCAGCTTGACAGGTCATGGGCGCGGCAGATCATCGCGTCGGCAAGCGCCGCCTCGCGGCCCGCGCGCGCCAGGAGCTTTTCGGCGCCAGAGGGCCAGAGGACATAGGCCGCCGCCCCGGTCCGGTCCTGAAGGAGCCGCCGCAACACGATCCCCGGACCGACCGGACGCGCGGCGCGCCCCAGCAGCTTGCGGCGCTTGCGGACCTCGAGCGTCACGTGATCGATCCCCGGCATCGTCTCCAGCGCCTCCAGAAGCGCCGGCACCCGCCGCGAGAGCACCGCGTCGTCCTCGAGCACCAGCGCCGGTCGGCCGGTCTCCGCGATCCGCTCCCAGGCGGCGACATGGCTCAGAAGACATGCGCGTTCAGCGGGGCGCAACGGGCGTTCCCAGCTTTGCCAATATGCTGCAGGGCGCAGCGCAGAGGCGGCCTCTGCCGTCACCGCCTCGATCCGATCGAAATCGATGCCGAGCCTACGCAATTGCATATCCTGAAAGGCCAGCCGCTGGGTCGAACTGCCAAGGTTGATGACGGATGCCTTCATCACCGTTCAGCGGGCCGGCTGTCCTGCCCCGGCCGGGATATCCGCGACGCGCCAGAGACCAAGCATCTTGTCCTTCGCCTGACCGGGTAGCCAATCCTTGCCCTCGGCGATCAGGCGGCGCGGCGCGGGCAGGCCGAAGGGCGGGCGGGAGATGTCGATCGGACGCCATTCGCCGGTGTAGATGTCGTCATTCGGACTACCGCCATAGACTGTTGTCAGAAGCCAGTTCGCGTCGGAAGCGCGGATGTTGGCCAGTGCCGCGGCAACATGTGCATTGGAAAGGTGCACGAGGCAATCTCGGCAGAAGACAAGGTCAGCTTTGGGAACCGGGCCGGCGATCAGGTCGATGACCTCAAACGCGATGCCCGCGCGGCTGTGTTTCGTCCGGTTGCGTTCGATAAGCTCGGGCACGATGTCGCCACCGAGATAGTCGACCCCGGAGAGGTCCACATGGGCCATCCAGTTGAAATCGCCACAAGGCACATCGACCATCGACCGCACCCCAAGCTCGGCCAGAAGGGGAGGCAGCAGCCGGCGCAGTTCCTCGGTCGACTGCAGGTTGGAGCCCTTTCCCGAAACGCTCTCCCTGTCGCCCCATTTGTTGATACGGACATAGTCGGAGAAGACCTCGGCCGGATCGCGCCCCCGCAGCGCGCGGCGCTTGATCCGGTAGCGGAGTTTGCTGAACAGGCCCATTCCAAGCCTCCCTTAGACGCCATAGGCGGGCGCGGCGCGCCGTGGCCCTTCGACGGCAAGCCTTATTGAGCACACAGGACCCGGTCAAGAACCCGCGCGCCGGGCGCTCTCTGGTGCCCGGCCGCTGGGAGCTGTGGAGATGTTGGCCCTGGCCTGTCGATCAGTCCGGCAGCTTCGCGTAGCGCAGGTAGGGCAGGACCTTGTTGATCTGGCCGAATTTC
>WOZM01000017.1 GCA_011620265.1 Paracoccaceae bacterium
ATAATCGGCCAGTTGCTTGAAGTGGCCGAGCCTGGCAGAGCGCATGCGTCGCTGCAGGGAGCGGTCCGAGCGCTCGTCTTCCTCCCACTGGATCACGGTGGGCAACCAGTCCTGGGTGGCGATCTCGTCCCAATGGGCCGTGAGGCCATGGAGGCGCAGTTGTCTGGCGCGGTTGAGCAGGGTGTCGGTCTTATTCATCGTCATTGCCCTTGAATGTGAGTTGATCGTAACGGTCGAGCTTGTTGTCAATGGACACCCACCTTTACGAGTTAAGGCGACACCCAGTGTTACGAGGTGTCGCGCAACGGAGCGGTCCCGGGGCGCGCGCTGACCGTCACGAGTCAGAGCGCGCGCCCCGGGGCCGCGGGCCGCGGGCCGCCGGGCGCTGACGGAACGACGGAACGGGTTACCCCTTGAGAGCGGCCTCGAGGTCGCGGAGGCGGTAGCTGCGGCCCTTGATGTTGAGGACGTGGGAGCGGTGGAGCAGCCGGTCGAGGATGGCGGTGGCCAGCGCCTCGTCGCCGGCGAGCAGCTCGGTCCAATCGCGGATACTCTTGTTGGTGGTGATGATCATGGCGCCGCGGCCGTAGCGGTAGCTGACGAGACGGAAGAACAGGCTGGCCTCCTCCCGGCTCATCGGATCGTAGCCCATCTCGTCGACCAGGATCAGCGAACTGGACATGTACTTCCGGCTCTTCAGACGCGCGGGCGGTACATGGGCATCGGCCTTGAGCGCGGTCAGAAGCTCGTCGAAGCGGAAGTACTGGACCGAGAAGCCGAGCTGGATCGCCCGGACGCCAAGTCCGACAAGGATGTGGCTCTTGCCGACGCCCGGCGGGCCTTGCAGGAGAACCACCTCGGCGTTGCGGATCCAGGCGCCGGTGGCCAGCGTCTCGATGCGCGAGCGCTCGATCGCCGGCTGGAAAGCGAAGTCGAAGTTCTCCAGTGTCTGGCCGGTGGGGAGCTTCGAGGTCTTCAGCATCGTCGTGATCCGCCGCTCCTCCCGGCCGGACCGCTCCGCGCCGAGCAGCCGGTCGAGAAAGACATGGGCGGGCATCTCGGCGCGCACGGCATCGGCCAGCAGGCCCTCCAGCGCATCGACGGCGTGACCGAGGCCGAGCGCGGCGAGCTTCTCGCGCGTCGCGTCGATGTCGAGCTTCACGCGGGGCGCGGTCATCGCGCCACCTCCGCCAGCCGGGCGTAGAGATCGATCGAGCGGTGCTGGACGTTGTCGGCCGCGATCTCCGCCAGGCGGCGCCCCATCCGGCCGAGCGGCATCGGGGCCCGGACCCGGTCGGTGTCCTCGCCGTCGTAATGGGCCTCGTTGCGCACGATCAGCGCGTCGGTGCCGCGGGGATGTTCGGCGATCCTCGGTGTTCTTGAGGAGCTGGACGCGACCCGCGAGCCCGCGCACCTCCACCTCCTGACGGGCGAAGCGGAACGGCACGCTGTAGCGGCGCCCTTCGAAGCTCACGAGGCAATCGATCGAGACCGGTCGGCGCACGACGACGTCGAACGGCGCCGGGAGCGTCTCGGGCAGCGGGGTCAGCAGCCGCCGTTCCTGGTCCCAAGCCTCGGCGAGGCTGGTGCCCGTCGCCGGGCAGCGCAGCCGGGCCGCCCGCTCCGCTAACCGCGCGTCGGTCACGGCCTGCAGCTGCTCGAGGCTGTCGAAGACCTCGCGGCGGGGGTCGACCGTCTCGCGCAGATCGCGAACATGACGCTCGACCTTGCCCTTGCCCTGCGGATGGCGCGGCTGGCACGCATCGATATGGAACCTCAGCTGCACCGCAAAACGCCGGTAGGTTTCGTTGATCACGCCCCAGGCGCCGGCGCCCCTGGCGATCGCCGTCTTCACGTTGTCGATGCGCAGAACCGCCGGCACCCCGCCCAAGCGCCGGAAGCAGGCGATCTGGCAGGACTGCCACGACAGCATGTCCTTCGACCGCGCCCAGACGACCGCGCCCAGACGACCGCGCGCCTCCGGCTCCACGACAGCGTCACGATCAGCGCAACCAAGTCCACCACCTCGTCGCCGAGAACCGCCCCTGGAAACTCCGCCCAGTCCACCTGCGCCTGCGCCCCGGCCGGCGTCTCGACCCGCCGCCGTGCCCGGATCGCCGGAGCCGGAAACGTCCGCTTCCAGTACCGCTGCACCGACTTCAGGCTGCCATCGTAGCCATGCTCGCGCCGGAGCCAGTCATGCAGCGCCGCGACGTTGACCCGCCCATCCTCCCGCTGATCGCGCCAGTGCGCGAGCGCTTCCGCATGTGCCGCCGCCTTCAGATCCTGCCGGCAGCGCCCGTCAGCGGCATCCGTCAACCGGCGCTTCCGATGGTACCGCACCGCCCCCTCGGTCACGCCCAGAAGCCGCGCCACCGCGCTCTGCGAATGCCCCCGTTCCAACAAGACTGCCATTGCCGTCCGTCCCTCGATATCGAGACGACCCATCGTCCTCCCCCGGCCACCAGTGCCGGGAAATCGATCAGGCCAAGGCGACGCCTCGTAAATCTGGATGTCGCCTTACGAACTCCATGGCCTCTCCGCCTACAGCTGCCGCAGACGACGAGGAGCAGCACCTCCGGCAGCGGGTGCAGGATGCGCCGC
>WOZM01000180.1 GCA_011620265.1 Paracoccaceae bacterium
TCCGACTGGCCGACGCCCACCGTCTCGATCAGCACCACGTCGAAGCCCGCCGCCTCGCAGAGCGCCACCGCCTCGCGCGTGCGCCGGGCGACGCCGCCGAGATGGGTCTGGCTCGGCGAGGGCCGGATGAAGGCCATCGGATCGCGCGCCAGCCGCTCCATCCGCGTCTTGTCGCCAAGGATCGAGCCCCCCGACCGCGCCGAGGACGGATCGACCGCCAGCACCGCGACCTTCAGCCCCTCGCCCGTCAGCATCGTCCCGAAGGCCTCGATGAAGCTCGACTTGCCAACGCCGGGCGTACCCGAGAGGCCGATCCGCAAGGCCTGCCGCCCTGTCCCGAGCGCCTCCAGAAGCGCCGTCGCCTCGGCCCGGTGGTCGCCCCGTCCGCTTTCCACCAGCGTGATCGCCCGCGCCAGCGCCCGCCGGTCGCCCAGCGAAACGCGCTCCGCAAGCTCGCTCGTCTCGATGTTACGCAACCGGCAGCCTTTCGCTGATCGAACGGGGTTGTGAGTTGACCTCCGCCAGGTTTTCTTGCCTGTTCTGGCAGGCTTCTGTCCAGAGCAGAGGCGTGAAAAAAGGCGAGCAGTGCCATGACGATCACCCCCCGTTTCCTCGCCCCGCTGGCGATCTCGCTGTTCCTTGCCGCCGGATCGGCCGGCGCCGATCAGCAGGACAGCGCCGTCTTCGACCTCACGCTGAAGGGCATCCATGCCGGAACCCTCTCCATCAGCGGCGCGATCGAGGGGCGCTCCTACGCCGTCTCCGGCGTCCTGAAAAGCGGCGGCCTCCTGGCGCTGGTGAGGAAGGTCCGCTATGACGCCCGCGCCCGGGGCACCGTCTCGGACGGCCGGTTCACGCCCTCGCGCTACGAAGAGGACGCCGATACCGGCAAGCGCCAGTCGCAATCGGTGATGGCCTACAAGGCCGGCGTGCCGCAGGTGAAGGTCTACAACCCGCCGAAATCGCCGCGCCCCGGCGATGTCGACCCCGCGACGCAAGGCGGCACCGTCGATCCGCTGACCGCGCTCTATGCCGCCCTTCGCGACGTGCCCGAGGCCGAGGCCTGCAACCGG
The DNA here is from genome assembly GCA_011620265.1 of Paracoccaceae bacterium. GTDB lineage: Bacteria > Pseudomonadota > Alphaproteobacteria > Rhodobacterales > Rhodobacteraceae > Albidovulum. The sequence goes on from WOZM01000180.1 coordinate 1,074, forward strand.
AAGCTCGTCCTCTTCGACGGTCGCCGCCGCAGCCAGGTCGTGCTGGCCGAACCGAAACCGGCCAAAGGCGGCATCGTCTGCGCCGGCGAATACCGCCGGCTCGAAGGCTTCTCGGCCGAGGAGATGGCCGACAAGAGCCGCTTTCCCTTCACCATGGCTTACGCGCCTCTCGGCGACGGCCGCCTGCGCGTGACCGAGATTTCCATGGACACGATCTATGGCAAAGGCCGGCTGAAACGGCGATAACGCCGATGTGCGCGACCGCCTTCCCATAGACGAGGCCCTGCCGGCCCTGATCGCCGCCCTCCGAACCGGGGGCCGCGCCGTGCTGCAGGCGCCGCCCGGCGCGGGAAAGACCACGCGGGTGCCGCTCGCGCTTCTCGAAAGCGGGCTGGTCGCGGGCCGCATCGTCATGCTCGAACCCCGCCGCCTCGCGGCCCGCGCCGCCGCCGAGCGCATGGCCGAGAGCCTCGGCGAAGCGGTCGGCCAGACCGTCGGCTACCGTATCCGCGGCGAGGCGACGGTCTCGAAGGCCACCCGGATCGAGGTGGTGACCGAGGGCATCCTCACGCGAATGTTGCAATCCGACCCGGAACTCTCCGGCATCGGCGCGCTGATCTTCGACGAATTCCACGAACGCTCGCTCAACGCCGATCTTGGCCTCGCCCTGGCATGGGAGGCGCGGGGCGCCCTCCGGCCCGACCTCGTCCTCCTCGTGATGTCGGCGACACTCGACGCCGAGCCGGTCGCGGCCATGCTCGACGCGGCCCCCGTGATCACCTCCGAAGGCCGCGCCTTCCCGGTCGGGACATGCTGGCTCCCCCGCCCGCCCGACGCCTCGCTCCGCTTCGAGGCGGCGGTCGCGGGGCTGGTGGCGGAGGCCGCCGGCGAAACCCAAGGCGGCATCCTCGTCTTCCTGCCCGGCGAGGGCGAGATCCGCCGCGTCGAGGCCTTGCTGAAAGGCCGCCTGCCGGCCGATTGCGCGATCCGCCCGCTGTTCGGCGCGATGGACTTCGCCGCCCAGCGCGCCGCCATCGCGCCGGCGGGAACCGGACGCAAGGTGGTCCTCGCCACCGCCATCGCCGAAACCTCGCTGACGATCGAGGATATCCGCGTCGTCGTCGATGGCGGGAGGTCGCGGCGGGCGCGGTTCGATCCCGCCTCCGGCATGGCCCGGCTGGTGACGGAGCGGGTGACGAAAGCCGAGGCCGAGCAGCGCCGCGGCCGCGCGGGCCGCGTGGCACCGGGCACCTGCTACCGGCTCTGGACGAAGGGAGAGGAAGGCGGGCTCGCCGCCTTTCCGCCGCCGGAGATCGCCGCGTCCGATCTTGCCGGCCTCGCCCTCGAACTCGCGCTCTGGGGCTCGGATGGCGGCGACCTTGCCTTCCTCACGCCGCCGCCCGCCCCGGCCCTCGCCGAGGCCCGGGCGCTCCTGAGAGGTCTCGGCGCGCTCGACGAGGACGGGCGGATCACCGCCCACGGCCGCGCGCTCGCCGCCCTGCCGCTCCATCCCCGTCTCGGCCACATGCTGGTCAGCGCAGGCCCGCAGGCCGCGACCCTCGCCGCCCTCCTCGCCGAACGCGACCCCTTGCGCGGCGCGCCCGCCGATCTCTCGCTCAGGCTCGCCGCGATCCGCGATCCGAAAGGTTACGAGGCTGACCACCCGCACCGGGTGGATCGCGGCACCGTCGAGCGCATCCGCGTCGAGGCGAGACGGCTCGCCCGGATGGTGCCCCCGGTGACGGACACGCTCGGGCCCGCGGAAGAGGCCGCGCTCGCCTATCCTGACCGCATCGGCCTGCGCCGCAAGGGCGAGGCGCCGCGATTCGTGCTCTCGGGCGGCAAGGGCGCCGTCGTGTCCGAGGGCGATCCGCTCGGCGCCGCGCGGCTCATCGTCGCGACCGACCTCGACGGCGACCCGCGCGACGCGCGGGTGCGCCAGGGCATCGTCTTCGCCGAGGCCCCGCTCCGCCGGCTCTTCGCCGAAAGCATCCGATGGGAGAATGTCGCCGAATGGTCGCGCCGCGAGGGCAAGGTGATCGCCCGGCAGCAGGAACGCCTCGGCGCGCTGGTGCTCGCCGACCGGCCCTGGCCCGACGCGCCGCCCGAGGCGCTGGCCGGGGCCGCCCTCGACGGGCTGCGCCAGATCGGCCTGCCCTGGTCCGGTCCGGCCCGGCGCCTGCGGGCGCGGATCGAGCTTCTGCGCCGTGAGGGCGCCGACCTGCCGGACTGCGGCGACGCCGCCCTTCTCGACAGCGCCGGGGACTGGCTCCTGCCGCATCTCGCCGGCAAGCGGACCGAGGCGGAACTCAGGGCGCTCGACCTCACCGAGGCGCTGAAGGCGCGGCTCTCGTGGGAGGAACGCCGGCTCCTCGACCGGCTCGCCCCGGCGAGCTTCGAGACGCCGCTCGGCCGCCATATCGCCATCGACTACGAGGATGATTACCCGTCGATCACCCTCCGCCTGCAGGAGATGTTCGGCGTGACCGAGCATCCGACCGTCGGGCCGAAGTGCCTGCCGCTCCGGATCACCCTCCTCTCGCCCGCCGGGCGCCCGGTCCAGACCACGCTCGACCTGCCTGGCTTCTGGGCCTCGAGCTATGCCGACGTGAGAAAGGACATGCGCGGGCAATACCCCAGGCATCCCTGGCCCGAGGATCCGACGGCGCATGCCCCAACCCTCCGCGCCAAGCCGCGCGGCAGCTAGGGGGCGCTGCCCCCCCGGCACCTGCGGCGCCTCCCTCCGAGGTATTTCGCGAGGTATTTCGACCACAATGAAAGCGGGACACAGCTCTTTCATTGTGGTCGAAATACCTCGGGGGAGGCCCGGCGCATGCCGGGCCGGGGGCAGCGCCCCCGCTTCCCCAAGCGTCAGGCGCGGCGAGGGGAGAGAGCGCCCGTCAGACCCCGAGGCACCAGCGCATCACGGCCTTCTGGGCGTGAAGCCGGTTTTCCGCCTCGTCCCAGATCACCGAATGCGGTCCATCCATCACCGCACTCGTCGCCTCGTCGTCGCGGTGCGCCGGCAGGCAGTGCATGAAGAGCGCGTCCGGCTTTGCCTCGGCCATCAGCCGTTCGTTGACCTGGTAGCCGCGCAACTGGTTGTGCCGCCGTTCGCGCGCCGATTGCGGATCGTGCATCGAGACCCAGGTGTCGGTGACGACGAGATCGGCGCCCTGCACCGCCTTCATCGGGTCGCGCTCGATGGTGATCGTGGCGCCCCTGGCGCGGGCTTCTGCGACGAAGCCCGGTTCGGGGTCGAGCGTCTCGGGTCCGGTGAAGGTCAGGTCGAAGCCGAACTGACCGGCGGCGTGGAGGAAGGAGGCGCAGACATTGTTGCCGTCGCCCGACCACACGACCTTCCGCCCCGCGATCGGGCCGCGATGCTCCTCGTAGGTCATCACGTCGGCCATGATCTGGCAGGGATGGGTCCGGTTGGTGAGCCCGTTGATGACAGGAACGTCGGCGTATTCGGCCATCTCCAGAAGCGTCGCCTCCTCGAACGTGCGGATCATGATGAGATCGACGTAGCGCGACAGAACCCGCGCAGTGTCCGCGATGGTCTCGCCATGGCCGAGCTGCATGTCGGCACCGGAGAGCACCATGGTCTGGCCGCCCATCTGCCGGACGCCGACATCGAAGGAGATCCGCGTCCGGGTCGAGGGCTTTTCGAAGATGAGCGCCACCATGCGGCCCTTCAGCGGCTGGTCGTCGTCGGGCGAGCCCTTCGGCCGGCCGTTCCGCGCCGCCTTCATGGCGATCGCGTTGTCGATCATCGACCGCAAGGATGCCGGGTCGGTCTTGTTGATATCGAGAAAATGGGTCATGTCACGGGTCTTTCCAGGGCCGGAGCCGGGGGCTGTCTGCCCCCGGACCCCCGAAGGTATTTTCAAACAGAAGAAGGGGCGGAGTCGAACTGCGTGGCGGCCGCGTCAAGGCGGCGGACCGCCTCGGCGATCTCGTCGTCGCTGATCGTGAGGGGCGGCAGGAGGCGCAGCGCCTCGTGCGCGGCCGGGACGGTGAGGATGTGCTGGTCGTAGCCCGCCTTGACGATGTCGGCCGGCGCCACCTTGCAGACGAGGCCGAGCATCAGCCCCTGTCCGCGCACCCCCTCGAAGACGTCCGGATGGGCGGCGACGAGCCCTTCGAGCTTCTGCCGGAAGAGCGCGGCCTTGCGGTTCACCTCGGCGAGGAAGGCGGGGTCGGAGACGATCTCCAGCACCCGGGCGCCAACGGCGCAGCCGAGAGGGTTGCCGCCATAGGTGGAGCCGTGGGTCCCCGCCACCATGCCGGAGGCGGCGCGCTCGGTGGCGAGGACCGCGCCGAGCGGGAAGCCGCCGCCGATCCCCTTCGCGACCATCATGATGTCGGGCGCGAGTCCCGACCATTCATGCGCGAAGAGCCGGCCGGTGCGGCCGACGCCGCATTGCACCTCGTCGAGGATCAGGAGCGCGCCCGTCTCGTCGCAAAGCTGGCGGATGGTCTTCATCTCGGCGTCCGAGAGCGGCCGGATGCCGCCCTCGCCCTGGATCGGCTCCACCATCACCGCCGCCGTCCGCTCCGAGATCGCGGATTTCAGCGCCGCCATGTCGGCCCAGGGCAGATGCCGGAAGCCCGGCATCAGGGGGCCGAAGCCCTTGACCATCTTCTCCGACCCCGCCGCCGCGATGGCGCCGGTGGAGCGGCCGTGGAAGGCGCCCTCGAAGGTCAGGATCTCGATCCGATCGGGTTCGCCCTTCTCGTACCAGTATTTCCGCGCCATCTTGATCGCGAGTTCCGCCGTTTCGGTTCCCGAATTGGTGAAGAACACCGTGTCGGCGAAGGTCTTCTCGACAAGCATGTCGGCCAGCCGCTGCTGCTCGGGGATCTGGTAGAGGTTCGAGACATGCCAGAGCCGGCCCGCCTGTTCGGTCAGCGCCGCGACAAGCTCCGGATTGGCATGGCCGAGCGCGTTGACCGCGATCCCGGCGCCGAGGTCGAGATATCGCGACCCGTCCGTCGCGGTGAGCCAGGTGCCCTCGCCCGTCTCGAAGCAAAGCGGCGCGCGGTTGTAGGTCGGAAGGATCGACGGGATCATGCGTGAACTCCGGATTGCAAGGCCAAGGGGTGCCTCAAGGGGAGGGCCGTGTCAACGATGTGCGGGGGATGTGGCGCGGCGCCACGGGCAGACGGACGTCAGGCGCGGAAGCGGCGGCGTCGGGGACGGGTGGCGAGGTGGGTCCGGTGCGTCATGGGTGAGGCCAATAGCGCGGAAAGCGCAGCTTGTCCACGCCCGACATCCGGAAGGCGCAACGCTTGATCTCGGTCATGGCGCGGGATCGGAGTGCCGGGCAGGCTTCGGTCGCATCAGGTCATCGGGGTGCAGTCGCCATGCCGTTCACGGTCGAGCAGTTCCTCGATGGATTCGCCCGCTCCAATGCGGCGCGGTGGCGCGTCAGGACCCACAGTGCTGCCGGTCCTCGCGACGATGAGGCTGGCCAATGGCGTCGGCTATAACCGGCGTCACTTTTCACGGATCAATCCGATGGCGGTCGCGTTCGCCGCGATCTTCGTCGCCGAGGCGATCCTTCTGGCCGGCGCAGCCGTGCGAAACCCGGACCTGCGGTTTCGCGCGAGTCGCGATCGGGTGGCGGTGGCGGGACTGGTCCTCGCGATCTTCGCTGTGGCGGGCCACGCGCTTGTGGGAATCATGGCGGGCAGACGCTGGCCTGCGGTTCCCGCCTTCGGCGTGACGCCCTGCCCGACGACGATCTACACCATCGGGCTCTTGCTGCGCGCGCCCCCGGAACGGGTGAAATGGCTGATGATCCGGCCGGGGATCCGGGCGGCGATCGGGGGATCCGCGGCGATCCTGCTGCGGGTCCCTCAGGACTTCGCGCTCCTTGTGTCGCTTCCGGTTCTGGTTGCCGTCGCTGCCAGCGCGATGCGCCCCTCTGCGTCGTGATCCCGCACCGGGCTTGAAAGTGCCGGCCGTCGCTTGTATCTCGGCATGTCCCAGCTAGAATGGGCATAACCGTATTCCGGGCCTGCCGTCCGTCGCCAGCGACCGCCGCGCCAATGGCCCCAAACCCGAGGATCAGTCATGTCCTGGACCGACGAACGCGTCGAGACGCTGAAGAAGATGTGGGGCGAGGGCCAGTCGGCGAGCCAGATCGCCAAGGAACTCGGCGGCGTCACCCGCAACGCCGTGATCGGCAAGGTCCACAGGCTCGGCCTCTCGAACCGTGTCGGCGGCGCGCCGGAGCCGGTGAAGGCGAAGCCCGCCGATCCCGCCCCGAAATCCGAGGCCCGGCCCACGGCCGCGAAACCCGCGCGGACGGAGGCGAAACCCGCAGCCCAGCGCCCTGAACACGCCCCCGCCGCCCCGGTGCAGGCGAGTCCGGGCCGCAAGCAGATCATCCCGGCCGGCCAACCGCTGCCGCCGCAGCCCTCGGCCGGCGAGATCAGCCCCGAGGCGCTCGCCTCGGTCCGCGAGGTCGAGAAGAAGGCGCGCAGGATCAGCCTGATGGAACTGACCGAGCGGACCTGCAAATGGCCGATCGGCGATCCCGCGACCGAGGATTTCTGGTTCTGCGGCCTCACCACGCAGCAGGGGAAACCCTATTGCGAGGCGCATGTCGGCGTGGCGTTCCAGCCGATGTCCTCGCGCCGGGACCGGCGGCGCTGATCCTGTCGGGAAGCGGCAGGAGCCTGCTTCCCTTCACCGCCGCAGAGGGCTAGCCTCCCGCCCGCGAGCAGGAGACCCCCCATGCCCCCCATCATCGAGGTCAGCGACCTTTCCAAGACCTATGCCAGCGGCACGGCCGCGCTGTCGGGCGTGACGCTCGACATCCGCGAGGGCGAGATCCTCGCGCTGCTCGGCCCGAACGGCGCCGGCAAGACCACCTTCATCTCCATCCTCTGCGGCCTCGTCAAGCCGACGGGGGGCGCGGCGCGCGTCGGCGGGCACGATATCGTGCGCGACTATCGCGCGGCGCGCGCGCTCATCGGTCTCGTTCCGCAGGAAATCGCGGTCGAGCCGTTCGAGACGGTGATGAACACCTTGCGCTTCTCGCGCGGGCTTTTCGGCCGCAAGCCGGACGATGCCCATCTTGAGAAGGTGTTGAATTCGCTCACGCTCTGGGACAAGCGCGACGCCCGGCTCAACGAGCTTTCGGGCGGCATGAAGCGCCGCGTCCTGATCGGCAAGGCGCTGTCGCACGGGCCCCGCGTCCTCTTCCTCGACGAGCCGACGGCGGGCGTCGACGTGAACCTGCGCCGCGAGATGTGGGCGGTCGTCCGCGATCTCAGGGCCGAAGGGGTGACGATCATCCTGACCACGCATTACCTCGAAGAAGCCGAGGAGATGGCCGACCGCATCGGCATCATCGACAAGGGCCGGCTGCTTCTTTTGCAGGACACGGCGAAGCTCATGCACGAGTTCGGCCGCAAGCGGCTGATCGTGGAGCTGGCCGCGCCGCTGGCGGCACTTCCCGCGGCGCTGGCCGGGCATGGCCTCACGCTGTCGGCGGACGGCACCCATGTCCGCTACGACTACGACACCCGCGCCGACCGCAGCGGCATCGCCCGGCTTCTGGCCGGGTTCGCCGAGGCGGGGATCGGTGTCCGCGACCTCGAGACCGAGCAGAGCTCGCTCGAAGAGGTGTTCCTGAGACTGGTGGAGGAAGGCGCATGAACTGGCAGGCCCTGCGGACGATCTTCCAGCACGAAATGGCGCGGTTCTGGCGGACGCCGTGGGAATCGCTCGCCTCGCCGGTGGTGTCGACGGTGCTCTACTTCGTCGTCTTCGGCGCGGCGATCGGCGGGCGGATCCAGTCGGTCGAGGGCATCTCCTACGGCGCCTTCATCGTGCCGGGACTGATCATGCTGACGGTGCTGCAGCAGTCGATCGCCAATGCCTCCTTCGGGATCTTCGTTCCGAAATTCGCCGGCACGATCTACGAGATCCTCGCCGCCCCGGTGTCGTTCATCGAGGTCGTCCTCGGCTATGTCGGTGCTGCGGCGCTGAAATCGGTGATCATCGCGGTGGTGATCTATCTCACGGCGCTCTTCTTCGTCGATCTGCCGGTCGCGCATCCGGTCTGGGCGCTGGCCTTCCTGATCCTCACCGCCTTCAGCTTCTCGCTCTTCGGCTTCCTCCTCGGCATCTGGGCGAAGGACTGGCAGCAGGTGCAATTCATCCCGCTGATGGTGGTGACGCCGCTCGTCTTCCTCGGCGGCGCCTTCTACTCGGCGTCGATGCTGCCGCCGTTCTGGGAAGGGGTGGCGCGGCTCAACCCGGTCCTCTACCTCGTCTCGGGCTTCCGCTGGTCGTTCTTCGGACAGGCCGATGTGCCGGTCGCGGCCTCGCTTCTCGCGGTCGCGGCCTTCCTCGGGCTCGGCGTCGGCGCGGTCTGGTTCATCTTCCGCACCGGCTGGCGACTGCGGGCCTGAGGCTCGAGCCCCCGGTGGCGGAACCCGAAAAGCCGCGGATCGAGGATTTTCCCGCCGGCGGAAAGAATTCCGGATCAAAATTCTTCCCGCCCCCGCAGCGTTCCACTATATGGCGCCGATGACCCAGAACCCGCCCGACCTCCGCCCCGACCTCGCGCCGAAGCCCATCTTCGACACCGCCGCCCGTCCGGGCCAGCCGCGGATCGGCATGGTCTCGCTCGGCTGCCCCAAGGCGCTGGTGGACAGCGAGCGCATCCTGACCCGGCTCCGGGCGGAAGGCTACGCGATCTCGCCCGACTACGGCGGCGCCGATGCCGTGATCGTCAACACCTGCGGCTTTCTCGACAGCGCCAAGGCAGAAAGCCTCGAGGCGATCGGCGAGGCGCTCTCGGCGAACGGACGGGTGATCGTGACCGGCTGCCTCGGGGCAGAACCCGACTACATCACCGGCGCGCATCCCTCCGTCCTCGCCGTGACCGGGCCGCACCAGTACGAACAGGTGCTCGACGCCGTCCACGCCGCGGTGCCGCCCTCGCCCGATCCCTTCGTCGATCTCCTGCCGGCGACCGGCGTCAGCCTGACGCCGCGCCATTACAGCTACCTGAAGATTTCCGAAGGCTGCAATCACAAGTGCCGCTTCTGCATCATCCCCGACATGCGCGGCCGGCTCGTCTCCCGCCCCGCCCATGCGATCCTGCGAGAGGCCGAGAAGCTGGTCGATGCGGGGGTGAGGGAGCTTCTGGTCATCAGCCAGGACACATCGGCCTATGGCGTCGACCTGAAACATGCCGAGGCGAAGGGGCACCGGGCGCATATCACCGACCTCGCCCACGACCTCGGCGCGCTCGGCGCCTGGGTGCGGCTCCACTACGTCTACCCCTACCCCCATGTGCGCGACCTCATCCCGCTGATGGCTGAAGGCCTCATCCTGCCCTATCTCGACATCCCCTTCCAGCACGCCCACCCCGACACCCTGAAGCGCATGGCGCGACCGGCGGCGGCGGCGAAGACGCTCGACGAGATCGCCGCCTGGCGCGCGATCTGCCCCGAGATCACGCTCCGCTCGACCTTCATCGTCGGCTATCCCGGCGAGACGGAAGCCGAGTTCCAGACGCTCCTCGACTGGATGGACGAGGCGCAGCTCGACCGCGTCGGCTGCTTCCAGTACGAGAACGTCGCCGGCGCGCGGTCGAACGCGCTGCCCGATCACGTCCCCGAAGAGGTCAAGCAGGACCGCTGGAACCGCTTCATGGAGAAGGCGCAGGCGATCTCCGAGGCGAAGCTCGCCGCGAAGGTGGGACAGCGGATCGAGGTCATCGTCGATGAGGTCGATGCCGAGGGCGCGACCTGCCGGACCAAGGCCGACGCGCCCGAGATCGACGGAAACCTCTTCATCGACGCGGGGGTCGAGGGGCTCGCCCCCGGCGATATCGTCACGGTCGAGGTGGACGAGGCCGGGGAATACGATCTCTGGGGGCGGCTGGCGTGACGGCGCTCCGCTTCGAAGCGGCACGGCCGGAGGACCTCCCCGAGGTGATGGCGATCTCGGCGATCACCCACCGGGAACACCAGGAACGCCTGCCCGAAGCCTTTCCCCCCGGCCTCGACAACGAGATCGACCGGCTGGTCCGCGACCATTTCGGGCGCGGGCGCCGCGGTCCCGCCTTTCCCGCGACACGGCTCATCGTTTGCCGCGAGGGCGACAGGGTCGTCGGCCATGTCTTCCTGCGGGTTCAGGAATTCGACCGGCAGGAAGATCAGCGCGACATCGTCGGCACGGTGATGGACATCTCGATCCTGCCCGGTTACCGCCGGCGCGGCATCGGCACCCGGCTGATCGAGGAGGCGCGCCTTGCGATGCGCGGGATGGGGGCGACCCGGATCGACGCGCATGTCTGGCAAGGCAACCACGCCTCGGCCACGACCTTTGTCCGGCAGGGGTTCGAACCGCTCTACGGGCTCTACGTGCAGCGCCTGTCCGAACCGCTCGCGGGGCGAACCGGTTCCGGCAGGGGCAGGGTCCTGCGCCCGGACCGGGTGCTGATCTGGAGCCTCGCGCTCAACCTGCTGCTGATCCTCTGGCTATAGCGTTCGGGTTTGCATTGAATCAGAATTCGAACCTTTCGTAAGCGCGATGTCGACCACCTCCTGCCATTGCTGATCTGATGCGGGCATTCTTCGCGCACATGTGCGCAGGAGGATTTGGATTTGGAGAGAGACGACAAATTGGGCGTCCATTTGGACGGCTCAAGGGGTGGTGGGGTTTCGCGGCTGGAGGTGATCGAGGGTCCGAGCGGTCGTCGGCGGCGCACCAAGGCGGATCGGGCGCGGATCGCGGCCGAGAGTATGATGCCGGGGGTGAAGGTGGCCGATGTTGCGCGCAGGCATGGCACGACCCGCTGGCAGATTTACGATTGGCGCAAGCAGATGCGCAAAGGCGCCCTGGTCGTGCCCGAGAGCATGGCGGCGTTGCCAATGTTCGCGGAGCTTGTGTGGTTGAGAGCGCGGCAGTGGAGGCGCCAGCGGTGCGCGCCGCGTCTGATGTGGAGATCGTTGTCGGCGACATTGTGATCCGCGGCGGCGCCGACGCGGATGGCAGCGCAATGACCTGGAGACGATGAAGAAGCGGTTGAAGGCGCTGGAGGCCA
>WOZM01000293.1 GCA_011620265.1 Paracoccaceae bacterium
GGCAAGACCGGCGACGGGGCGGGCATCCATGTGCAGATCCCGGTGCCGTTCTTCTACGACCAGATCCGCCGCACCGGGCACGAGCCCGACATGAAGGCGCTGATCGCGGTCGGTCAGGTCTTCCTGCCGCGCACCGATTTCGGCGCGCAGGAGACCTGCCGCACCATCGTGGAGACCGAAGTGTTGCGCGCCGGGTATTACATCTATGGCTGGCGCCACGTGCCGGTGAATACCGAGGTGCTGGGCGAGAAGGCCAACGCGACGCGGCCCGAGATCGAGCAGATCCTGATCAAGAATTCCAAGGGCGTCGACGAGGAGACGTTCGAGCGCGAGCTTTACGTCATCCGCCGGCGGATCGAGAAGGCGGCGGCGAACGCCGGGATCGTCGGGGTCTATCTTTGTTCGCTCAGCTGCCGGTCGATCATCTACAAGGGCATGTTCCTGGCCCAGGATTGCGCGGAATTCTACCCGGACCTGAAGGACGAAAGGTTCGAGAGCGCCTTTGCGATCTATCACCAGCGCTACTCGACCAACACCTTCCCGCAATGGTGGCTGGCGCAACCGTTCCGCATGCTCGCCCATAACGGCGAGATCAACACGCTGAAGGGCAACCTCAACTGGATGCGGAGCCACGAGATCCGCATGGCCTCCACCACGTTCGGCGAGCAGGCGGGCGATATCAAGCCGATCGTGGCGCAGGGTTCGTCGGATTCCGCGGCGCTGGACGCTGTTTTCGAGGTTCTGGTCCGCGCCGGCCGGTCCGCCCCGATGGCCAAGACCATGCTGGTGCCCGAGGCCTGGTCGAAATCGGCGGTCGAGATGCCGAAGCCGTGGCAGGACATGTATGCCTATTGCAACGCGGTGATGGAGCCGTGGGACGGGCCGGCGGCGCTGGCGATGACCGATGGCCGCTGGGTCTGCGGCGGGCTCGACCGCAACGGCTTGCGGCCCTTGCGCTATGTCGTGACCGGCGACGGGTTGCTGATCGCGGGGTCTGAGGCCGGGATGGTGCCGGTGGACGAGGCCGTGGTGCGCGAGAAGGGCGCGCTGGGGCCGGGGCAGATGATCGCGGTCGACATGGCGGAAGGCAGGCTCTACCACGATGCCGAGATGAAGGACCGGCTGGCGGGCGCGCAGCCCTATGCCGACTGGCTGGCCAAGGTCACCGACCTCAACGCGATGATGCGCGACGTGCCGGAAAAGGCGCTCTTCGAGGGGGGCGAGCTGCGCAAGCGGCAGATCGCGGCGGGCTATACGCTCGAGGAGCTTGAGCAGGTGCTCGCGCCGATGGCCGAGGACGGCAAGGAGATGATCGCCTCGATGGGCGACGACACGCCGGCGGCGGTCCTGTCCAAGCAGTACCGGCCGCTGTCGCACTTCTTCCGGCAGAATTTCAGCCAGGTGACGAATCCGCCCATCGACTCGCTTCGCGAAAGCCGGGTGATGAGCCTCAAGACCCGTTTCGGCAACCTCAAGAACGTGCTCGACGAGAACAGCTCGCAGACCGAGATTCTGGTGCTGGAGAGCCCGTTCATCGCCAACGCCGAGTTCGACGAGATGGTGCGCCAGTTCGGCGGATCGGTCGCGATGATCGACTGCACCTTCCCCGCCGGGGCGGAGCCGGATGATCTGCGCCAGGGGCTGGAGCGGATCCGGGCCGAAGCGGAGGATGCCGTGCGGTCGGGTGCCGGCCATATCGTGCTGACCGACCAGCATCAGGGCGAGGCCAAGGTGGCGATGCCGATGATCCTGGCCACCAGCGCGGTGCATTCGTGGCTGACGCGGAAGGGGCTGCGCACCTTCTGTTCGCTGAACGTGCGGGCGGCCGAATGCATCGACCCGCATTACTTCGCGGTGCTGATCGGCTGCGGCGCGACCACGGTCAACGCCTACCTCGCGCAGGACTCCATTGCCGACCGCATCCGCCGGGGGCTGATCGAGGGCACGCTGATCGACGCGATGCGGCGCTATCGCGATGCGATCGACGCGGGCCTTCTGAAGATCATGTCGAAGATGGGGATCTCGGTGATTTCCTCCTATCGCGGCGGGTTGAACTTCGAAGCCGTCGGGCTGTCGCGCGCGATGGTCGCGGAATACTTCCCCGGCATGCATTCGCGCATCTCCGGCATCGGCGTCAGCGGCATCCAGCACAAGCTGGAGGAGATCCACGCCAAGGGCTGGAAGGGCGGCACCGACGTGTTGCCGATCGGCGGCTTCTACAAGGCGCGGCGGTCGGGCGAGAAGCACGCCTGGGAAGCGCAGACGATGCACCTTCTGCAATCGGCCTGCGACCGCGCGTCCTATGACCTCTGGAAGCAGTATTCGGCCGCGATGCGGGCGAACCCGCCGATCCATCTGCGCGACCTTCTCGACATCAAGCCCCTGGGCCGTCCGGTGCCGATCGAGGAGGTGGAGAGCATCACCTCGATCCGCAAGCGCTTCGTGACGCCGGGGATGTCGCTCGGGGCGTTGTCGCCGGAAGCGCACAAGACGCTGAACGTGGCGATGAACCGGATCGGGGCAAAGTCCGACAGCGGCGAGGGCGGCGAGGATCCGGCGCATTTCGTGCCGGAACCGA
>WOZM01000055.1 GCA_011620265.1 Paracoccaceae bacterium
GCGGCGGGCAGAACCAGCTTGCGGCGCAGACGGCGTGCAGCGGCATCGGCCTCCGCGATCAGCGTGGAAAGGTCGGCAGGGGTAATTGGTGGGTACATGGTGGGAGCCTCGGAACATCATTGCTGTTGTTCCAAGACTGCCGGACCCGCCGACGCTTTCGGTGTGTTTGGCGTGTGCTTGTTGTGTGTGGATTGTGTGCGGAGGACTCAGTCCTCGACGGCCACCTTTGCGGGAGCGATGCCGAGGCGATAGCCGTAGCCACGCACAGTGACGATCAGGGCGTCGGCGGCCGCCCGCGACAGGCCGCATCCGACCAGAGCCTTGCGCAGATCCCGCACGATCTCGTTCGCCGGACGCCCGGTCTGCGCGTCGATGGTCTCCTTGCGCAGCAAGGGGTCGCGCTGCCCGGCCTGTTCAGCGAAAAGCCGGATCAGTGCGAACATCTGTGGCGTGAGATCGAGGCGACGTCCGTCGAACATTGCCGACTGGCGGCTCCGGCTCAGGACAAGGCGGGGCGCGGTGACGGTGATCGGCGAAAGTCGGTCAAGCGCGATATGCTCCGTGCCGCGATCGTCCACCAGGACGCATTCGGTGAGCGAGCGGGCTTCGATACCGGCCGCACGCAACTGCAGTTCAGTTGTCGGGTCGAGGTCGATGGTGATGACGGTGATGGGTGCCGATCCGGCGGCCATCCTGGTCGCGAGGATGGTGGCAGGCGCCATCAGCACATGCGTGTCGCGGCAGAGAAAGACGCAGATACCCGTTGGCAGCCGTCCCAGCAGCCAAAGCCCGTCCGAAACGACGGTGGCCGCCGCCAGCAATCCGCCGGATGCTGCCATGGCCGAGATCAGTTTGTCGGCGTCGATCCCGAACCGGCGGAGGTCGTCCGGCTCCAGCACCACGTCCGCTGTGACGTCGCGCGGACAGCAGGCAAGTAGCTGATCTCCTACGGCACGGATCGGTCGTGCATCGAGCCCGCAGTCGCAATGCACGCAGACGGACCAGCTGTCGGCCTTCCGCTGCTCGATCAGAACCCGCGCCCGAAGCAGCCCTTCGACCTCCCGCTCGGGGAAGCGGCGCAGCGCCCGGCCGGAGACACTGGCTTCCGCTCCGCCGTTACTCAGCCGCTTCCACAACCAGATCAGCATCGCGATCCTTCTCGAGTCCGTTGCGCGCGACCAGCGCGTGGATCGCCTTTTCGAACCGGGTGCGACGGAAGGCGAGCGTTCCGGGCGGCTTCAAACGCACGGTCACCTTGGCCGGCTGTTTCGCATCGCTCTTGAAAAACACCCGGAACGTGATTTCTCCCAGACGCCACCCGCGGCCGAACCGCACCTCGCTGGCCTTGAAATGCCGGAGCGCCGCGCCGGATGCGTCCTTCGATTCCCAACTGCGCACATAACGCCACTCGCCATCCTCATCCTCGGCGAAGAAATCGGCCGCTGCCGCCACGATCCGAACTTCGAGGATCCTCTCGTCGAACGCATGCTGGAATGCGAAATCCGGACCGAACGCTGTGATGGGATCGAGGGTGTAGAGATCGCGCGCGTCATTGCCCGCTAAGAAACCGGGGCGCCGAGGATGTGTTCGGCAAAGATGCCCGCCACTTCGGCCTGCTGCGCCCTCGGCACGCCGCCGATGCGCAAGAGACCTTCGTTCGATGAATAGCGGAGCGCCGCATATTTCACCGCACGCAGGGTGATGATCTGTTCCCGGTCGCCCGCCACGATGGGCGTGGTCGTCACCGGCGCGCCATGGCTCACAACGAGGTTGATTTCGCCATCCTCCTCGTAGGGGCCGAGACGGCAGTAATCGCCCTGCAGGTCCTGCGCGAACAGCTTCACGATGGCGGCCTTGAATGCCGCCGATGCCTCCTCTGTCAGATCCGCTCCCACATCGCGCTGCGGCCCGCGAAACTCCGCCATGGCGGTCGGCGCCCGCAGCGCCTGAAAATCGGCCGCTGCTTCGAAGATCTGGTGATGATGAAGATAGGCGAGCAGCGCCACATGCTTGGGCTCGTGCCTTACCGGAGCCGGGTCGGCCTCTTCGTCGGCGGGCTCGGAATAGAGGATCACGCTCCGTCGGAGGGCCTCGTTCAGCATGAGCTGCATTCCTTCGCCGGTTCCAAGCTCGGCGACCCGATGCAGATCGGCGATCAGCCCTTCGGACCAGTCGGTGATCGGGGTCGCGAAATAGTCGGTCATCCGTTTGCGGACTTCGGCGACGTCCCCCTCGAACGTGACAGGGATGCCTTCGTTCTTGAAATGGCGCGCGAAGAGAGCGCGCATGAGCACGACGTCAATGCTGTTGAGAAACTTCGGATTTACAAATTTCTTGATGTCGGAACCCATGGAACCCCTTCCTCTCAGATTCAAATGTTCATTCTATGTTCTATCAGTCCGAACAACCCTGAGTCGAGTCCGGATGGGCGCGATCCGTGCACTGACAGCGGTCATGGGACGGTTCGCGATCACGGTGAGTAGAGGCCAGAGGAGACGACCGCTCCGAGGCCCGCATGAAACGCCCCAATCCGCTCCCGCCCGACCAGATGACGCCCGCAGAGCGCCG
>WOZM01000255.1 GCA_011620265.1 Paracoccaceae bacterium
CCGCCGCAGCTGCGTACCAACCGGTCCGATTCAGTTATCGTTGCTGACGTCCTTAGGCAACGTTCGGGGCGTCAGGCCCCGACGCTCTGGCACGCACCGGCAGCCGCGCGATCTCCCGCCCGGCTTTTTCTTCCGCGACGCGGATTTCAAAAGCGCTTTGCAGGTTGAGCCAGAACTGCGGATCAGTGCCGAACCAGTGCCCGAAGCGCAACGCAGTGTCGCCGGTCACGGCGCGCTTACCTGCGATGATCTGACTGACGCGGTTCGGCGGCACGTCGATCTGGCGCGCCAACTCCGTTGGCGTCACGTTCAGTTCTTCCAACTCGTCCTTCAGGACTTCGCCGGGATGTACGGCTCTCATAAACATGGCCTGACCTCCTTCCTCAGTGATAGTCCACGATTTCAACATTGCCCGGCCCGGTCTGACCGGTCGGCCACTCGAAACAGATTCGCCATTGCTGGTTGATGCGAATGGAATACTGTCCGGCGCGATCTCCTTTGAGCGCTTCTAGCCGGTTTCCCGGTAGGGCGCGGAGCGTATCGAGCGAGAGCGCCGCGTTCAGGATCGACAGCCGCCGAGCGGCCTGATCTTCAAAACCCTGAAAGGCTTTGACGAACTCCCCCTCCGCAAACTGCTCCGTCTTCTTATCTCGATAGCTCAGGATCATGCGCCAACAACCATATGGAAATTGACGCTATACGTCAAGCGTCAAAATTCTGAACAACCAGGCGTGTTTCCGGGAGATAGCCGGTGCGGTCGGGTTCTGCTACGCGCACTCGTCGCCCTGCCAAAGCGCATTAAGAGGGATTTTAGAGGGCTATAGCGTAGACATAGTTCTCATCTGGTTCCCGCACGGCCCGCCACTTCAGTCCCTGAGTGGGCACTGAGTTTACGCTGGTTTTTCCGGTAAGCGCCTGAAGCAGCCGGGTCTTCGATCTCATGATCCGAACCTCGCCTTCGGCGACTTCGACACGTTGGGCGAGCGCGCGCAGGTGGTCGCGGCGGTAACCGCCGCCTTCATGGAGCAGGCATAATAGCGATAGCGCCCGCCCTTGCCGGTGCGGATGGTCATCGCTCCGCCGCACTTGGCGCAATGGATGAGGCCGGTGAGCATGGTTGGGCCGCTGATGACGCGGGCCGGGCATGACCTTGGGATTACGGGCCTTGAGCCGCGCCTGCACCGCGTCGAACGTCTCGCGGTCGATGATCGGCGGAACGGGAACCGTCACGATCTCGCTGACCGGTTTCAGTTCCTTGGTTTTGGATCGCTTGTTGAACTCATGCTCGCCCATGTAGGTGCGGCGGGTCAGGATGCGGTGGACCTGGCCGATGCCCCAACGGCCTCCATCGCGGGTGAAGATGCGGCGGCGGTTGAGGTAGGAGACGATATTCTTGACGCCCATCTGGCCGGTCGTACCGTCGCCTTCTAGTGCGAGGCGGTAGATCAGCCGCACGGTGTCGGCGTGAAGCGGATCGATCTCCAGCTTCTTCTTGGTCTTGGCTCCACGCTGCTCGGCGGCGACCACACGGTAGCCGATGGGCGGCAACGAGCCATTCCAGAAGCCCTGTCGCGCATTCTCCTTCAAGGCCCGCATCACATGCTTGGCATTCTCCTTGGACTGGTATTCGTCGAAGAGCGCCATGATCTGGCGCATCATAACATGCATGGGGTCATCGCCCATTTCCTGCGTGATGGAGACCAGCTTGACGCCGTTCTTCGCCAGCTTGCGGACGTAGAACTCCAGCTCGAAGTGGTCGCGGAAGAAGCGCGAGAAGCTGTGAACCACCACCACGTCGAATGGCGCGGGTTTGGACGTGCCCGCCTCGATCATGCGCTGGAACTCGGGGCGTCGGTCGTTGGTGGCGGATGCGCCCGGCTCCACATAGGTTTCGACGAGCTGATAGCCGCGTGAGGCGCAATAGGCTTCGCCCTGGCGCTTCTGATCGGGGATGGAGACATCATGCTCGGCCTGCCGCGCTGTCGAGACGCGCAGGTAAAGGGCAGCGCGCTGCGGTACGGTCATGGGCAATGTCTCCTTCTCAACCGATGTTCTGGCCCGAGCGGTGCGGTCGCACGACTCAGGCCGCGCTCTGCAACGGGCGTGCGCGCTTGATCCGCTCGCGCTCCTTCGGCGTGTTCATCACCTCCCAAAGATCGCTGCGCCGCTGCACGTTGAGCCAGAACTCGGGGCTGTTGCCGAACACGCGGGCAAGGATCAGAGCGGTCGCCGCCGTCACGTTCCTGCGGTTGCCGCACAGTTCGTTGACATGCTTGCGCTGGACGCCCATCGCCTCGGCGAGCGCACCCTGTGTCAACCCCATCGGCTGCATGAACTCTTCGGTGAGAATTTCGCCGACAGTCGCCGGCTTGCGCTTGGTGGTCAGCATCTTTGCCTCGCTTTCATCGGTAGCTGTGATCGTCCAGATAAATTCCGTCCGCCTCGCCGCGCGCGCCATCCCAGCGGAAGATCAACCGCCATTGCTGGTTGACGCGGATCGAATGCAGCCACGCCAGATTGCCGCGCAGCTTCTCGAAGTGATTGCTGGGCGGCACGCGCAAGTCCTG
>WOZM01000060.1 GCA_011620265.1 Paracoccaceae bacterium
ATGCTCGTCGTCAAGATGGGCCAGGACGGCCATGACCGCGGCGCCAAGGTGATCGCGACGGCCTTCGCCGATATCGGCTTCGACGTCGATGTCGGCCCCCTGTTCCAGACCCCGGAAGAGGCGGCGCAGGACGCGGTCGACAACGACGTCCATGTCGTCGGCATCTCGTCGCAGGCGGCGGGGCACAAGACGCTCGCACCGAAGCTGATCGCAGCGCTGAAGGAGAAGGGGGCGGGCGATATCCTCGTGATCTGCGGCGGGGTCATCCCGCAGCAGGACTACGCGTTCCTGCAGAAGGCCGGCGTGAAGGCGATCTTCGGGCCGGGCACCAACATCCCCGAGGCGGCGAAGAACATTCTTGGCCTGATCCGGGCGGCGCGGGGATGACCGGCGTCATCGGCCTGTCCCGGGGTTGGGGGCGCCCGGCCCGACGCTGCCCCCGCGAGGGCGCGGTGCAGCCGCGCGCCCACGAATCCCCGGTGAGGGATGCGGCGCCCTAAGGCGCTCCGGCCGAATGCCGGCAAATCGACCTTGCTCGACGCGCTGGCGCAGGTCGAGGCCTTCCTCGACAGCCTGACCGGGACGCTGCCGGCCGTGACCGTGCCGATCCCGCCGGCCGAAACCGCCGCATGCGGCAACCCGCCCAGCCGGCCCTGACGATCGGCCAGGTCGGGCCGAAGACACTCACCTGCTTGCCGAGAAGCGCCAGCACGCCGGCGGCGAAGGCGATGTCGGTCGCCGTCGGGCGCGCCCGGGCGCCGCGCGTCACCGGGTCCGTCCCGTCCAGCGACAGGTAGACCCGCGCCGGCGCCGCCATGCAGACGAGCGCCGCCATCCCCGGCAACATCACGTCCGAAGGGATCGTCAGCTTGCCCTCCACCATCTCGCGCTTCAGCTCCAGCCCGATGAGGAAGAAGAAGACCGCCACAAGCCCGTCGTCGATCCACAGGATCGGCGGTTTCGACAGGCCCTCGCCATCGAGAAGTACCGAGAATGTCTTGAGCAGGAGCACATGGCAGCCGTCCGGGAGGCCGGAATTCGCGACGATCGGCGCGACACGCGAAGCGGCCATGAACAGGACGTCTCCGGCGGCATCGTGACAGCAAGAACGGTCGAGGGCGCGCAGGAAGGCCATCCGAAATCCCGATGGTTTTCGGTGCGTTTGGTCCAGGATGGGGCCGGGGCGGGGGATGTCTGCCGAAGTCCGGCCGCTTTTCCCCGCTTGCGGGAAATCCGTGCCGCTCTAGGATGCGCCGGAAACGGCGAGGGCACATGGCGGCATTCGATCATCTGGCGGTCTCGGCCGCGACGCTGGACGAGGGGGCGGCCGCCGTCGAGGCGGCGCTCGGCGTGCCGGTGGGCCCGGGCGGGGCGCATCCCTTCATGGGCACCCACAACAGGCTGCTGGGCCTCGGCCCCGGCGAATACCTCGAGGTGATCGCCATCGACCCCGCCGCGCCCGCGCCGCCGCATCCGCGCTGGTTCCGGCTCGACCGGTTTTCCGGGGCGCCGCGGCTGTCGAACTGGATCGTCCGGGTCGAAGACCTCGACGCAGCCCTTGGCCGCGCGCCGGCGGGGGCGGGGCGGGCGGTCGACCTCGAACGCGGGCTCTATCGCTGGCGCATGGGGGTGCCGGCGGATGGCTGCCTGCCCTGCGACGACGCCTTCCCGGCGCTGATCGAGTGGAAAGAAACCTTGCATCCCGCCGCCGCACTCCCCGACCTCGGCTGCCGCCTCGTCCGGCTCGAGATCGCGCATCCCGACGCGGCGGCGCTCCGCGCGGCGCTGCCGCTTTCGGACCCGCGCATCGCGCACGTGGCGGGCGACCGGGCGCTGCGGGCGACCATCGCCACGCCGCACGGCCAAAGGGTGCTCGAATGATCGTCCGCCCGGCCGAGGAGGCCGACATCGCGCCGCTCGTCGCGCATTGGAACCGGATCATCCGCGACACGACGATCACCTTCACCACGCTCGAAAAGACCGCCGGGAGCCTGCGCGCCCTGATCGCCGAGCGCCGCGCGGCCGGTCGCGAGTTCTTCGTGGCGCGCGACGGCGACGCGGTGGGATTTGCCTCCTACGACCAGTTCCGCAGCGGGCCGGGATATGCCCATGCGATGGAGCACACGATCCTTCTCGCCCCCGAATTGCGGGGCAAGGGGGCCGGCCGCGCGCTCATGTCGCGGCTCGAGGACCATGCCCGGGCGGGGGGCGCGCATACGCTCTTCGCCGGCGTGTCGGGCGAGAACGAGGCGGGTATCGCCTTCCACCGGCGGATCGGCTTCGACGCATCTTTCCGCTACCCCGAGGCGGGGCGCAAATTCGGCCGCTGGCTCGACCTCGTGCTGATGATGAAACGCCTTGGCTGAGGCGACAATCCGGACGTTCTTCCCCCCTGACACGGCGCTGCGCTGCGGCTAAGGTGGGGCCATGTCGATCTGGACCCGCATCGCCGACGCGCTTGCCGCCCTTGCCAAGGGCGAGGGGCTCTCGACCGTCTTCGACCGGCTGAGGACCCCGCCGGAACGCTCGGTCGGCTTCACCATCGCGGTCATCGCGCTCGGTGCCAAGATGGCCAAGGCCGACGGACAGGTGACCCGGGACGAGGTGACCGCCTTCCGCGAGGTCTTCGCGATCCCGGCAGAGGAGGAGGTCAACGCCGCCCGCATCTTCAACCTCGCCCGTCAGGATGTGGCGGGGTTCGAGCTTTATGCCGGCAAGATCGCCGCGATGCTCGGGTCGGGCGACCCGGTCCTCGTCGACCTGCTGGAGGGCCTTTTCCACATCGCGATGGCCGACGGCGAGTTCCACCCGCACGAGGACACGTTCCTGCGCGAGGTGGCGCGGATCTTCGGCGTGGACGAGCGCTGCTTCCGCTCGCTCCTGACGCGCTTCGTGCCGGATGCGCCGCGCGATCCCTACGATGTGCTGCGCGTGCCGCACGACGCGCCGCTCAAGGATGTGCGCGCAGCCTGGCGGCAGGCGGTGCGTGACAGCCATCCCGACCGGATGCGCGCCCGCGGCCTGCCGGACGAGGCGCTGAAGATGGCCGAACAGCGGCTGATCGACGTGAACCGCGCCTGGGAGGAGATCCAGGCGAAAGAGGCGGCCTGAGGCCCATGCGCATCGCCACATACAATGTCGAGTGGTTCAGCAATCTCTTCGACCGCAAGGGCGCGCTTCTGGAAGATGGCGGCTGGTCGGCGCGCTACAACGTGACCCGGGCCGACCAACTCGCCTCGCTCGGCATCGTCTTCACCGCGATCGACGCCGACGCGGTGATGATCGTCGAGGCGCCCGACAACAACCGCCGGCACAAGACGGTGGAGATGCTCGAAGCCTTCGCCGCACGTTACGAACTGCGGACGCGCAAGGCGCTGATCGGCTACGAGAACGATACCCAGCAGGAAATCGCGCTGCTCTACGATCCCGACCGGATGTCGGCCGCGCACGACCCGATCGGCCTGCCGGACCAGCCGGTCGAGGGCATGGCGAGCCCGCGCTTCGACGGGAGCTACAAGATCGACCTCGACATCGACGCGACGCTCGATGTCGTGCGCTTTTCCAAGCCGCCGCTCGAGGTCGCCGCGCGCACCGCCGGCGGCGTCGATTTCCGGATGATCGGCGTCCACATCAAGTCGAAGGCCCCGCACGGCGCGAACGGCGAGGCGCAGATCAAGCGGCTCGCCATCGAGAACCGCCGGAAACAGCTCGCGCAGTGCATCTGGCTCCGGGAGCGGGTGCTCGAACATCTGAAGGCTGGCGACAGCCTGATCGTGATGGGCGATTTCAACGACGGTCCGGGCCTCGACGAATACGAGAAGCTCTTCGGCCGCTCGGGGGTGGAGATCGTGCTCGGCTGGGACGAACCGCACGAGACGCGGCTTTTCGATCCGCATGCGCGGGTGGCCTTCGGCAAGAAGCTTGCCGCCATGCCTTCGACGGCGCGGTTCTATCTCGGCGACAAGGGGCAGTATTTCTCGGCCCTGCTCGACTACATCATGGTCTCGCCCGACCTGCGCGCGAAGGCGCCGAAATGGCGGATCTGGCATCCGTTCGACGATCCGGGCTGCTACGGCGTGCCGGAGTTGCGCGAGGCGCTGCTGACCGCCTCGGACCATTTCCCGGTCACGATTGATGTCGATCTCTGATCCCGCCCTGTAAAAATTCGCCGTGAGGATCTACATTGGGGCCATGAAACGGATCGTGTCCGCCTTCGCCATTCTGCTGATCGCCGGCCTTCCCGCCGTCGGACAGGACGTCGGGAAGGACGATGAGGCGACGGCCGAGGAAGGGTTCAGCCTGCTTGAGGAAGGCGCGAAGATCATCCTGCGCTCGATGATCGACGAGGTCGGGCCGACGCTGAAGGATCTCCAGAAGGATTTCGACGAGGCGATGGACGAGATGGGGCCGGCGCTTGGCCAGCTTGTCGAGATGATCGGCGATATCCGCAACTATCATGCGCCCGAGTTGCTGCCGAACGGCGACATCATCATCCGCCGCAAGAGCCCGGCCGAACTCGCGGCACCCGAACCCGGGGACGAGATCGATATCTGAGGGGCCCCGCGGCTTTTCGGGCAAGGTGGGTTCAAACCCACCTTACGAACCTTCGCACGGCACGAACCAGGGAACGGTCCGCCAAGGTAAGGTGGGTTTGAACCCACCTTACGGAGCGGCATGCGCTCCGCCCGAGGCGTCGTCACCCGGCGACGAGCGTCACCTTCGTCTCGGCGCCGAGCGCGTCGGCGAGCGACTTGAAGCGGGCCTGCGCCACCTCGCCGAATAGCGCCTTCGACCGGGCATGGAGCCGCAGCTCCAGCACCTTCTTCTTCGGCCGCCAGACCAGTTCGCCCGCTTCCTCGGGCGATTTCACCGCGAACATCGCGCCGAAGCGCATCGCCTTGCCGAGAACCTCGGCCTCCTGGATCTGGTGCGCGTTCAGCAAGGCGAAGAGGGGTTCGAGCCGCGATCCGGCGCGGGAGTTCTTGTAGCGGTGCAGGAGGGCCAGCCCGAGAAAGACCCGCTCCGGATGGCTGAGCCCGCCGAGATTGGCCCGGGTGGCGTTGTCGAAGCAGACCTCGGCCCGGTAGTCGGGATGCGCCCGCCAGGTCGTGTCGTGCAAGAGGCAGGCGGCCTTGACGATCCGCAGCCGCTCCTCGCTCAGCCCGCGGAAGATCGGCAGGATGAAGGCGTAGAGCTTCTTGCCGAAGCCCGGCATCCGCGCCATCGTCCGTTCGGCGTAGCGGCAGGCCTCGATCAGCGGGTCGCGCATTCTCAGGCGTTCGGGCATCTGTTCGTAGAGCAGCCCCTCGCGGATGCCGTAGGAAGAGACGTCGATCTCCTTCGGATGGAAGGTCAGGACCAGTTGCCGGAGCACCTGGCTCGCCAGCGGCACCAGGTCCATCCGCGCCGCCGAGGTGCCGGTTCGCGACCGGAGCGCGTCGGTATCGTTCTCGGCGATCCAGTTCACCGTCTGCAGCACCGATTGCGGCCCCATCCGGTATTCGTGCAGCACCGTCATCGGATAGGCGCGCCGCTCCATGTCGAGACGCGCGATCGCGCGCCACGAGCCGCCGACGAGGTAGATGCGCTCATGCCCGGTGCCGATCTCGGCGGCGAGCGCCTCCACCGTCGCGCGGATATGGGCGGCGAGGCCCCTCTTGCCTCCCGGCACCTGCTGGAGCCGGAAGGGGCCAAGGGGCGAGGTCACGCGGCGGCCGACCTTGCCGCCGGACACTTCGGCGAGTTCCATCGAGTTGCCGCCGATGTCGCAGACGAGGCCCTCGGCTTCGGGCCAGCCGAGAAGCACGCCCTGCGCCGAGAGCCGCGCCTCTTCGGGGCCGTCGATGACCCAGAGCCTGAGCCCGGTCTCGCGCTCGACCTCGGCCTGGAACTCCGGCCCGTCCACGGCCTCGCGCACGGCGGCGGTGGCGACGCAGGTCAGCGGCGGCAGGTTCATGCCGCGCGCCAGCGCCGCGAACCGTTTCAGCGCGTCGAGGGCACGGATGCGGCCTTGCGGGTTCAGCCGTCCGGTCTGCGCCAGGCCCTGGCCAAGGCCGGCCATGACCTTCTCGTTGTAGAAATAGGCCGGGCTGCGCGCCGCACCGTCGAAGACCACGAGACGGACGGAGTTCGAGCCGACATCGACCACGCCCACCCGCTCGAGCGCCCGCGCCGAGGGGTCGTCGAAAAGCGGCCGGCCGAATGGCCCCCACTCGTCGCCATGCGTCTCGCTCGTCGCGTCCATGGCATTCGCCCTCCGGGGCTTTCGGGATTCGCGGCTCCGTCCCACGCTTTACCCTTCATTCCACCGTGTGGGCAAGCTTCGGCACGTCCTTGGCGCCGGCCGAGCCGCGGCCGGACAGGGAGGGGTTTTCCATGAAGAAGCGGTGGCAGGAGAACAGATCGTCGCGGCCGTCGGGCAGGTCGCGGAAATAGCGCCCGTCGGGGCCGAGGACCCAGCTCTGCGCCTCGTCGGCGAGGTTCGCCGCCATGATCTGGCTGACGATCTGCGCCTTCACCGTGTCGTTCATGATCTCGACCAGCGTCTCCACCCGGCGCGAGAGGTTGCGGCCCATCCAGTCGGCCGAGGAGATGAAGACCCGCGCCTTCTTCGAGGGCAGGCCCTGGCCGTTGCCGAAACAGACGATGCGGCTGTGTTCGAGGAAGCGGCCGACGATGGATTTCACCCTTATGTTCTCGCTCAGGCCCTTGATGCCGGGGCGAAGCCCGCAGATGCCGCGCACCACGAGCTCGATCTTCACCCCCGCCTGGGACGCCGCATAGAGCGCGTCGATCACGTCGGGCTCGATCACCGAGTTCATCTTGGCCCAGATCCCGGCCGGTTTGCCGGCGCGGGCATGGTCGGCCTCGGCCGCGATCAGTTCGAGAAGCCGCGGCTTCAGCGAAATCGGCGAGATCGCGATGTTCTCCAGCCCCTCGGGCTGCACGTAGCCCGAGAGGTAGTTGAAGACCTTGGTCGCATCCCGCCCGAGCGCGGGATCGCAGGTGAAGAAGCTGAGGTCGGTGTAGATGCGCGCGGTGATCGGGTGGTAGTTGCCGGTGCCGTAATGGGTGTAGGTCACGAGGGTATCGCCCTCGCGCCGCACCACGGTCGAGATCTTGGCGTGGGTCTTGTAGTTGATGAAGCCGTAGACGACATGGGCGCCGGCGCGTTCGAGCCGCCGCGACTGGCGGATATTCGCCGCCTCGTCGAAGCGGGCCTTGAGCTCGACAAGGGCGGTCACCGATTTCCCCGCCTCCGCCGCATCGCACAGCGCCGCGACGATCGGGCTGTCCTGCGAGGTGCGGTAGAGCGTCTGCTTGATCGCGAGCACGTTGGGGTCCGCCGCCGCCTGGTTGAGGAAGCGGATCACCATGTCGAAGGTCTCGTAAGGATGATGCAGCAGCATGTCCTTCTGGCGGATCGCCGCGAACATGTCGCCGTCATGGTCCTGCACCCGCTCGGGAACGCGGGGCGTGAAGGCGGGCCATTGCAGGTCGCGCCGGCTGTCGAGCACCAGTTCCTTCAGGTCCGCCATCCCGACCATGCCCTTGACCTCGATCACCTCGTCGGGGGTGACGGCCAGTTCCTCCATGATCAGCGCCCGCAGGGCTTCGGGGGCGCCGGCGGTGATCTTCATGCGGATCACCTGGCCCCGGCGCCGGCGTTTCAGCGCGGTCTCGAACTCGCGCACGAGATCCTCGGCCTCGTCCTCGACCTCGAGGTCGCTGTCGCGCAGGACGCGGAAGCTGCAATGGCCGGTATCGCGGTAGCCGGGGAAGAGCGAGCCGAGATGCAGGAGCAGAAGCTCCTCCATCGGCAGGAAGCGCTTGCCGCCCGGCAGCGCGACGAAGCGGGCGATCTGCTGCGGGATCGGCAGAAGCGCCTGAAGCCGCCGCCCGTCGGTCGCGCGTTCCAGCTCGAGCGCGAGGCAGAAGCCGGTATTGGGGATGAACGGGAAGGGATGGGCGGGGTCGATGGCCAAAGGCGACAGGACCGGGAAGACCCGGTTGAGGAAGTAGTCGGCGAGGAAATCCTCGTCCTTCTTCGTCAGCTTCGACCGGGTGAGAAGCACAATCCCCGCTGTCTCCATCTCGCGCTTGAGCTTGTTCCAGACGGTCTGCTGCATCAGCATCAGCCGCCGCGCATCGTCGTTGATGAGCTTGAGCTGCTCGGCCGGGCTCAGCCCGTCGTCGGAGGGCAGCGCGTTGCCCTCGCGCACCAGTTCGCGCAGGCCCGCGACCCGGACGGTGTAGAACTCGTCGAGGTTGGTGGCCGAGATCGACAGGAACCTGAGCCGTTCCAGAAGCGGCACGCGCGGGTTGCGCGCCTCGTCGAGGACGCGCCAGTTGAAGGCGAGCCAGCTCATTTCGCGGTTGAAGAACCGGTGCGCGCCGGTGATTTCCGCCTCGGGCAGGGTCACGGGGGCGGGGAACGGGGCCTTGAGGAAATCTGCCTGGGTCATATGCGGCTTATCGGTCCCATTTCGTAACGATTTCATGTCGCGCGCGGATTATCATGACGCGCCGGGTGCGTCGCTGTCCAGCACCTCGGCGGCCAGCGCCCGCGTCACGGCGCTGCCCCTGGCCAGCGCCCGCGCGTCAAGCTCGGCCACAAGCCGGCGGGCGGCTGCGAAGGAGCGGTCCATGCGCGGCAGGAGCCAGCCGACGAGCGCGGGCGCGACGGTGATCTGGCGGTCGGCGAAGAGCTTGACGAGCACCGCCCCGAGCAGCGCGTCGTCGGGCGGGTTCAGCGTGGCGACGGCGGTGCCCTGCATCCGGGACAGGAGGTCGGGCAGCCGCAACCCCCATTCGCCCGGCGCCCGGCGCGCCGTCAGCAGGAGAAGCCCGCCGGCCTCGGCGATCCGGTTGTGGAGGTGAAAGAGCGTCTCCTCGTGCCGTCCGGCCACCTTTTCGGCATCCTCGACCACGACGGCGTCGGGCGGGATCCCGGGATCGAAGATCTGTCCTCCCTCGACGATCATCGCCTGCCGCTCGCGGGCGAAGACCTCGGCGAGATGGCTCTTGCCGGCGCCTTCGGGACCGATCAGCAGGAGCTTGCGCTGCGGCCAGAGCGCGGGCGCGTCGATCATCGCCACGGCCTCGGCGTTCGACGGCGAGACGAGGAAATCCTCGCGCCCCAGTGCGGGGCGCACCGGCAGGTCGAAGGTCAACTGGCGCGGCATGTCAGGCCTCGTCCTCCTCCGACAGGCCCTTGTAGAGGCGGCTGTCGAGGTATTGCGAGATCCCGAATCGGGCCAGCACCCCGAAGGCGGCGGCCACGGGGACGGCGACGAGCATGCCGACGAAGCCGAAGAGCGTGCCGAAGGCCGAGAGCGCGAAGAGCAGCCAGACCGGGTGCAGCCCGACCGAATTGCCGACGAGCTTCGGGGTGATGATGTTGCCTTCGAGGAACTGGCCGACGGCGAAGATGCCGGCGATGATGCCGATCTGCACCCAGTCGCCCCAGAACTGGAAGAAGGCGAGGCCGATCGCCAGCACCCCGCCGATCAGCGCGCCGACGTAAGGAATGAAGGTGATCAAACCCGCGATGGCCCCGACGATCAGCCCGAAATCGAGCCCCGCCGCCATCAGCGCCACCGAATAGAAGGTGCCGAGGATCAGGCAGACCGAGACCTGGCCGCGCACGAAGCCCGCGAGCACCCGGTCGATGTCGCGCGCGAGCATCCGCACGGTTTCGCGGTGGTCGCGCGGCAGCCAGCCGTCGATCTTGGCGACCATGTTGTCCCAGTCGAGCAGCAGGTAGAAGGCGACGACCGGCACCACGACGATGAAGACGATGGCGTTGATCACCGACAGCGCCGAGGAGAGAAGCCCGCCCGCCAGCTCGCCGCCCTTCGCCTGGATCGTCTTGCCGATGGAATTCAGGGTCTCGCGCACGACGCTTTCCTGATCCATGACCGAGGGGAATTTCGTGGTCAGGAACCCCTGCAACTCGCCGAAGATCGTCGGGGCCTCGTTCACCAGCTGGGAGAGCTGGCGCACCAGCATCGGCACGATGAGGAGCGCGAGCATGATGAAGATCAACACCGCGCCGATCGAGATGACCGAGGTCGCGGCCGTCCGGCTCATCCCGGCGCGTTCGAGCCGGTCGGCGACGGGGTCGAGAAAATAGGCCACGGCGCCGCCCACGAGAAACGGCAGGATGACGTTGCCGAGCCCCCAGAACAGCACGAAGAACACCGCCGCCGCGATGCTCCAGTATTTCAGCTGTTGCCGGGCCGGCAATGCCATGCGTCCGCTCCTTTTCCGACGTCGCCAGTCATGACCGAAGCGTGCCCCGGGTGCAAGCCGGCGGCTGATCCGGCGGCGCGGCCGCGCCGGCTCGGCTTTTCCTTGCGCAGAATCGGCAGGCGCGTATTCTGCGGCCGATCAAGGGAACGCCGCAGTGCAGAAACACGCCGATTTCGCCGAATTCACCGAGATCACGCCGAGCGCGGCGATCGATTCCGCGCGGCATGGCTGGCGGGCCAAGTGCCTGCAGAGGCTGATCCGGATCGACCTGCCGGTGCCCCGGACCGTGGTGCTGCCCTGCGACACCGTGCGCCTGATCGCGACGGGCCAGATGCCCGATACCGCGCGGCTGGCGGCGGTCTTCGCCGGCGCGCTGGTCTCGATCCGGCCGTCGCCGGCCAATCCCGACTGGGGCGGGCCGGGGACGGTGCTGAACGTCGGCATGAACGCCGCCAAGCACGCCGAACTGCTCCGCGACCACGGTGCGGCCCATGCCAACGCGCTCTATCTCGGCTTCGTGCAGTCCTACGCGATCCATGTCGCGCGGCTCGACCCCGACATGTTCACCGCCGAGCCTTCGTCCGAAGCGCTCGCCGCCGCGCTCGCGGCCTACGAGGCGGAGATGGACGAGGCGTTTCCGCAATCCCCCGCCAAGCAGATCGGCGAGGTGCTGCGCTCGATGGCGCGGGCCTGGGAAGGCACGACCGCGCGGCTCCTGCGCGAGGCGAAGGGGGCGCCGTCGGACGCGGCGCTCGGCCTCATCGTGCAGGAAATGGCCCAGGCGGTGGGGCCGGGGCTTTCCGGCTCCGGCACCATCCAGCTTGTCGAGGGCGTGACCGGGGCGCCGCAGGTGACGGGGCGGTTCCGCGGCCTCAATCCGGCCAACCGCAAGGCCGAGGAGACGCTCTATCTGGTCAAGGACAAGCGCGGCCATTCGCTGGAAGAGGCCGCACCGGAGGTCTTCGCGGCGCTTCAGGACCAGTGCCGAAGCTGCCGCCAGAAGCTCCGCGAGGAGATGCTGATCGAATTCGCGCTGGAGAACGGCGCGCTCAAGGTCATCGACGCGGTCAAGATGCAGCGCTCGTCGCGCGCCGCCGTCCGCATCGCGGTGACGCTGGCGCAGGACAAGGTCATCAGCCGCGAGGAGGCGATCCTCCGGGTCGAGCCGCGCGCGCTGTCGGAGCTTCTGCACTACCAGATCGACCCGCGCCTGCCGCGCGACCGGATCGCGCGCGGCATCGCGGCGAGCCCCGGCGCCGCCTCCGGCAAGATCGTGTTTTCCGCCGCCGACGCCCAGGCTTCGGCGGCGCGTGACGAACGCTGCATCCTTGTCCGCCGCGAAACCGCGCCCGAGGACATCCGCGGCATGCATGCCGCCGTCGCGGTCCTGACCGAGCGGGGCGGCATCACCAGCCATGCCGCGGTGATCGCCCGCGGCCTCGGCCTGCCGTGCATCGTCGGCGCGTCGGAACTCAGCCTCAATGCCCGCGACAAGGTGTTGAAGGTTCGCGACGGCCGCCTCTTCCGCGAAGGCGACGTGATCACCGTCGACGGCACCAACGGCGAGGTTCTGGCCGGCACCGCGGAGATGCTGGAACCCGCGCTCGACGAATGGTTCACGACGCTTCTCCACTGGGCCGACAATGTCCGCGACATCGGCGTGCGCGCCAATGCCGACACGCCCGACGACGCCCGCACCGCGCGGATGTTCGAGGCCGAAGGCATCGGCCTGTGCCGCACCGAGCACATGTTCTTCGACGAGGACCGCCTGACGGTGATGCGCGAGATGATCTTCGCC
>WOZM01000181.1 GCA_011620265.1 Paracoccaceae bacterium
TCGCTGAAATCCTCGGGCAGGTCGGTCAGGTAAAGCCCGGCCACGTCGTCTTTCAGGGGCGTTTCGCGGACCGCGCGGACGACGATGTCGGCCATATGCGCGGCGATGCGGGTCATCTGCGCCGAGTCGACCGTGTTGCCAGACGCCAGCGGCACGCCGGCCTCGCGCGCGTGGTGCGCGCCCGCCGGATCGAGCCGGGTAACCGCGCCGTTCTCGGTGGCGATCAGCCGCCCGCCGACATGCAGGGCGGCGGTCCAGACGACCTTTCCCCTGTCGATCAGTGCCAGCTTGGTGGTGCCCCCACCGATGTCGATGTTCAGGATTCGGTTTTGTTCGTCATGGCTTTTCCTGGCGGCGCCCGAACCGTAGGCGGCCAGCATCGCCTCCATGTGGTTGCCCGCCATGGCGGTGACAAAATCGCCGCCCTTGCGCGCGATGACATCGGCGATCGCGGCGGCGTTCTCGCGCCGCAGCGCCTCGCCGGTCAGGATCACCACGCCGGTGTCGATATCGCCCGGGCGCACACCGGCCGCGGCATAGGCGTCGTCGATAATCGTCCCCAAGGCGTGGCCGTCGATGGTCGTGGCGTCGGAGAAGGGCGTGAAGCGCACCGGTGATTCGTAGGCCGTCACGCGGTCCACGATCACGTAGCGGCTGGCCAGGCTGTCGTTCACCCGTTGCAGGTGGATATTGGAGAAGATCACCTGGGTGCCGGCCGATCCGATATCGACCCCGACCGAGGTCAGAGCCACGTTGTCGCGCTGCCAGATCGGGTTGTCCTCGAGCGGGCCGGGGTCGATGTCGTCGTGATCGTGGTCGGCATCCTCGCCGTGTTCATGGGGAAAGAAGTCGCCGAACATATGGTCGTCGACCGAATGGGGCTTTGGCTCGTCGGCCATGTACTGTTCCTCCATGCGGATTATCGGTCCATTGACCGGACCGTAACTTCCCCCTACCGTGGTCGCAATCGAATTCTGGCCGGAGGGGCCGCGAGCGGAGGGAAATCCATGCGGGAAAACCGTGCGCAGGAGGTCTGCGACGCGATCTCCATTCTCGTTTCGGCGGGGGTGCTCGACTATAACGGCCATGTCTCCCTCAGGCTCGACGACGGCTCTTTCCTGATCAACTCGGGCTCTTCGGACCGGCGCCGCATGACGCCGTCGCAACTGAGCCGCTTGGCGATGGCGGGGCCCCTGATCGACGGCGAACGACCGCCCAACGAACTGATGCTGCACGTTTCGATCCTAAACGCCCGCCCCGACGTCGCCGCAGTGGTGCATGGCCACCCGAACTGGAGCACGCTGTTCACAACTTGCAATGCCAAACTGCCGGTGGTGATGCCGCAGGGCAGCCTCGTGGCCGATCTGCCGGTTTACGGCGAAAGCCATTCGATCTCGTCGGCCGAGCGCGGCGCGGCGGTGGTCTCATGCCTTGGCTTCGGCCCGGGGGCGCTGCTGCGCGCGCATGGCTCGGTGCTGGTCGGCGCGTCGCTGCAAGAGGCGGTGTGCCGGGCGATCTATCTCGAACAGAACGCGGAGCGCGCCTATCGTGCGCGGGCGCTCGGCGGGGCTGAGCCGCTGGATGAGCCGACCCAGGCAGAGTACCGCCAACGGCTTGCCTCGGCCGCGCTCTATCGAAAATGCTGGACATATTATTTGCCTCAACAAGGAGCGCACGATGTGCGGTGAACTGGAAGACAATTCGCAACTTGGCCTAGAACTGCTGGAACAGGTCCGCGCGATGGCCGGACGGGCCGGGGTCGACGCACAGGCGCCCGCAAGCCCGCAGGGCCCGGTCGGGCTTGAGAACGCGGCGCGGCGCGGCGCCTACATGGGTGAGCTGTTCGAGGCCGGTCTGCGGCGTATCCTCACCGATCTCGCCCATGCCAGCAAGGACGAGATGGTCGATGCGGTGGCTTGCCAGGCGATCGCCTTTGCCCGGCTGGCGGGCTTCATGGCGGGGCAGCTTCCCCCCGAGGCCGATCTGTACCGCGCGGTCATCGAGGCCATGAGCGACGGTCACGCCGAGTCTGCCGGGCCGGCGCGGCAGTTCCACGCCAGTGGCCACGGTCACGATCATCACCACCCCCATCATCACCATTGATGGCGGCGGCGCTGACCACGACCAAGAGGGAGGGCCCCGCCGGGCGCTCCTGTCGTTTGCGTCCGATGGTGTCCGGCCCGTCTTGCCGCCTTGCCGCGCCCGCCCGGAGGCGCGGCGGTCAGAGGGCCAAGGGGGCGAGATCGCGTCGGTCGGGCTGTGACGATGGCTTTCCCCTGGTCGGTCCGGCAAATTCGGGGCGGCTCAGTCCACGGGCGGCACCCATAGATCCTCGAACCCCTCCGCAGGTTCGAGCTGGTCGAACCAGTCCAGCCCGATGCTCTTCATCACCCGGCTGTTGCAGACCACCACGCGGGCCTCGGTGTCAGAGGTGTTGAACCGCTTGTGGGCGACATAGGGTGGGATGTAGATGAAATCGCCCGGCCCCCATTCGAACTTCTTGGGCTCGGTGTCCCAGGTCCATTCGAAGGCGGTCTTGCATTCGAAGTGCACGTC
>WOZM01000199.1 GCA_011620265.1 Paracoccaceae bacterium
AGCCCCGTGTTGCCCGCCGTATTTTCCACCACTTTTTCCTGCGATCAGCGCATGCAGCGCCCGGATCTCGTCTTGCAACTGCAAGACATGGGCATCGACCTGGTCGGTTTCGCGGCGCACCAGTTCGCGCAGCTTTTCGAATTCCTGTTCGGTCTCTTCTTCCACCGCCGCCTGCATGGTGTTGACCAGCAGACCGATAAAGAGGTTGAGCACCGAAAAAGAGGTGATCACGATGAAAGGCACGAAAAACGCCCAGGCCATCGGGAATTGCACCATCACCGGGCGCACGATGCCCATCGACCAGGATTCCAGCGTCATGATCTGGAACAGCGAATAGGCCGACCGCCCGATGGTGCCGAACCATTCGTCAAAGGCCGCGCCATACATGATCGTCGCCATCACCGAGAACACGTAATAGACCACGCTCAGCATCACGATCACCGCGCCCATCCCCGGCAGCGCATCCAGAAGCGCCTGCACCACCGCGCGCATCTGCGGCACCGCCGACAGGATGCGCAGCGCCCGGATCACCCGCAGCCCGCGCAGCGCCGACAGCCCGTGCCC
Organism: Paracoccaceae bacterium; assembly: GCA_011620265.1. Taxonomy (GTDB): domain Bacteria; phylum Pseudomonadota; class Alphaproteobacteria; order Rhodobacterales; family Rhodobacteraceae; genus Albidovulum. The sequence goes on from WOZM01000199.1 coordinate 565, forward strand.
CTGCGGCAACAGCCCGACACTGACCACCAGCAGATCGAAGATGTTCCAGGCATTGCGGAAAAACCCAAGCCCGTAGGCATAAAGCTTCAGCGTCAGTTCCAGAACGAAAATCCCCAGCACCAACTGGTCAAACAGCATCAAGAGCGTGCCGAACCGGGCCATCAGCGTGTCGGATGTGGTCATGCCCAGCGTGACCGCATTGACGATGATCAGCGCCAGAATGGTGTTCCTGACCCGGTCGCGTTCCAGAAAGCCGCGCAGCCGCGCCCGCCCCAGCCCGGCAGGCCCGGCCCCGGCGCTTTTGCCGGGGCCCGGAACGGTATCGGCGATATTGCTCACTTCAACAATTTCTCCACCTTGTCGAATTCCTTGCTCAGCATCTTCATGTCCTTCATCACCGCCTGCGCCGTCCTCGTCTCGGCCGAGGTGTTGGCCAGTTCCTTTGCCAGCCGGTCGGCATCGCGCGCATCGGGTTTGCCGGCCTTGGTCACGGCAATCGCCCCGTCCATTTCCTTGCCGAAACGCTCCATCGCCGTCTCGAAGGCGGCCAGGGTGCCATCGGCCTTTTTCACCATGTCGCCAAAGGCGCGCAATTCGGGGGCGGCATCGTCCCTGATCGATTTGGGCAGGCCACGCATCAGGCTGACGGCGGCGAGGGCCTCGCGGGCGTGATCCTCGAACAGCTTGTCGGCGGCGGTCATTTCCCTGGTGGCCTCGGTCAGGGCGCGGGCCTCTTGCCTGGCATCGCCGTTTGCCGCGGTCAGGGCGCGGGAAAGATCCTTCATCGCCCTGGAGGCAAGATTTGCCGGTTCGGCAAAGATCTTGCGCTCGTCGATCCCGTCAAGCTTCTTGAGCGCCGCCTTGCCATCTTTCAGCCCGCGCTTGTTGTTGCCCTTGTCGGCCACCACCTCTTCGATGGCCAGCGAGGCTTTTTTCAGCAATTCCTTGCGGGTTTCCTTGTAATCGCCGGGCAATTGCTTTTCGGCGGCCAATTGCCCCTTGGGCCCCTGCTTCATCGCGGCCTTGTAATGCACGGCCGCCCGATGGGCGAGGATCTTGAGGTCATAGCGCGCCAGCCCGTCAAGCGCGTCCTTCAGCCTGGACGCGCTCCACTTGCGTTTGTCGAGTTCGACCATCTGCGAATACTGGATCGGCAGGAACACCTTTTTCAGCGCCGGATTGGCTTTGATCCAGTCGGCGGTTTTCTTGTCCATCTCGGCAAAGGGGCTGGCGTTCAGTTCTGCCTTCATCTTCTTCTTGTCTGTATCGGCCATGAAATCCTCCTAATCGAACGCATAGGTAAAATTGCTGTCGGTCACATCGATCGCCACCTTGCTGATCACCCCGCCGGTCATCATCCGGCGCAGGAATTCGGCGGAAATGTCGGGCAGCATGGTGTTGGTCACGATCGCATCTATCATCCGCCCGCCCGATTCCAGTTCCTGACAGCGGCCGACGATCGTATCCACCACCGCGTCGGAATAGGTAAAGGGCACGCCATGCGCGGCCTGCACCCGGCGCTTGATCCGGCCAAGCTGCAGCCGGGTGATCTCGGCGATCATGTCGGGCGACAGCGGGTAATAGGGGATGGTGACCAACCGGCCCAGAAGTGCGGGCGGAAAGATTCTCAGAAGCGGATCGCGCAGCGCCTTGGCCATGCCTTCGGGATCGGGCATCAGATCGGGGTCGGCGCACAGATCCATGATCATGTCGGTGCCGGCATTGGTGGTCAGCAGGATCAGGGTGTTCTTGAAATCGATCACCCGCCCTTCGCCATCCTCCATCACGCCCTTGTCGAAGACCTGGAAAAATATCTCGTGCACATCGGGATGCGCCTTTTCCACCTCGTCCAGCAGCACCACCGAATAGGGTTTGCGCCGCACCGCCTCGGTCAGCACCCCGCCCTCGCCATAGCCCACATAGCCCGGAGGCGCGCCCTTCAGCGAGGAAACGGTATGCGCTTCCTGGTATTCGGACATGTTG
>WOZM01000234.1 GCA_011620265.1 Paracoccaceae bacterium
AGCGTCCGCCTCGCGGCCGTGGGCGGACGGCAGGTGCGCGCCGAGCTGGAAGGCGTCGGCGAGGCCGGATCGCGCGGCTTCGGGCGGCTCAGCCGGGAGATGGAGGCGGCCAACGCTCGGCTCGCGGCCTTCTCGCGGCGGGTCCGGGTCGCGGCGGCCGCCGCCGTGGCCGCCGCTGCCGCCGCGGGCGTGGCGATGATCCGCTCCGGCCTCCAGACGGTGGATGCGCAGGCCAAGCTCGCGCAGTCGCTGGGAACCACGGTCGCCTCGATCCAGACCCTGGAGCGGGCGGGCGAGTTGGCGGGCGTGTCGATGTCCGGCATCGAGCAGGCCACAAAGGATCTGACGCGCCGTCTCAGCCAGGCGGCCGCCGGGACCGGCCCCGCCGCTGACGCGCTCGACCGACTGGGGCTCTCGGCCAACGAGCTGATCGCCCTGCCGCTGGACCAGCGCGTCGGCGCCATCAACGCCGCCATCGAGAGCTTCGTGCCCGCCGCCGAGCGCGCGGCTGTGGCAGGCCAGCTCTTCGGCGAGGAAGGCTCCATCGCCATGTCGCGGATCGACACCGCGACGCTGCGCCAGGCGACGGAGGACGTCCTTGCCTTCGGGGTCGTCGTCTCGGAGCAGGATGCCGACCAGATCGAGCGGACGAACGATGCGATCTCCCGGCTCGGGCTGATCTGGCGCGGTCTGTCGAACCAGCTCGCTGTCGCCGCCGCACCGGCACTGGAAGCCGTCGCTGACGCTATGGCGGCGGTCGCCAGCCGCACCGGCCCGCTCGGCATCGCGATCCGGGGTCTCTTCGACAACATCGGCCGCTTGACCACCTACGCCGCGACCTTCGCGGCCTTTCTCGCGGGCCGCTGGGTGGCTGGCATGGCCGCCGCCGTACTCTCCGTCCGTGGCCTCGCCACGGCGCTGGTCGTCCTGCGCGGCGCGCTGATCCGCACCGGCATCGGCGCGTTGATCGTCGGCGCGGGCGAGCTGGTCTATCAGTTCACCCGCCTCGTGTCCGGCGCGGGCGGCTTTGGCGAGGCCATGTCGCTCCTGAAGGACCTCGCCGTCGAGGTCTGGCAACGCATCAGGATGGGCGCGGCTGCGGCGGGCGCGGCCGCCACGGCGATGTTCTTCGACTTGAAGGCCGATGCCGCCTCCGGAATGCAGAGCGCCATCGAGAGCGTTATGGCTTTTGGCAACACCGCCGCGAACACGTTCGAGGGCGCCTACGAGGCGATCAAGGCGATCTGGGGTCTGCTGCCCGCCGCCATCGGTGACCTGGCGTTCCAGGCGGCCAACAGCCTGGTCGACGGCGTCGAGGCGATGTTGAACGGCGTGGTCTCGCGCATCAACAGCTTCATCGGCGGCATTAACCAGGGGCTGGAAGCGCTCGGGTCGGAGCGCCGCATCTCGCTGGTGCCCGACCTCGACCTCGGGCAGATCGAGAACCGCTTCGAGGGTGCGGCCAGCGCTGCCACGACAGCGGCGCAGGCGGCGTTCGACCGGGCCTTCGAGGACAACCCGCTGACCGCGCCCGATCTCGGTCTGACCGAGGCGTCGAACCGCGCGCTCGAATCCGCGAACCTCTATCGCGGCGCGGCAGGCGATCTGGCGGAAGGGGCACGTGCGCCCCTCGAAAGCTGGCAGGCCCTGCGCGACGCGGTGCGCGGCACCGACGAGGCCAGTGCAGACGCGTTGACCGAGGCCACCGGTGCTGCCGAGCGGCTGGAGACGGCGCTCGGCGACGCCGGCCGCGCCGCGACTGGTGCCGGTGCGGCGGCCGAAGCTGCTGCTGCGGCAGCGGAGCCCGCGACCGAGGCCGCCGTCACGGGCTGGCAGGCGGTCACGGCGGCGCTGTCGGACTACGCCAGTAAGGCCCGCGACATTGGCAGTGACATCGGCCAGAGCCTCGTCGGCGCCTTCCAGTCGGCCGAGAACGCCGTGGGCCAGTTCGTGAAGACCGGCAAGCTGAACTTCCGCGATCTCGTCACCACGCTGCTGGCCGATCTCGCCCAACTCGCGGCGCGGCGGTTCATCCTCGGGCCGATCGCCAATGCGCTCTCCGGCGTGTTCTCCGGCGCAGGCGGGATCTTCGCCAACGTCCTGCATGCGGGCGGGATGGTGGGGTCCGCGGGGCCCTCGCGCATGGTCGCGGCGATGGCCTTCGCCGCTGCGCCCCGAATGCATGGCGGCGGCATGGCCGGACTTCGTCACGACGAGGTGCCCGCGATCCTGCAGCGCGGCGAGCGGGTGCTGTCGCGGCGGGAGGCCCAGACCTACGGCGCGGGCGGCGGCGTCAACGTGACCATCATGGCGCGGGATGCCGAGAGCTTCCGGCAGTCGCGCACGCAGGTCGCCGCCGACATCGCCCGCGCCGTCTCGCTCGGGCGGAGGGGCATGTAATGGCGTTCCACGAGGTCCGGTTTCCCCACAACATCAGCCGGGGCGCCCGTGGCGGGCCGGAGCGGCGCACGCAGATCGTCGAGCTCGCCTCGGGCGACGAGGAGAGGAACGCCAGCTGGGCCAATTCGCGCCGCCGCT
>WOZM01000030.1 GCA_011620265.1 Paracoccaceae bacterium
GGTAGGCGCGGCGCGACAGGCAGGGAAGCGGGGCCATCGGTCCGTCGATCAGGCGCAAGACCTCGGCGAGCGACACCCGCTTCGGCTCCTTGATCATCTCGTAGCCGCCCTTGCGGCCGCGACGACTGCCGATCAGACCTGCTCTCTTCAGGTCCAGAAGAATATGCTCAAGGAACCGCTTCGGCGCGCCGGACCGCTCCGCGATCTCCTCGATGCGCAACGCTTCGCCTTCGCCGGCCCTCTCATCGGCCAGCTCCATCAGCGCCTTGAGCGCATACTTGGTCTTGTGGGTGATCATCTGCCGGATGTGGCTCTCAAAACTGCGACCAACAAGACCAGTATTATCAGGATTTGTGCACAAAGCGAGAGCGAACACACATACACGATAAAGAAGATCGACATTTAGGAGAAATGTGGCATCCTCACTCCGACTCGGTGGCGACGGCCTGAAAGGGCCAGAGAGGAGGCGCGATGACATTCGACCGGATCGACCTGAAGATCCTCGACATCCTGCAGCGGGACGCGACCGTCCCGGTCGCCCGCATCGCCGAGCAGGTCGGGCTGTCGCAGACGCCCTGCTGGAAGCGCATCCGGAAGCATGAGGAAGCTGGCGTGATCCGCGCCCGCGTCGCGCTGCTGAACCCCGACGCCTTCGGGCTGTCGCTGACCGCCTTCGTGATGGTCGAAGCGGTGGAGCATACGGCGGACTGGCGCGCGAGCTTTCTTGCCGCAGTCGAAGCGCTCAAGCCTGTTCGCGACGTCTATCGGCTCGCCGGAGCCTACGACTTCCTGCTGCGCGTGGTGGTGCCGGACATGGCGTCCTTCGACAGGTTCTATGAGAGCCTGACCGCCACGGTCAGGTTGCGCAGCGTGAATTCCGTCTTTGCGCTTGAAGCTGTGCGGACCACCACATCCCTTCCCTTGAGCGAGCCCCAGGCAGGTTGAGGACTGGCCCATGAGGCCGGAATGCGTCATCGCAAGACACGGTCAGGCCTCGGAGGCTGTCGCGGGCAGTTGGAATCGCGCTTCGAATCCGTCCGCCGCTCCGGGCCTCGGTGACGTCAACGTCAGCCTGCTTCCCGTGCGGTTCGCGATCGCGGCAACGATATAGAGCCCGAGACCGCTGCCGTCCGACTTTTGCGCGTCGCGCTGGAAACGGTCGGTCAGGCGGGCGAGACGTTCCGGATCCACGACCGGGCCAGCGTTTGACACGATCAGATCGCCCGCGGGCGTCAGGGAAACCCTGACTTCAGCATGGGCAGCGCCATGCCGAAGCGCGTTCTCCACCACGTTCCGGCAGACGATTCCCAAAGCGTCCGGGTCGATGGTCGACAGAACCGGGGTCTCGGGAAGGTCGAGCGCAAGCTCGGCCGACTGCGAGCCGCGCGCCATGTCCTCGACGACGATGCGCAGGACCGTCCGCACATCGTATGGCGTTTCCGTCTGCAGGCGTCCGCCCTCGGCGCGCGCCATTTGCATCAGCCGCTCGGTCCGGCGCGTCAGGCGTTTCAGCGTCTCCTCAATATCGGTCGCACGTTGTGCGGCCGCCCTGTCTTCGGTTTCCGACCGAAGCCGCTGCGCCTGCGCGATGGCGCCAGCCAATGGCGTCCGAAGCTCATGCGCCGCGTTCGCCGCAAAGCTGCGCTCGGCCTCGAACGCGTCGCGCAACCTGGCCAGAAGGCTGTTCAGGGTCGCGGCCAGCGGGTCGATCTCCGCCGGCAGGTCGTCTGCGGGAACCTCTGACAGGTCGCGGGCGCCGCGCGCCGCGAGCCGGGTGCGGAACCGGCGCAGGGGGTCGAGGCTGAAGCGGACGGCCAGGATGATGGCCGCAAGTGCCACGGGCAGCATGATCAGCAGCGGCAGGCCGAGGCCCATCTGGATTTCCCGCGCGACCGATGCGCGATGCGCCAGCGGTTCGGCCACGGTGATGCGGATCGTGCCCTGAAGCGCCGCATCGCTGTAGAGGCGATGGGTCGCGGTCTGGCGAAACCCCGGGCCGTCGTAAGGCGGGAAAACGGCGGGGTCTGCTGCATGGGATTGCAGCAGGATGCGCCCTTCGGCATCGCGGACGAGATAGGTGAAGAACTCGGCATGCCCGCGGATGGGCGCGAGCCTTTGCGTGACCCCCTGATCTTCCCGCCCGACGATGTCGGTCACGGCCAGCGGCAGGATGCGTTCCGCGGTCTCCCGCAGGGCGCTGTCGAAGACCTCGTCCATCTCGCCCCGCACGATCACAGCCGTGACCGTGGCGGCCAGCAGCCACAGGACCGTCAGCACCAGGCCGAGCGACAGACCGAGCCGCGCCTGAAGGCTGCGCGGCCACCTCACGGGCGTCCCAGCCTGTAGCCCATGCCACGCGCGGTCTCGATGACCGCGCTGCCCAGCTTCTTGCGCAGGCGGCTGACATGAACCTCGATGGTGTTGCTCTCCACCTCTGCATCGAAAGCATAGAGCTTTTCCTCAAGCTGCGCCTTGGACAGAAGCTGACCGGGGCGGGACAGGAAAGCCTCGAACAGCGCCCATTCGCGGGCCGTCAGCTGCACCGGCTTGCCGTCGCGGTGAACGCTGCGCGCGGCAAGGTCGATCTCCAGCGGGCCGTGGGTGATGATCGGGTTCGGGTTGCCGCTGTAGCGCCGCGCGACCGACCCGATCCGGGCCGACAGTTCGGCCAGATCGAAGGGTTTCACGAGGTAGTCGTCGGCGCCGGCGTTCAACCCCTCGATCCGGTCCGAGACCTGGTCGAGCGCGGTCAGGATGATGACCGGCGTCACGTCGCCCCGCGCGCGCAAGGATTTGAGAAACCCGATGCCGCGCCCGTCCGGCAGCATGAGGTCGAGCAGGATCAGGTCGTAGGACGTGGTGCGCAGTGCATCGCCCGCCGCGTCGAGCCGCGTGACCCAGTCCACCGACTGGCCATCGGCCGCGATCTGGTCGCGCACCGCGGCGCCGAGCGTGGTGTCGTCCTCGATCAGCAGGATGCGCATGGTCGTCCTCCTTCAGCCATCTTTCTGTCATCGACCCGGCTTACGCAATGCTGACCGGTTCGGTGCAATCGCGTCAGCTTCGCGTCAGCTTTGCAAGCGGCCTCCGGATGCCTGCCTGTTCGGTCACTTCAGGCCGTTGATTGACATCAAGGAACTTTGTGCCGCAGGCGTATATGTTTTGCGGGCCGGGATGATTGGCAATCGCCCGGGGAAGCGAAAGGAGCAAGCTATGAACAAATATATCTTGCCGGTGGCCTCGGCGCTTTTCCTGGGAGGGTTGCTCGTCAGTTGGGTCACCCACGGGACGGGCGTTGTGGTCAATGACCCGGCGCGCAACATCAGTATTCCCGAAACGCTGACCGTGCCCTTGCAGGTGCAAGCGGCCTATAATGACGAAACCATGTTCTTCCGCTATCGTTGGCCTGCGGACCGGCCGGGCATCTTTCATGACGTTCTGGTCTATCAGGATGGCGCATGGCAGGTGCGCGGCAATGCCGTGCCGGGATCGAACCCCGATGGCCTGCATGAAGACCGTGTCGCCATGATGCTCGACGACGGATCGGTGCCGGAGTTTGGCCGCTACGGTGGCTATATCACGATCGGCGCCGGACTGGCCGGGTTGACCGATGAGGCCCCGGAGGAAGTGACGAAATACCTGCCCGCCACGCGCAACAGGCTGGGCGCGTGGGACGATATGGCCCCCGAGGATGTGCAGGCGCGCCTGCGCGAGGCCGGGTATTTCCTGGACCTGTGGCATTGGCGCGGCGGGCGGTCGAACCCGACGGGCTATTCGGACGATCAGAATATTGGCATCGAGCGCGCGGGTGACGGCGGGCAGTCCAGCTATGGCACCAATTGGGACAAGGAGTCGTCGCAACCCAACGTGATGTTCAACCCGGAGGTAACAGGCTTTGCCGCGCTGCGTTGGGACGACATCATGGCCGGCCGGGTCACGCAGGATCAGGCCTATGCGCTGACGCCCGAGGTCTCGGCCCCGTTCGATGCGGATCGCGCCTGGCAGAATGGCGATGTCATTCCGCGCCGCACCCTGCGCCAGCCTGATGGCTCGCGCGCCGACATCACCGCCCCCGGAAAGGGGCGCTGGGCCGATGGCTACTGGGACGTGACCCTGGCGCGTGCGCTCGACACCGGGGCGCCGCAGGATGACAAGATCCTGCGCGATCTGGGTATGTATGACGTGGGGTTTGCGATCCACCGCAATGCGACCGGCGGGCGCTGGCACTATGTCTCGCTGCCGCAGCGCCTGGGATTGGGCCGCGAGGCCGATATCACGGCGGCACACTTCAGCGGCCCTCAGCCGCAATGGGGTGACGCCTGGACCGATGTCACCTTGTTCTACCCCGGACAGGTGACCTGGCCCTTGCTCAACTCCAAGGCCCACGCAGGCGCAGAGCGTATCGCCGAGGGCGTGCCGGTCCGGTTCCGCCACACCCCGGAGCAATTGACCAATTACGGCATCGAGGTCGAATTCACCGATCAGATCCGGCGGCAATGGCTTCTGACCATCCTTGCCGGTGTCGTGCTCATCGCCGGGTTCGGCGTTGCGCTGAACCGCACCGTCTCTGCCACGAAAGGAGCCTGAAAATGGCCGCTTATCACGTTGTTCTCGTACACTTTCCCATCGCGCTATGGCTATCATCGGCGCTGTTGATCTTTCTGCGGGTGATCAGTGACGGGCCGTTGGGGCAGGCCGCGGATCGTGCCTTGCCGCTGTTTCTGGTGCTCGGCGTCGTGTTCGGGGCCGTGACCTATCTGGTCGGGCTCAACGTCTGGGCCTGGGAGGCGATCTCGTCCAGCCCGATGGGCCGCAACCATATGCTGACGGCAAGCTGGTCGCTGGCCTATTTCACCTTGCTGGCGATCACCCGCCTGATGCAGGGCGATGCGCTGTGGCATGGGTTCCCCCGGCTTGTCATGCTTGTCCTTTCCGGTGTGGGCGTCGTTCTGGTCGGGGTCACCGGCACGCTTGGCGGGCATCTGATCGGGGTTTATACCGAGGTCGGGCAAGTCCTGCGTCTGCTCGGGTGGGAAATCTATACGACCTATTATGTGCCCAACCTCACGGTTGGCCTGCTGATCGGTCTTGGTCTCGTCATGGCGGGGCTCGGCCTGATGGCGGGGCGCAAGGCGTCGGCCTGATCCGGGCCACGGGGCGGCCGTGCAGGGTGGCTCCGTATCCAAACCGAGGCTGAAGGCAATCTGACGCGGAAAACCGGATGCCTTCAGCCTGCCGTCAGCTTCGCCACGCATGACTGGCGTCAAGATGGCCGTGGCGAGGAGTTTGGCCCATGAAGACAACATTGACAATTCTCGGCTTTCTCGCGGTCCTTCCCGCCGGTGTCGCGCTGGCGGACGGCGACTGCTTCGTGCCGATGGCCGATTGGCAGCCGCGCGACGCCGTCGCCCGGCTGGCCGCGCAGAACGGCTGGACGGTGCGCCGCATCAAGATCGACGACGGCTGCTACGAGATCGACGGCCGCGACGCCGATGCGCGCCGGATCGAGGTAACGGTCCATCCGGCAACGCTGGAGGTGATCGAGGTCGAATACAAGGACGACGACGATGACTGAGACAGCCGATTGCGACGCACCGCAGATGGAGGCCGGGACGACCGGCAAGGTTCGGGTCTGGGACCCGGCGGTACGGGTGTTCCACTGGGGGCTTGTCGCCGCGTTCGCGATCGCCTGGCTGACGGCGGACGAGGTGCAGCCCGTGCACGAGGTCGCGGGCTACACCGTGGCCGGCCTCGTGGCGTTCCGGCTGGTCTGGGGCTTCGTGGGCAGCCGATACGCGCGCTTTGCCCAGTTCCTCAAGGGGCCCGGCGACACGCTCGCCTATCTCGGCGACATGGCGCGCGGGAAAGAGCGGCGCTACCTCGGCCACAACCCCGCCGGCGCCGCCATGATCGTGGCGCTGCTCGTGACGCTCTCGGGCACCGCCTTCACCGGCTGGCTCATGGAGGAGCCGGGCCGCGTGGCGATGCTGCCGGACCTGCCGCAGATCGTGGCGCCCGCCTGGGCCGACGACGACGGGGACGAACAAGGATACGGCGAGCGCGGCGAGGTCGGGGGGCCGCTGAAGGAGGCCCACGAGGTGCTGGCGAACCTGATGCTTCTGCTCGTGGCGCTGCATGTGGGCGGCGTCGTGCTGGCATCCTTCCGGCACCACGAGAACCTCGCCCGCGCCATGGTCACCGGCGACAAGCGGGCCCCCGGCCCCGGCGACATCGCCTGACCGACCGGAACCCCAGGGCCGACCGTCCCTTCGGCCCCGCCTGGCCCCGCCTGTCCCGGCGGGGCCATTTTCTTCCTGACGGCAAGCTGAAGCCGAACGCGATTCTTCGTCAGCCAGCCCTCAGATCGTGCGGGCAGAGTGATCGCATGAGTAGAGAGGAGGCTGTCATGCAAACGAAACTCGTCATCGCCGCCGTGCTATCGTCCCTCGCCGTTCCTGCGATTGCGGCTCCCAGCGAAACCCCGTATGCCCTGAGCGCGGTGCACGCCGACTTTCAGGCTGAACTCGAACAAACCGCCGGATTGCCGGGCGAAATCGGCGCCGCCGCGCGTGCTGCTGCCGATCTCATGCGACTGCACAGCGCGGCGCAAGAGCGACTCGTCCTGCCTCTGCTCGGCCGGGTCGATGCGGTCGCGATCGGCCGGAAGGCGGGCGGGCCGGATTTGCCCGACCGCATGCGCATCGAGTCCGAACTGTCACAACTATATGAGGGTGACGTGGCTCTCGTCACCGCGCTGGTCGAGCTTTATGCGGTGGCCGAAGAGATGGGGGACACGGAAACCACGCGCCTCGCGGAGAGAATGATCTGGCACGAGTCCGGCGACGTCGACGTGCTCTATCCCGCAGCCCTGCTCGTCGCCTCGACCGAGTGGACGCAGGTCGGAGGGATGGGACCGGCAGATCCTCAAACCGGAGCGGGACCTCTTCACGGGGAAGATCCTCTGCCGGTCCCTGGCATCGGCAACCCGCACGGGCCGGGTTCCGGCAACTGAACCCGGCGGCACGCACAGATGGGGCTGAGCCCCCTCCCGCGCCCCGACCGGAGAGGGCCGGCGCAAGCCGGTCCATTTCTTTCTGACGGCAAGCTGAAGCGGGAATCGCCGCGCCGTCAGGAAGTCCTCAGGTCCGATCTCCAGATTGGTCTCAGCAGACGAAAGGAGACCCTGCCATGAAAAAGACCCTGACGCTTCTCGTCGCCTCCACGGCGCTGACAGCGGCTATCGGCGTCCCCGCCTGGAGCGCGATGCAGGCTGCGGCCGAGGAAGGCCTTCGGCCCGTCGCTGCGCTCTTCGAAAAGGATCCGCACGCGATGCCGATCGTTCTCGCCAGTGACGATGACGACGATAACGATCGCCGTTGGTGGAAGGGCGCGCGACGCGGTCACGACGATGACGACGATGACGATGACGATGACGACTGCGATGACGGTGACAACTGCCGTGGCGGCGCCCGCAATCCCGCACCGGCCGGCACCGTCGCGCCGCCGCAGAACGGGCTCTTCGGGAACGGCGCTCCGCCGCAGGTTCAGGTGAACTGAGCCTCCCCAGCCGCAATTCTCCGAACAAGGATCCATCCGATGAAATCGCTTCTCGCAACGCTTGCGCTCACCACGGCGCTGACGCTTCCCGGGCTCGCCATGGCGAGGTCGGTGACGCTCACCACGACCCTCAACAACTATGGCGGCGATGGCGCCTATCTCGCGCTTTACGTCACCGATCCCTCGGGCGCCTATGCCGGCAGCCTGTGGATGGCCGGCGGCAAGTCGAAATATTACGAGCACCTGAGCGACTGGTATCGCGCCACCGGCGGCGACACCGCGCAGGTCAACGGCATTACCGGCGCCAGCGTCGGCGCGGGCCGCACGCTCGAGGTCACGTTCGATCTGGCCGATGCGCTGTTCGATGCGGGCTACACGCTGCACATCGACGCGGCCGTCGAGGACATGCGCGACAGCCCGAACGAGGTGGCGGTGCCACTCACGACGACGGGCGCAGGCACGCCGGTGCAGGGCCGCCGCTACATCGCCAGCTTCGCCTACGACATGTGAGGCGCGAAGGCCATGATCCGCGCATTCCATCGTTGGCCGGGCCTTCTGGCACTGGCGCTCGTCACGGTGCTCAGCTTGAGCGGCGCGGCGCTCTCGGTCTTCCCCGCGGCCGAGCGGCTCGCCGCGCCGCAGGCCGGGGCCGGCCTGACGGTCGCCACCCTCGCGGACCGCATTCAGGCGGTCTATCCGGGCGTCGAGCAGATCCGGCGCGCGCCCTCGGGCCGGATCACCGCCTACTGGTTCGATCAGGGCGCGCCGGGTGCCGCCGTGATCGACCCTGCCACCGGGCAGGGCGTGGCCTCGGCCGACCCGAACCAGACCCTTCGCTGGCTCACCAACCTTCATCGCTCGCTCTTCCTCGGGGATGGCGGGCGCATCGCCATGGCCGCGGGGGCGGCGGCGATGCTGGTGCTTTCGTTCTCGGGCGGGGCGCTGGTCGCGCGGCGGGCGGGGGGCTGGCGGCACTGGTTCGCGCCGCTGCGCGGTCCGCTCGCGGGGCGGCTTCACGTCGAGATCGCCCGGATCGCGGTGATCGGCCTTGTGCTGTCGTCCACCACCGCCCTCTGGATGACGGCCTCCACATTCGATCTGCTTCCCGATGGCGGCGCCACGCCGATCATGCCGACCGAGGTGAGTGGCGAGACAGGGTTCGCTCTCGATCAGATGGTCCCGTTGCGGCAGACCCCTGTCGCCGGGCTGCGAGAGCTGAGCTTCCCCTATCCCGGCGATGCCACGGACGTCTTCACGCTGAAGACCGACCGGGGAGCGGGGTATCTCGATCAGGGCACAGGCGCGCTCCTGGCATGGGCCGACCTGACCGGGTGGGAGCGCGTCTCGGAAACCATCTACATGCTGCACACCGGGCAGGGTGCGGCGACGCTCGGCCTCGTGCTTGGGATCATGGCGCTCGGCGTTCCCGCGATGGGTGCGACGGGTGTCCTGATCTGGCTTGCCGGGCGGCGCGGGCGGCCACGGATCCGCGGCAACCGGCCCGCGGGCCATGCCGGGACGATCCTGCTCGTCGGCAGCGAGGGCGGCAGCACCTGGGGCTTCGCCGCGACCTTGCACGCCGCGCTGACAGAGGCCGGGCAGAGCGTGCATGTCGGCCCGATGTCGGGCTTTGCGCCGGAGCGTTACGCGCGGGCCGGGCGGATCATCCTGCTGGCCGCGACCTATGGCGACGGTGACGCCCCGGCCTCGGCCAAAGGCTTCCTTGACCGGCTGGACGCCGCCGATTGCGTGCCCGATGTGCCGATGGCGGTGCTTGGCTTCGGCGACCGCAGCTTTCCCGCCTATTGCGGCTTCGCCAGGGCCGTCTCCGAGGCGGCCGAGGCGAAGGGCTGGCCCGAACTCCTGCCCCTCGACACCGTCGACCGCCAGTCACCGCAGGACTTCGCGCGCTGGGGCCGCGCGCTTGGTGAGGCGCTGGGGATCCCTCTGGAGCTGTCGCACCAGCCCGTCCTGCCGAAAACCGAGACGCTGACCCTCGTCTCCCGTCGCGATTACGGCGCCGAGGTTCAGGCCCCGACCGCGATCCTGCGCTTCGCGCTGCCGCGCGCGACGCTCTGGCAGCGCCTCGTCGGGGCGGGCTTCGCCCGGTTCGAGGCCGGCGACCTGATCGGCATCTTGCCCGAGGGCAGCGCCCTGCCGCGCCTCTACTCGCTCGCCTCCGGACGCCGCGACGGGTTCATCGAGATCGTGGTGAGGAAACACAACGGCGGACTTGCCTCCACCCGGTTGACGGCGCTGGAACCCGGCGACACCGTCACCGCCTTTCTCCGCCGCAATCCCGGCTTCAGGCCGGGCCGGGGCCGCGCGCCGCTGATCCTGATCGGCGCCGGGACCGGCATCGGGCCGCTGGCGGGCTTCGTGCGCGGCAATGGGCGGCATCGGCCTATCCATCTCTTCTTCGGGATGCGTGATCCCGACAGCGACTTCTTCTATGGCGAAGAAATCCCCGGCTGGCAGGCAGAGGGCCGCCTGACCCATCTGGTCACGGCCGTCTCGCGCGGGGCGCGGCCCCATTACGTGCAGGACGCGCTGCGCGGTGATGCGGCGCAGGTCGCCCGGCTCATCCGAGAGGGCGCCCGCGTGATGGTCTGCGGCGGGCGCGAGATGGCGGCGGGCGTGGCCGAGACCCTGGCCGAGATCCTCGCGCCAACCGGGCTTACGCCCGCTGTTCTGAAAGCGGAGGGGCGGTATGTCGAGGATGTCTACTGAGAGCGCCCGCATCGCTCTGAACGGCCCGACGATGGGCACGCGCTGGTCGGCACTGTTTCACGCAGAGCCGGGATTTGATCCGGCCCCGGTGCAAGCCGCGCTGCAAACCGCAGTCGATGAGGTGGACGCTCAGATGTCCACGTGGAAACCCGACAGCGACCTGATGCGGATCAACGCGGCGCCGGTGGGCGACCGGGTGGCGGTGCCCGAGCGCCTTCGGCACGTCCTGCGCCTTGGTCTCGAGATCGGGCGCGCCTCGAACGGGGCCTTCGACATCGGCATGGGCGACGCGGTGACGGCCTGGGGCTTCGGGCCCGAGGCCGCCGCGCCCGATGGCATCCGTGCGGCGATGGCCGCCCCGCGTCGCTCGGCGCATGAGATCCTGGAGATCGACGGCGACCACCTGCGCAAGGCCGCACCCATCGCGCTGGATCTGAACGGCATCGCCAAGGGCTATGGCGTGGACCGGCTGGCCGAGACCCTGCGCGACCACGGAATCGCGGCCGCCCTCGTCGGGATCGACGGCGAGATGCGCGCGCTCGGACTGCGACCCGATGGCGAGGCGTGGACCATTGCCGTCGAGGCGCCGGACGCCAAGCGCCGGACGCCGTATTCGATCCTCGCGTTGCAGGATGCCTCCGTGGCGACCTCCGGCGACTACCGCCATTGGGTCGATGTGCAGGGGCGTCGCCTGTCGCACACGATGGACCCGAGGCGCGGCGCGCCGCTGATCGCATCGCCTGCCTCCGTCACCGTCGTGGCCCGCAGCTGTGCCGAGGCCGATGCCTGGGCGACGGCGCTCATGGTCCTCGGTCCCGAGCGTGGGGCAGCACTCGCAAGACAACGCAGGCTCGACGCCCTGTTCCTTATGCGCGATAGTGATGGAAGCATCAGGGGCGTGGGAGTCGGACGAATTTTTTCCGAAGAGCCAGCGGCAATCGCCTCAGCCGAGAGGAGATGAGCCGCGTGGAACAGACTGGTACCGATCGGTTCAAGACCGCCATTCTGCTGCTGGCCGCAATTGGCCTGATAGCGGGACTTGCGGTCTGGTTCGCGGGCAAACCCGACATCGCGAACCTCATCTGGGTCGCCGGGGTCGCGCCCGCACTCGCAGCCCTCGTGGTCGAGATCCTCCGGAGTATCGGGCGCGGCGAGGTCGGCCTCGATATCGTTGCCGCGCTGTCCATGTCGGCGGCGCTCGTCTTCGGCGAGTCCCTCGCGGCGGCGGTTGTCGCGGTGATGTATTCCGGCGGCACCTTCCTTGAAAGCTACGCCGAAGGCCGCGCCCGGCGCGAGATGCACGCCCTCCTGTCCCGTGTGCCCCGGACCGCGACCCGGCACCGAAACGGTGGGCTGGAGGACATCGCGCTCGACGCGCTCGCCCCCGGTGATCGCCTGCTGATCCGGCAGGGCGACGTGGTGCCGGTGGATGGCACGGTGGCCTCCGACACGGCCTTCCTCGACACATCGGCGCTGACCGGCGAATCCCTGCCGGTGCGGCTGGCGCGCGGGGCCGACGCCATGAGCGGCTCGACCAACGCGGGCGAGGCCTTCGACCTGACCGCGACGCACGAGGCGAAGGACAGCACCTATG
>WOZM01000299.1 GCA_011620265.1 Paracoccaceae bacterium
CCAAGGCCGAGCCTAGCAGAGCTTTGCGGTCATCGCCAAGGAAGGTGGCGGCCCCGATAGGATTCGAACCTATGACCTACCGCTTAGGAGGCGGTCGCTCTATCCCCTGAGCTACGGGGCCCGGCGGCCGGACGAAGCGCCGGCCGGGACCTTCCGATGCCGGGGAAGGCCCGCCATCGCGGTTTCTGGATAGTGACCTGCCGCGGATTTGGCAAGCATCGCGCCGAAAGCCTCAGGGGGCGTGCGTAGCCGCCGGCGACACTTGGCACGGCGGTGCCGAGATCGTCGAGGCTGTCGATCAGGATCTGCCGGGCATAGCGCGGATTGTGCGCGTGGATGCCGGGCTCCTTGGCCCCGAACTGATAGTTGTAGGCGGCTTTCAGAAGACGCGGCGTCCAGCTCTGGTAGCGGTTGGGATAGGCCATTTCGGTCACACCGATCTGGCCGTCACCGTCGGTATCGGTGAAGAAGTAGGGATAGGCATCGGGCGCGTAGGCGATGGGCGCCCCGGCGATCTCGGCCGCATAGGTCGCGATCGCTTGGCCGAGCGCGTCGTGCGGCGTCGCGATCTCGCCCGCTACGACGCCTTCTCCTGCGGCGCCTCCGCCAGAAGCCGGGCAACCTCGTCGTCGGAGGTCTGGTCGAACCGCACGTAGAAGGCCCCGATCGCGCCGAGGAAGGTCGGGACGGTCGGACAGATGACCTCGTCGACCTCGCCCCGGAGCGCGGCGAGCGAATCCGCCGCCGCGACCGGAACCACGAGGACGACTCGGGCCGGGCCTTGCCGCCGAACCGCCTTCAGCGCCGCGCGCATCGTCGCGCCGGTGGCGATGCCGTCATCGACGACGATCGCCGTGCGGTCCTTCAGATCGACAGGTTTGCGATCCTTGAGATAGGCCGCGCGCCGCTTGCGGATCACTTCGAGCTGCACCTCCGCCAGCCGGTCGAGATCGGCGCGAGAGAGGCCGGCATGGCGCGCGATCTCCTCGTTGACCACAAGCTCCGGCCGGGCGCCGTCGACCACGGCGGCGGCGGCGAGTTCGGGTTGCGACGGCACGCCGATCTTGCGCACCATCACCAGATCGAGCGGCGCGCCGATGGCGCGGGCGACCTCGGCCGCGACCGGCACCCCGCCGCGCGGCAGGGCTAGGACGACGGGGCGGTCGTAATCATGACGGGAAACGAGGTCGGCCAGCGCCCGCCCCGCTTCCACCCGGTCCTGATAGCGCTGCATCCTCGCCTCCATTCCCGACACCCCTCAAGGCAGCGTCCCAGATCGGAGCGGCCGGCGGGTTGACACAAATCAATGCCCTCGGCCTCGCGGCCGGAAAGGATGCGCGCACCATGCCGGACCGCGCGGAAACCGACCTGCCCGTCACCTCCGCCACGATCCGCGCGGCGCTCGAAGCCGCGCTTCGCACCGAAGTCGAGTTGCGCGTGACCTCGATGGCGTGGGTCTTCCTGACCGCGGATCTTGTCTACAAGATGAAGCGTCCGGTTCACCGGCGCTTCTTCGACTTCCGCAGCCTCGACGCCCGCCACCATGCCTGCGCCGACGAGGTGCGCCTCAATCGCCGCCTCGCGCCGGACGTCTACCGTGGCCTCTCGCGACTGACGCGCACGGCCGCCGGCGGCCTGACACTCGACGGGACGGGAGAGACGGTGGACTGGTTCGTCCGCATGCGGCGGTTGCCCGAGGTGCGGTTCCTCGATCATGCGCTCGGGCTCGGCACGGCGACGGAGAGCGATGTCGAGGCCGTCGCCGCGACACTGGCCGGATTTCACGCCTCCGCCCCGGCCGTCCGGCCGACGCCGCAGGCCTTTCTCGGGCGCTACCGGGCGGACCTGGACGAAAGCCGCGCCGCACTGGCGAACGGGCCTTTCCGGCGGAACGCGGCTGTCTTCGACCGGCTCCTGACCGCGCTTGAGACCGTGCTGAGGCACGAGCCGGACCTGCTCCTTGACCGTCTCGAGGCTGGCCGGGTCCTAGAAGGGCACGGCGATCTCCGGCCGGAGCATGTCTGGCTCGGGCCGCCGGTCCTGATCATCGACTGCCTCGAAGCCGCCCGCGCCCTGCGCCTTCTCGACCCGTTCGAGGAATATGCGACGCTGGCGATGGAATGCTCCGTGCTTGGCGCCGATTGGGTCGGCCCGCTGCTGCTTGGCCACGTCTCGGCCACGCTCGACGACTGGCCAAGCGACCGCTTGCTCGCCTTCTACACCACGCACCGCGCCACCCTGCGCGCCCGTCAGGCGCTGGCGCATCTCCTCGCCCCGTCGCCGCGCACGCCCGAGCGGTGGCACCCGCTTGCGGAGCGCTATCTGGCGGCGGCGACACGTGCGGCCGCTATCCTGGAAAGTCGAGCAGATCCACAAGAGAGCCGTTCGAACTGAGACGGCGGATCGCCTCGGCGAACAGCGGGGCGGCGCTGACGGTCTCCACGCGCCGGGCCGCTTCTGGCGTCAGTCGGGAAAGCGGCACGGTATCGGTCACGAGCCAGCGGTCGATGGCCGGATCGTCAAGCGCCGCCTCCGCGCCTGCGGTGAAAAGCCCGTGCGCCGCGACGGCGATGACGGTGCCGGCGCCGCCTTCCTTCAGCGCCCGCGCCGCCCGGACCATGGTGCCGCCCGAGGCGATCATGTCGTCGACGATAACGGCCGTGGCCCCCGTTGCATCCCCGACGAGGAGACTGCCGCTGACCTCGCCGCCGCTCCGCCGCTTCTCCATGAAGGCGGCCCCGGCCAGGCGACCCGTCACCCGCTCCAGCATCTCGCGAAAGAGCTGCGCGCGCTTCACGCCTCCGGCATCGGGGGAGACCACCGTCACCGGGCCGCCGCCGAGCCCGGCCGCGAGGTGACGGGAAAAAAGCCGCGCGGTATCGAGATGCCAGCTCCGGCAGCGGAACGCGTTCTGGAAGGCGGCGAGGTTGTGCACGTCGAGCGTCACCACCGCATCCGTTCCCACCGCCTCGATCAGCCGCGCGAGGGTCCGCGTCGCCACCGGGTCGCGGGACTTGGTCTGGCGGTCCTTCCGGGCATAGGCGAGGTAGGGGATCACCGCCGTCACCCGCGCCGCGCCGTCATCCTTCACGGTGGCCAGAAAGAAGAGAAACCGGATCAGCCGGTCGTTGACGCTCTCGCCCACATCGCCGTTCAGACGTTCGACCACGTAGACATCCTGGCCGCGCACACTGACGAGCGGCCGGGCCTTGTGCTCGCCGTCCTCGAAGCCGCGCTCTTCGAGCGGGCAAAGGTCGATGCCGAGATGACCGGCAATCGCGGCGCCGAAATCCTTTGCGGCGGACAGGGCGAACAACTGCATCGGCGTCTCCTTCGCTACGGCCATCGCGATCATCGCGGATCGGGCGGCGGCGGGCCTTGATCCCGGTCAGGTCCGCCGCGCGTGGGGTTGATCTCGATCAACGGCCCGCTCCCGCGCCGGGCGTAGCCTTTGCAGGAAGGGTTCCGTCCGGCGCCGGTTCCGTCCGTTCCGAAGTCCGCTCCGAAGGAGGATATCACGATGCACCGACACCTCCGCCGCCTTGCCCCGCTCGCCGGCGCGCTCATCCTCGCGGGAACGGCGGCCTTTGCCGCCGATTTCACCGCCTGCCAGGTGACCGATACCGGCGGCATCGACGACAACAGCTTCAACCAGACCGCCTGGAAGGGCGTGCTCGACGCCGAGGAAAAGCTGGGCGTCGGCGGCCGTTTTCTCGAGTCGCAGGCCGAGACCGACTACGAGGCCAACATCAACTCGCTTCTCGGCGGCCAGTGCGACGTGATCATCACCGTGGGCTTCCTTCTCGGCGACGCGACCAAGGCGGCGGCAGAGGCCAATCCGGAGCAGAAGTTCTCCATCGTCGACTATTCCTACGACCCGGCGATCCCGAACGTCCTCGGCCAGGTCTACGCGACAGACGAAGCGGCCTTCCTCGCCGGCTATCTTGCCGCCGGCATGACCCGGACCGGCGTTCTCGGCACCTTCGGCGGCATCAACATCCCGCCGGTGACGATCTTCATGGACGGCTTCTATCGCGGGGTGGAGCACTACAACGCCCGGAAGGGCACGACGGTCACGGTTCTCGGCTGGAACCCCGAAACCCGCGAGGGGCTCTTCACCAACAACTTCGAATCGCTCGACGATGGCCGCGCCTTCGCCCAGAACCTCGTCGACGAGGGCGCCGACATCGTCCTGCCGGTCGCCGGCCCCGTCGGCCTCGGCTCCGCCGCGCTCGCGGACGAGCTTGGCGTCGACCGGCTGAAGATCATCGGGGTCGATGCCGACCTCTACTTCACCGATCCGGGCAAGAAACATGTCTATCTCACCTCGGTGATGAAGCGGATGGACGCGACCGTTCTCGGCGTGATCGAGAAGGCGATGGACGGCACGTTCGCGGGCGGCATTCTTGAGGGCAACCTCGCCAATGGCGGCGTCGATCTCGCCCCCTTCCACGACATGGAGGCGCTCGTGCCTGACGAGCTGAAGGCCGAGCTTGCGACGATCCGTCAGGATATCGCCGACGGCAAGCTCTCGGTCGGCGGCTGAGCCAAGACGCGTCCGGGCCGCTGGCGCTCCCCCGCCGGCGGCTTCTTTCTTCTTTGCAGGAGACTCCGTTGGAGGTCGAGCTCAGAGGCATCACCAAGCGTTTCGGGCCGGTCGTGGCGAACCGGAACGTCAACCTGACGATCCGCCCCGGCGAGGTGCTCGGTCTTCTGGGCGAGAACGGCGCCGGCAAGTCGACGCTGATGAACGTGCTCTCGGGTCTCTACGCGCCCGATGCCGGCGAGATCCGCGTCAACGGCCAGCCGCTGCGCTTTTCCGGCCCCGGTGACGCGATCCGCGCCGGCATCGGCATGGTGCATCAGCATTTCATGCTGGTCCCGGTCTTCACCGTCGCCGAAAACGTCATCCTCGGGGTCGAGCCGACCGGCCGGCTCGACCATCTCGACCTGCCCCGCGCCCGCTCCGAGGTGCGCAAGCTCAACGAGACATACGGGCTTGAGGTCGATCCCGACGCAAGGATCGAAACGCTTCCCGTCGGTCTTCAGCAACGGGTGGAGATCATCAAGGTCCTGTTCCGCTCGGCCGATTGCCTGATCCTGGATGAGCCGACCGCCGTCCTGACCCCGCAGGAAGTGGAGGAGTTCTTCGAGATCGTCAAATCGCTCCGCGATGCCGGCAAGGCGCTGGTGTTCATCACCCACAAGCTGGGCGAGATCCTCGAGATCGCCGACCGGATCGCCGTTCTGCGGGGCGGCGAGATCGTCGGCGAGGGCGATCCGAAAACCACGACCGAGGCGGAGCTGGCCGAGATGATGGTCGGCCGGCCGGTCAGTTTCGATCTCGACAAGACCCCTGCCGCGCCGGGCCGTGTGCTTCTGGAGGTCAAGGGCCTCACCGTGCTGCGCGACAATGACGAGGTGGCGGTAAATGACCTCAGCCTCGAGGTCAGGAGCGGAGAGATCGTCGGCATCGCCGGGGTTCAGGGCAACGGCCAGTCGGCGCTGGTCGAGGCGATCGTCGGCCTGCAGAAGATCGCCGCCGGGACGGTCCGGTTCGACGGCCGCGACATCACCACCGCCTCGGCCCGGGAATGCCACCGGATGGGCATCGCCCATATCCCCGAGGACCGTCAGAAAAGCGGCATCATCGGCGCCTTCACGGTGGCCGAGAACATGGTGCTCGACAGCTACTACGCGCCGCCCTACGCGAAGGGGCTGCGGATGGACTGGCCGCGGGTGCAGCACGACGCCGCCGAATTCGCGGTTGATTTCGACGTGCGGACGCCCTCGGTCTTTGCCGCCGCCGGACACCTTTCGGGCGGCAACCAGCAAAAGCTCGTCGTCGCCCGCGAGCTGTCCCGCGAGACGCTCCTTGTGGTCGCGGCGCAGCCGACGCGGGGGCTCGACGTGGGGTCGGTCCAGTATATCCACCGCCGCCTGATCGCGGCACGCGACGAAGGCGACGGGGTGCTGATCGTTTCGTCCGAACTGGACGAGATCCTCGCCATCGCCGACCGGGTGCTGGTGATGTTCAAGGGCCGTATCGTGGCCGAGTTCGACTCGAGCGCCGGACCGGTCGAAAAGGGCCGCGTCGGCCTCGCCATGGCCGGGAGGGCTGCATGAGCGAGCAACAACCGGACCGCGCCGCGCTGGTCGATGCACTTCTGAAGCGCGCCGCCCCCGGACGATCCGAGTTCGAGGATCTCTTCGTCGTCCCGCTCTTCGCCGTCGTCATGGCCCTCATTCTCGGGGCGCTGACGATGCTCGCGACCGATGTCAGCCTTGCCACGATCGGCCGGTCCTACCTCGCGCTTCTGGAAGGATCGCTCGGCTCGCTGAGGGCCTTGTCCGAAACACTGACCGCGGCGACACCGCTGATCCTTTCGGGGCTCGGCCTCGCGCTCGGCTTCCGCGCGGGAATGTTCAACATCGGGGCCGAGGGGCAGATCCTGATGGGCGGCATGGCGGCGGTCATCGTCGGCTTTTCCTTCCCGGGCTTGCCATGGGCGGTCCACCTGCCGCTCGCCATGCTTGGCGGCGTGGTGGTGGGCGCGATCTATGCCGGCATCGCCGGGGTGCTCAGGGCGACAACGGGGGCGCATGAAGTGATCTCGACCATCATGCTCAACCTCATCTCCTTCCGGCTGGTCGACTATCTTCTGCGGCAGCCCTGGATCCAGAAGGCCGGCCGCGCCGATCCGATTTCCGAATCGGTCCTTCCCAGCGCCGAACTTCCGCGACTGCTGGCGTGGATCGACCCCAACCTGCGCGTCCATGCGGGTATCTTCGTCGCGCTCGCGGCCGTGCTTCTGGTCTGGTGGGTGCTCTTCCGCACAAGGCTCGGCTTCGAGTTCCGGGCGAGCGGCGAAAGCCCCGACGCCGCGCGCTACGCGGGCATGCGCGCCGGGTTGATCATCGTCTCGGTCATGGCGTTCGCAGGCGCCATGTCGGGGCTTGCCGGGGCGAACCAGACGCTGGGCGTTCTCGGCCGCGCCACGCCGGGCTTTTCCGCCGGGATCGGCTTCAACGCGATCTCGGTCGCCCTTCTTGGCCGGTCGCATCCCGTCGGTGTCCTCTTCGCCGGGCTCCTCTTCGGGGCGCTCGAAGCCGGGGGCCGGCAGATGCAGGTCGATGCCGGGGTCTCGATCGACCTCATCGCGATCATCCAGGCGCTGATCATCGTCTTCATCGCCGCCCCGCTCCTGGTGCGCGCGATCTTTCCCTGGGGCTTCCGCCGTGCCCCGGATGCGAAGGAGTAACCCCGCATGGCCATGCTCGCCGACCCCGTCCCCGAAGCCGCCGCCCGCGTCGATACCGCGCGGCAGCGGCAGGCGCGGATCACCGGGGCGATCCTCATCGCCTTCGCGGCGCTCGTCGCTCTGGTCTTCGCGCCCGGTGCGGACGGCGACGCGACCTTCCGCCTCGCGCGGTTCGGCGACGCGCTGGTGCTGCCCGACCTCGTCGTGCCGGGCGGACCGTTCACCTATGTCGTCGCCGCGATCCTTGCCTTCCTCGGCGCCCGGCAGTTCCTGCGGGGCGGCCTCAGATGGACGAGCCTCTCGCTCGGCTTCGGCCTCTTCCTTCTGGTCGCGGCGTTCCTCGTCTGGGCCACCGCCGGCAAGTCCTTCTCGCTGACCGGCATGCTGCAGGCGACGATGGTCCGCGCGGTGCCCATCGCGCTCGGCGGCCTTGCGGGCGTGCTGTGCGAGCGGGTCGCGGTCGTCAATATCGCCATCGAGGGGATGCTCCTGGCCGGCGCCTTCACCGGCGCGCTGGTCGGGTCGGTCGCGGGCGGGATGACCGGACTCGTCGCCGCCGTTGCCGTCGGCGGGCTTTTCGGCTTCATCCTCGCGGCCCTCGTCGTCACCTACCGGATGGACCAGATCATCGCCGGGGTGGTGATCAACCTTTTCGTGCTGGGGCTGACCTCCTATGTGAGTTCCCAGGTCTTCCAGCACTACCGCGCGCTCAACAACGCGCCGGTCTTCGCCACGGTGAAGATCCCGGTCCTCGGCGATATCCCGATCCTCGGGCCGATGATCTTCCAGCAGAACATCTTCGTCTACGGCGCGCTGATCATGGTCGGGGTCGCGACCTACTACCTCTTTCACACCCGCTACGGGCTCAGGGCGCGGGCCGTGGGCGAACATCCGAAGGCCGCCGATACGCTCGGGATCAACGTCTACCGGACCCGCTACGTCAACGTCACGCTCGGCGGCATGGTGGCGGGATTCGGCGGCGCCTGGTTCACGCTCGGCTCGGTCGGGCGGTTCGACGAGGGCATGACCGGCGGGCGCGGCTATATCGGCCTTGCCGCGATGATCTTCGGGCGCTGGCATCCGGTCGGCGCGCTCGCCGCGGCGCTGGTCTTCGGCTTCGCCGATTCGCTTCAGCAGAAGCTGGCACTCCTGCAAACGCCGATCCCGTCGGAGTTCCTCGCGATGGCGCCCTATATCGCCACCATCGTCCTCGTCGCGGGCCTCGTCGGCCGGGCACGGGCGCCGGCCGCCGATGGCAAGCCTTACGTCAAGGAATGAGCCCACGCGCCCGTCATGGCCGTCGATCTTGATCCGCGTCAATCGAAAAATCGGGCATGCGCGTATCTTGCACGAACCCATAAATTGCAGGGTATCCTGATGTTCACGAGAGCGGTGCGTCTATTCGACATCTTCGGCTTTCAGATCAAGGTCGATCCAAGCTGGCTTCTGATCGCCGCTCTTCTGGTCTGGACGCTTTCGGGCGGCTACTTTCCCGAACGCGTCCCCGGGCTGGGACGCGGCGACTATCTGGGGCTTGCCGTGATCGCGATGCTGGCCTTCTTCTTGGGTCTCATCCTGCACGAACTTGCGCATTCCCTCGTCGCCCGCCGTTTCGGCCTCGGCATCGGCGGGATCACGCTCTTCATCTTCGGCGGGGTGGCGGAACTCGACGAGGAACCCGCGAGCCCGGTTTCCGAATTCTGGATCGCCGTCGCCGGTCCGGCGATGAGCTTCGCCCTCGCCGGCCTCGCCTGGCTCACATATCGCGCCCTGCAAGGCGCGGAGGTCTCGGCGCCGATGCAGGCGGTTTTCGAGTATCTGGCGATTATCAACCTGATCCTCGCCGTCTTCAACCTCTTGCCGGCCTTCCCGCTCGATGGAGGGCGGGTCCTTCGCGCCCTCCTCTGGCGCAGCTCGGGCGATCTCGTCCGCGCCACCCGGAACGCAAGCGCCACCTCGGAGGTCATCGCCTATGCGCTGATCGCCTTCGGCCTCGTGTCGCTCTTCTCGGGCAGCACGGCGGGCGGGCTCTGGCAGGTGCTGATCGGACTGTTCCTCATGTCGGCGGCGCGCGGCACCTACCAGCAACTTCTGGTCAAGTCCGCACTCGGCAACCGGACCGTGGCGCGGATGATGACCGAAGACGTTCACCAGGCCGGCCCGGACGACCCGCTCAGCCGCGTCGTCAACGAGATCATGCTGGTCCATGCGGTCAGCTTCGTCCCGGTGACCGAAGGCGAGCACCTGCTCGGCTATGTCGATTCCGGCCTCGTCCGGCGGATCGACCGGGAAAACTGGGACAATACTCAAGTCGGCGACATCTTCATCGCCGCGGACAGCGAAAACACCGTGCGCCCGGACCTCCCCGCCGACGCGCTTTTGCAGAACATCGCGAAGACCGGCCGGCGCAAATACCTCGTCGCCGAGAACGGGCGATTCCTCGGCGTCATCACCCTGACCGACCTTCTGTCCTATCTCGCCGTGCTGCAGGAAATCGGCCCCGGCCGAACCGCCTCGCCATTGAAGACCTGAACGAGGTATCGCTGCCATTGACGGCACCCGCCACGCCCGCGACACTGGCGCCGAACTTTCCCGGCGCGGCGGATATGAATACGAACACGTCCAGTTCGACCCTGCTCGATGCGCTGCTCGACGCCGTGGTCGACGCCATCGTCGTGGCCGACGTCACAGGACGGATGACCCGGACCAACGCCGCGGCCCGCGACCTCTTCGGCTACGACGCCGAGGAACTGGTTGGCGCATCCCTCGACCTGCTTATCCCCGATGCCCAGGCCATGCGCCACAAGGACGCCATCGAACGCTACCTGAAGACCGGCAAGGCCCGGATCATCGGCATCGGCCGCGATGTCGAGGGGCTGCGCAAGGATGGCAGCCTCTTTCCGCTCCACCTCTCGGTCGGTCATGCCGAGGTCGACGGCGCGCAACTCTTCGTCGGCGTGATGCACGACCTGACCCGGCGCAAGGCGGCCGAACGGGCACTGGAACAGTCGCAGCGGATGGAGGCCCTCGGCGAGCTGACCGGCGGCGTCGCCCACGATTTCAACAACCTCCTGACCGTGATCACCGGCAATCTCGAACTGCTGGAGCGGTCGCTTCGGACCGATGCGCAGCGCGATCTGATTCATGACGCGCTGGGGGCGGCAGAGCTTGGCGCGGCCCTGACGTCGAAGCTTCTCGCCCTCGCCCCGCGCTGCGTCCTGTCGCCCTGCCTTCTCGACCCGGTCACGACGGTTACCGCGGCGGTGGCGCTTCTTGAACGGACGCTGGGGCCGCAGATCCGCGTGAAGACCGGCCATGAAGGCGCCGTCTGGCCGATCCGGGCGGACCCGACGCAGCTTCAGACCGCGCTCATCAACCTCGCCGTCAATGCCCAGGACGCGATGCCGGACGGTGGCACCCTCGACGTGTCGATCGGAAATGCCGTCATCGACGACGCCTACCTCGCGCAGGAAATCAACGTCAGCCAGGGCAGATACGTGCGGATCTCGGTGACCGACAGCGGCAGTGGAATGACCGAGGACATCCGCCGCCGCGTGTTCGAGCCGTTCTTCACGACGAAGTCGCCGGGCAGGGGCACCGGCCTCGGCCTGTCGATGGTCTATGGCTTTGTCCGCCAGTCCGGCGGCCACGCGACGATCTACAGCGAACCCGGCCTCGGGACGACGGTCAGCCTCTATTTCCCGGCAACGACCGATGCGCCCCTTCCCGTCGCGACAGGGTCCGAAACAGATCCGGCGACCGCCGCCGCCGCTGGCAACGGGCAGACCATCCTCGTCGTCGAGGACGACGACGCGGTCCGGCGCCTGTCCACTGCCCGGATCGAGGCGCTCGGCTACCGGACCCTGTCCGCCAGAAACGCCGACGAGGCCCTAGCCGTGCTCGATGAGCATAGGGGAGTCCACGCGATGTTCGCCGATATCGTCATGCCGGGCATGATGAACGGCTTCAGCCTTGCCCAGAGGGTCCGGTCCGAGCGGCCGGATATCGCGATCCTTCTCACCTCGGGCTTCGCCGCCGACGTCGACACGCTCACGACGGACGAATTCCCGCTGCTTCCAAAACCCTACCGGCAGGCCGACCTTGCCACGCGGCTACGCATATTGCTCTCCCGCCGGGGCGGCTGAGGCCGGGATCTGCGTCACCTTCGCGGTGAAGATGTAGCCGACGCCGCGCACCGTCTTGATCAGCTTCGGATCGCCCGGCACCTTCTCGATCTTCTTGCGCAGGCGCGCCACCTGGTTGTCGATCGTCCGGTCGAGCGGCGACCAGCCGGGGCCGTTCAGAAGGTCCATGATCTGCTCGCGCGACAGCACCCGGCGGGGATGTTCGAGAAAGACCTGCAGAAGCTTGAAGTCGCCCCCCGTCAGATCGACGGCCGCGCCGGACGCATCGCGCAGCTCCAGCGTGGATGCCCGCGCGACGAAGCCGGCAAACTCGAAATCGTCCGCCGCGCCCGCATCCGGCACCGGCGGCACGTCCGCGGTCGGCGGCGTCTGTGCGCGCCTGAGGACCGAGCGCACCCGCGCCAGTACCTCGCGGACATGAAACGGTTTCGAGATGTAGTCGTCCGCCCCGACCTCCAGCCCCACGACCCGGTCGATCACGTCGCCCTTGCCGGTCACCATGATGATCGGAACCGTGGACACCTTGCGCACCGCGCGGGCAATCTCGATCCCGCTTTCGCCGCCAAGATTGAGATCGAGCGTGATCAGGTCCACCGGCCCGTCCTTGAGCGCGGTCAGAACCTCAGCCTCGGTCCTGGCTTCGCGGACCGCATAGCCGTCGCCTTCCAGGCAACGCCGGAGCAGGGTGCGAATCGCCGCTTCGTCTTCGACGACGAGAACGGTGGTCCCGGTCATCGTCCGTCCCCCCGGGGATTGTGATTCCGATACTCAACGCCGAGATAACGTTCAAACCCACACATTCAACCGAAGGTCAGCGAAATCGCGCCCGTTACACTTTGATACATGCGTCGTGACAGTGCTGAGACATTACCACGTCAGGGTGAGGTGGAACAACCTTGGGGGTTATCATGCACTCAGCGCTTCACTTCGACGCCGGACGGACCCAAAGCGAAATCCGCGTTCGCATTCCGCGGCGCAGAACCCTGTCCGACCCCGTTACGCGCCGGATCCAGGCCGGCCAGCACCTGTTTCACGAACGCGATTCGGCGCATTTCGTCTACCAGATCGCCTCCGGCGTGGTGCGGCTGACCCGGCTCCAGAAGGACGGGCGCCGTCAGGTCATCGCCTTCGGCTTTCCCGGCGATGTGGTCGGCCTGCCCGCCGATGGCCGGCACACCACGGAGTGCGACGCGATATCCCCGTGCGAGGTCGTGGCGCACCGGTGCGCGAACCTCATGCAGCCGGAACGCGATCCCGACCTGCACCGCTTCCTGATGCAGTCGGCGCTCGACGATATCCGGTTCCTCCAGGATCACTTCCTGATGCTGGGCCGGCGTCTCGCGCTGGAAAAGACCGCGGCGTTCCTGGAACTGCTTCTCGACAGGATAGGCGAGCCGCTCGGGGCCTACACGCTCGTCCGGCTGCCGATGAACAGGTCCGACATCGCCGACTATCTCGGCCTCACGCCGGAAACGGTCAGCCGCGCGATAACGGAGCTTCGCACCCGCAAGGTCGTGGCGCTGGACGACGCCAACACCATGATCGTGCTCGACGACGACGCCCTGCGGGAACTTGCCGACGGCACCTGATCGCGCGCGCCGCTTCGGCGCCGGGCGGGACGGTGCGACCCGGCCTCCGCGCGCCGGTTAGCGCTAAAGCCTGCCCTTCATCTCTGCTTGGACAAGCCCTGCTTTGGCGCTAATCAGGGTGCAGGCAACATTCCCGGGGGGGAGCTTCGTGGGCAGCAGCGGACCAGCCGAATCGCGCCGGACATTGACATTGCGCGACGTGTCCGAAGCGTCCGGAGTATCGGAAATGACCGTCAGCCGCGTCCTGCGCAACCGCGGCGACGTCTCGGCCGCCACCCGCGAACGGGTCCTCGACGCGGCCAAGCGCCTTGGCTACGTCCCGAACAAGATCGCCGGAGCACTGGCCTCGCAGCGGGTCAACCTTGTCGCGGTCATCGTGCCGTCACTGTCGAACCTGGTCTTCCCCGAGGTCCTGAGCGGCATTTCCGAGGAACTCGAGGACAGCGGCCTTCAGCCGGTTTTCGGCGTCACCAACTATTCCGCCGAACGCGAGGAGGCAGCCCTTTACGAGATGCTGTCCTGGCGGCCGTCCGGGGTGATCGTCGCCGGGCTCGAGCATACCGATGCCGCCCGCGCCATGATGAAGAATTCCGGCATTCCCATCGTCGAGATCATGGATGTCGACGGCGAGGCGATAGACTCGGTCGTCGGTATCTCGCACCGGCGGGCGGGGATGGAGATGGCCCGCGCCATTGTCGCCGCCGGCTATCGCCGGATCGGCTTTCTCGGCACCAAGATGCCGCACGATCACCGCGCCCGCAAACGGCTGGAAGGTTTCGAGGCGGGGCTGGCGGAGGCCGGCATCGCGCTTGCCGACCGGGAATTCTATTCAGGCGGCTCGGCGCTTCTGAAGGGGCGGGAAATGACCGAAGCGATGCTGAAGCGGTCCCCGGATCTCGATTTCCTCTATTACTCCAACGACATGATCGGCGCCGGCGGACTTCTCTACTGCCTCGAGAAGGGCATCGACGTGCCTGAACGGCTTGGCCTCGCGGGGTTCAACGGGGTGGAGCTTCTGGACGGGCTGCCGCGCCGGCTCGCGACGATGGATGCCTGCCGGCACGAGATCGGCCGCCGCGCCGCCGCGATCATCGCGGGCCACAGCCAGAGCGGGCTGATCGGCGGCGAACGGGTCGAACTGACTCCGGTGCTTCAGCTTGGCGATACCATCCGCAAGACCTGACGCGGGCTCCGCTCAGGCGCGGCGCAGGATGTAGATATCCATGATCCAGCCATGCCGCGCCCGCGCCTCGGCCCGTGTCGCGACGATCCGCGGCGCCGTCTCGGCAAGCGGCCCGGACAGGGTGATCGCATCCGCCATGCCGACATAGGCGCCCCACCAGATCGTAACGCCTGCGGGCGGAACCGTCCGGAACGAGCATTCGCCGTCGAGCATGACCGCGACGGTGTCGATGCCGGCCGGCCAGCCTTCGTCGCGCAGGCGCCGGCCGGTGGTCACGGCGAAGGGGGCGCCGATCTCGTTGATCGGGATCGCATGGGCGGCGGTCAGCGCCTGAAGCGAGGTGATGCCGGGAATGACGCGGACCGAAACCGCGAGGTCGCCCGCGATCCGGCCGGCAATGCGCAAGGTGCTGTCGTAGAGCGACGGGTCGCCCCAGACCAGGAGCGCCACGCGCCCATGCGGGCCGATTTCGGCAAGGATAGTGTCTTTCCAGACATGCGCGATGGCGTCATGCCAGGCATCGACGCCAGCCTGATAGTCGGGATTGGCACTGTCGCGAACCGGCAGGTCGAACTCGGCGATCCGCGTTGCCGGGTTGGTCAGGACCTCGGCGCAGATCGCCCGGCGCAGATCGGCGAGGTCGGCCTTGGAGTCGCCCTTGCGCGGGATCAGCACGATGTCGGCGGTGTTCAGCGCCTTGATCGCCTGCAGCGTCAGATGATCGGGATTGCCCGTGCCGATACCGACGAGAAGAAGTTCGATCATCTCACCCCCTGAACCGCCGGCAAGGGCGGGGAGCCCCGCGCACGGACATGCGCGGGGCTTTCGTTTTCACACCGGCTCCTTCGCCCAGAACCGCCCGGCCAGCCAGCCAAGCACCGCCCAGGCGACGAACCCGACGCCGAGCGCCCGCGCGACGAACTCTCCGGCCACTTCCGGCGGCGCGACGCCGTAGTACTCGTCCAGATGCGGCGCGCCGATCACATGCGGTGCGGCGATGAGCATACCTGCGACGAGCGCCGGTATGAATCCACGCCCGAACGCGAAGAGCGCCAGCGCCACACCGGTCGCGATCACCGTGCCAAAATACCAGATCTGGCGATCGGTGAGATCGGCGGCGACCGATCCCGGCAGTTCCGGCGGCAATCCCATGGACGGCGCGAGCTGAAAGGCCGCATAGCCCGCAAGCCCCCAGAGGATCCCCTCCTGCGCACCGACCTTGTGGCCAAGCTGCCCGGCAAAAGCGAAGGCGGCGACCAGAAGCAGGCCGTAGCCGGCATAAGTCAGCCCGGTGAAAAGCACGGTCAGCATATTGCGGCTGAGCGGCATTTCCCCGGCATCGCCGGTCCCGTGATCATGCGCGGCCTCGCCCGCCGCATGGTTGTGGTCCGCCTCCGCGCCGGCATCGGAAAAGTGCACCAGCGCGCCGGTTTCATAATCCTCACCCACGAGGATCAGCTCCTGGATGAAGGCGAAATGCAGCAGGGCCGCAAGCAGCCCCGCCGCAAAGCCGGCGATCAGCCCGCCGGCCAGCATGCGTTGGATCATTGGATCAGTGCGTCCGCGCCCCGCTCAGTGGCAGGGGAAGCCCGTGGCGTGGCGCATGTCGTGCGCAGCGTCGTGCAGCGTCGCCGACTGGGCGTGGCCCGCGAGGAACAGCACCGTGGCCCCGACGAGGGCGACGAAGACGATGGACAGAAGCCCGGTGGAGGTCTTGGCGGCGGAATGTGTGGTCGCGTTCATGTCTCTCTCCTTGCCGTCACACCCGACGGCGTTCGCGTTGCCTTCACGCATGGCCGGTCTCCTGACTCGCGGGTCGCTGCGCGCCTTCCGCCTTCCCGGGGGTCGCCCCCAGTGGCTATTGGAAAGCCGCTCGCCGCTTACAGTCGCGGGGGCGGTTGAGGCTTCGGGTGCCGCCTTTGGTCCACCCTACCCCATTCCCGTTTCGGTCCGGACGCTTTGCGCCGATCGGACACCATGCCCTTCCATCTGCCAGCATGCGGGACGACGGGTCAAGGCGGTTTGCGCCCCCGGCGGGTCTTATTGCGACGCCGGGCCGCCGTCTTCAGCCCGGAATCCGCGCGAGCGCCTTTTCGCGAAGACTGCCAAGCGGGCGGGCATCGGCGAAGGTTCCGTCGGGCGAGGCCTCGTAATGGCGCAGGAAGGTCAGGAGGTTCGGCAGGTCGGCCGCACTCACGTCGCCGAAAAGATAGGCGGTCTTGCCCTCGGCGCGGAAGGCGACGGTCGACGGCCGGGCGCATCCCGACATGCACTCGGTCTCGCGGATCTCGCAGGTCAGGCCGGCCTCGGCGAAGGCGGCCCGCATCGCGGCCGCCAGCCCCGCCTGGCCGGCCGGGCAGGTCCGGCAGATCGTGGCGACCGTTCCCGTCATGCCCCCTCCGCGAGCGGGCCGAGCAGGATCAGCGCCGGGCCATCCGACGCCTCGTCCGCGATCAGCCGCTCCATCGTGGCCAGCGTGCCGCGCACCAGCTTTTGCGCCGGGGTAGAGACGCTTTCGGCCAGCAGCGCCGGCGTGTCGGCCGCCATTCCCGCGCCCTGAAGCCGGCGGGCAAGCTCGGCGAAGGTGCGCTTGCCCATAAAGACGACCGTCGTCGCCGTCGCATCGGCGAGCGCGGCAAGGTTGATGTCCTCGGGCAGCGCGCCGGTCACGTCGTGGCCGGTGACGAACTGCACCCGGCGCGCCGTCAGCCGCCGGGTCAAGGGAATGCCCGCCGCTGCCGCAGCCGCCATCGCCGAGGTGACGCCGGGGACGATCTCGTAGCCGATCCCCTCGCCCCTGACGGCGGTGATCTCCTCCTCCAGCCGCCCGAACATCCCGCAATCGCCGGACTTGAGCCGCACCACCTTCGCCCCGGTCCGGGCGTAGTCGATGAGCAGCCGGTTGACGTGATCCTGCCGCGCCGAAGGGCGCCCCGCCCGCTTGCCGACGCCGACAAGATCCGCGCCCGGGCGGGCATGGGAGAGGATCGGCCCCGAGGCGAGGTCGTCGAAGAGGATCACATCGGCTGCCTGCAACCGCTGGACGGCCCGCACGGTCAGAAGCTCCGGATCGCCGGGGCCGGACGAGACGAAACTGACGAAGCCGCTCATATCGCCTCCGCGATCAAGTGAAAGAAGGTGCCGGTGGCGCGCCCCCGGCGCGATCCGGTCTCGGGCACCGGGTCGCCGTTCGCGTCCTCCACCCGCGCCAGCGCCATATCGGGTTGGTCGAGGATGGTCGAGTAGTGAAACTCGTGGCCCCGAAGCCGCGCGCCGGCCCGGTGGCCGGGTATGGCCGCGCCAAGCTCGGCGCACCGGTAGCCGAGATGCATCCTGCGCTTCTCGAACGAGGTGACGAGGCCGAGAAGCCCCGCCATCTCGTGCCGCCGCCCCTCGCGGTCGACGATCGCGGCGCCCATCGCCATGTAGCCGCCACACTCGCCATGCACCGGCTTCGTCTCGGAAAACAGTCTCAAACCCTGCCGAAACCGGCTTGCAGCGGCAAGCCTCGGCCCATGCAGTTCGGGATACCCGCCGGGCAGCCAGCAGCAATCGGCGCTGTCGTCGGGGGCCTCGTCGGCGAGGGGCGAGAAGGGCAGGATCTCGGCGCCGGCGGTCCGCCAGCCATCGAGAAGGTGCGGGTAGACGAAGGAAAACGCGGCGTCGCGGGCCAGCGCGATCCGCTGGCCGGGCGGGGTGACGCGAACCGGCGCGGCGGCCGGCAGCGTGCTGGCCGCCGCCGCCCCCCGGAGCGCCCCGAGGTCGAGATGTTCGGCGACGAAGGCCCCCGCCTCGGCGATGATTCGCTCCAGTTCGGGCGTTTCCTCGGCCTGGACGAGGCCAAGATGCCGCTCCGGCATCTCGATCGTCGCCTTGCGCGGCAGGGCGCCGAACACGCGGATCCCGGCCGCCTCCATCCCGACCCGCACCAACGCCTCGTGACGCGGGCTCGCGACCCGGTTCAGGACCACGCCGGCCACCGTCACATCCGGCCGGAACGCGGCGAAGCCCTTCGCCACGGCGGCGGCTGATTGCGCCTGCCCCGACACGTCGAGGACCAGCACCACGGGCCAGCCGGTCAGCGCCGAAAGATCGGCCGAGGCGCCGGTCCCGGCCTCGCCGCGCCGGGCCACGCCGTCGAAGAGCCCCATCGAGCCTTCGGCCAGCACCAGATCGGCGTCCGCACCCGCCCCGATCAACCCGGCGATGCGGTCCGTCCCCATCGCCCAGCTGTCGAGATTGACCGACATCCGCCCCGACGCCGCCCGGTGAAAGGCCGGGTCGATATAGTCCGGCCCGCTCTTGAATGGCTGGACCGTCAGGCCGGCGGCGCGGAAGGCGCCGAGAAGCCCCAGCATCAGCGTGGTCTTTCCGGTGCCCGAGGCCGGCGCCGAGATGATGAGGCCGGGCGGGGTCATGCGCTTTCCGGAAAGCGCGGGCTGGTGCCGACCGGCCGGTAGCGCCGGTCGTAATCGCCGGCATAGAGCCTGCTTTCGTCGAAATCCTCCGCCCCGAGCGAATGCCCGACGAAGATCAGCGCGGTCCGCTCCATCTCCGCGCCGACGGCGGTTTCCAGCGTGGCCAGCGTGGCGCGGACGATGCGCTGGTCGGGCCAGCTCGCCCGCCAGATCACCGCGACGGGGCAGTCGGGGCCGTAATGGGGCACCAGTTCCACCACCACCCGGTCAAGGACATGCACCGACAGGTGGATCACGAGAACCGCTCCGGTCCGGGCAAAATTCTCCAGCGTCTCGCCCGGCGGCATCGAGGTCGCGCGGCCGGAGGTGCGGGTGAGAACGACCGATTGCGCGACACCGGGCAGGGTCAGTTCGGCGCCAAGCGCGGCGGCCCCGGCGGCGAAGGACGGGACGCCCGGCGTCACGTCATAGGGAATGCCGAGCGCACGCAGCCGCCTGAGCTGTTCGCCCATCGCCGACCAGACCGAAAGATCGCCGGAATGCAGCCGCGCCACGTCGAGGCCGGCCGCATGGGCGGCGGCGATCTCGGCAATGATGGCGTTGAGCGACATCGGTGCGGTGTTGACGATCCGCGCGCCGGCCGGGCAATGCGCCAGCACCGCCTCGGGCACCAGCGAGCCTGCGTAAAGACAGACCGGCGACGCGGCGATCAGATCGCGGCCGCGCAGGGTCAGCAAATCCGCCGCTCCGGGGCCCGCCCCGATGAAATGCACCGTCATCATCCGTCTCCTTCCGCGATGGCGGCGGTGGCCATGCCATCGGTTGAAATCTGCCGTTCGCAGCAAAGCCGCGCGCCCGCTCCGGCGGCGACGAGCGCGGCGGCCTCGGCCACGCTCCCGGTGCCGAACCGCGCCGCGATCCGGGCGGACCGGGTCGGCGTCGCGCAGCCTTCGAGTGCCGTGGCGTCGAGCCCGACAAGCCGCAGGCCATGACGCGCCGCAAGCGCCAGAACAGGCTCTGTTCCGGCCCTTTCCGCGAGGGTAGCCAGCCGGTCCAGCGGACCCGGAGCGCGCGACAAGGCCTTTCCGACAGCGTCGGACAACGCGGCCTCGGTCACGGCGCCGCGGCAGCCAATGCCCAGCACGCGGATCATCGGACGGTGCTCCATTGCACCACCGGCCGCACCGGGACCCAGCCGCGCAGGCGGCCGAGCGGCGCCGCTTCGGCAAGCTCGATCCGCATCAGGTTGCCGCCGCGCGCCGCATGCTCGGCCGCAAGCAGCGCCTCGGTCTCGAGCGTCACGCCGTTCACGACGAGCCGGGCGCCGGGCGGCAGCATTGACCACAGATCCGCAATCATCGCTTCGGTCGCGCCGCCACCGATGAAGACCGCGTCGGGCGCGTCCAGCCCCGCGACCGCCTCGGGCGCGCGCCCGACGACGACCTGAAGAAGATGATCGACGCCGAACCGCTTGGCATTCTCGGCGATATTCGCCGCACGGTCATCCCGCGCCTCGACCGCGACGGCCCGCCCGCCGGCAAGACACCATTCGACCGCGATCGAACCCGACCCCGAACCGAGATCCCATAGAACCTCGCCCGGGCGCGGTGCGAGGGTGGAGAGTGTAACGGCCCGCACCGGCCGCTTGGTGATCTGCCCGTCGGTGGCGAACAACTCGTCGGCCAGGCCGAACCCGCGCATCAGGCCCGGCGCGCCCGCGACCTCAATCGCGACCGCGACCGGCGCTTCGATACCGGTCAGGTCGAACGCATCGGCGCGGCTGGCGCGGACCCGCTGTTGAGCACCGCCCATCCGCTCCAGCACATGCACCCGAGTGGCTCCAAAACCCTGCGCGACAAGCCAGGATGCCAGCGCCGCAGGCGCGGCGCCGTCGCGAAGGGTCGCGATGATCGCGGCGCCGGGGTGCAGGACAGGGACCAACCTTTCGAACGGTGCCGCATGGAGACCGAGGCAAATGCTGCGCTGGATCGACCAGCCCAGATGCGCGGCCACGAGCGAAAAGACCGAAGGCGCCGGGATCACCCTGTATTCCGCGCGCGGCACATGCTCTGCGATGCGCGCGCCGGCGCCATACCAGAACGGATCGCCGGAGGTCAGAACGACGACGCTCCTGCCCTTTTCGGCCAGAACAGGGTCTATATCGAACGGGATCGGCCACGGCCGTCCCTTCGCGCCGGCCCCGGCAAGATTCAGATGCCGGGGACCGCCGAAAATGATTTCGGCCCGAAGCAGCGCCGCGCGGCTTGCATCCGGCAGCCCGGCGTGACCATCTTCGCCGATACCGATGATGGTGAGCCAGGGATCAGACATGATGCGCGTCCTTCTTCTGGGCGGAACGACCGAAGCCACTGTGATCGCGCGACATTTCGCGGATCACGGGATCGACGCGATCTATTCCTACGCCGGCCGCACGAGCGCGCCGGTGGCGCAGCCCTTGCCGACGCGCGTCGGCGGGTTCGGCGGCGTCGAGGGGCTGGCGGCCTGGCTGGCCGCCGAGAGGATCACCCATATCGTCGACGCGACGCACCCCTTCGCCGCCGGGATGAGCCGCAATGCGATCGACGCCGCTGCTGCGACCGGGCTGCCGCTCTGCGGCTACGCGCGGGCGCCGTGGGACGCGGGCGAGGGCGACGACTGGACCCATGTCGCCGATATCGCCGCCGCCGTCGATGCGCTGCCGGAAGAGCCCTGCCGCATCTTCCTCGCCATCGGGCGCCAGACCCTTTCGGCCTTCGCGGTCAAGCCCTGGCACCAGTATCTCTTGCGCCTCGTCGATCGGCCCGAAGGGCGGTTGCCGCTGCCCGACGCCGAGATCGTGGTGGCCCGTGGCCCCTTCACCGAGGCCGGCGACCTGAAGCTTCTGAAATCCCGCCGCGTCAACCTGATCGTCGCCAAGAATTCCGGCGGCGACGGCGCGCGGGCAAAGCTCGATGCCGCGCGGGCCTTGCGGATTCCGGTGATCATGATCGACCGGCCGGTCCTGCCGCCGCGACGGATCGCACGGGATCTGCCCGGGGTTATGGCGTTTCTCGGTCATCCCGCCGACCTCGGCGTGTAGACGAAGCGCCCGACCCGGCGCGTCTCGGCATTGCCGAGGATCACGACCGTGCGCATGTCGGCCATCTCCGGCGTCGCCTCGGCCAGGGTCACGGTGCTCAGGCTCTCGTCCGGCGTGGTCACGGCCCGGGCGAAGGAGATCAGCCGCTCCGGCCCGCAGGTCTCGCGCAGGATGTCGAGGGCGCGGGCGAACTGGTGCGGGCGGCTTTTCGAACGCGGATTGTAGAACGCCATCGCGAAACCGGCCTCGGCCGCGAGCCGCAGGCGGCGTTCGATCAGATCCCACGGCTTCAGGTTGTCGGAAAGGTTGATCGCACAGAAATCGTGGCCGAGCGGTGCGCCGAGCCGGGCGGCAGCGGCGAGCATCGCGGTGATGCCGGGCAGGATGCGGATGTCGAATCGCTCCGGCTCCGGCCGCGCTTCCAGCGCCTCGAAGAGGGCGGAGGCCATCGCGAAGATGCCGGGATCGCCCGACGACACGACGACGACCCGCTTGTCCGCCGCCGCCATGTCGAGCGCATGGCCGGCGCGGTCGAGCTCCACCCGGTTGTCCGAGGGATGGAGCGTGAGGCCCGGGCGCGGGGCGACGCGGGCGACGTACGGAATGTAGCCCACCACATCGGTCGCCTCGGCCAGCGCGCTGCGGACTTCGTCCGTCACCAGCGCCTCATCCCCCGGCCCGAGGCCGGCAACCGCGATCCAGCCGGTCATGGCCGCCGCCCCTGACCATGCACGACGACGATGGAGAAATAGGGCGTGACCTCGTCGGCCTCCGACAGGCGCTGGACGCGCTGCCCCTCCATCGTGCCCCGCTCCACGATCCAGGCGGCGCCGAGCCGTCCGGCAGTCGCAAGGGCCCGGCGCAGCTTCGGCAGGTTGCGGCCGATCTTCATCACCACGAGCGCATCGGCATCGCGGGCGCGCATCGCCAGCTCTTCCTCCGGCAGCGTGGCCATCAGCACCGTCAGCACGTCGTCGCCCCAGGTGATCGGCACACCCGTCGCGGTCCAGCAGCCGGACATGCCGGTGATGCCGGGGACGACCTCCACCTCTGCGCGGCCCTGAAGGCGCGAATGAAGATGCATGAACGAGCCGTAGAAGAACGGATCGCCCTCGCAAAGCACGATAACAGTCTCTGTTTCGGCCAGTTCGGCGAGTTTCTTCGCCCAGTCCTCGTAGAATTCGGCAAGGAGGCGGTTGTATTCC
This sequence comes from Paracoccaceae bacterium, assembly GCA_011620265.1. Taxonomy (GTDB): domain Bacteria; phylum Pseudomonadota; class Alphaproteobacteria; order Rhodobacterales; family Rhodobacteraceae; genus Albidovulum. Next base: position 22,882 of record WOZM01000299.1, read on the forward strand.
GGGTCGGAGAAATGGATCTCGGTCGTGACCGGATATTCCATCGGATACTCGGAAACGCCCTCACCGATCATCCCTTTCACGATCTGGCGCGCCTGGCCCGCGCGCCCCGCCTTGCGGAAATAGGCGACATGGGCGGCCCCGCGCACCAGCCGGTCGGCCCTTACGCTCATCAATTCGGGATCGCCGGGGCCGAGGCCGACGCAGATGACCTTGCCCATTGTCATTCCGTCCGGCTGGCGAGCGCGTTGACCGCCGCGACAGTGATCGCCGATCCGCCGAGCCGGCCCTTCACGATCAGCGACGGCACCGGCAGGTCGGCCATCAGCGCGTCCTTCGATTCCGCCGCGCCGACGAAACCCACCGGGCAGCCGATGATCGCGGCGGGGCGCGGACAGGCCGGATCTTCGAGCATGTCGAGAAGGTGGAAAAGGGCGGTCGGCGCATTGCCGATCGCCACCACCGCGCCCGCCAGATGCGGCCGCCAGAGTTCCAGCGCGGCGGCCGAGCGGGTATTGCCCATCGTCTTCGCCATGTCCGGCACGCGCGGATCGTTGAGGGTGCAGATCACCTCGTTGTTCGCGGGCAGGCGCGGCCGGGTGATGCCCTCGCTCACCATCCGCGCATCGCAGAGGATCGGCGCCCCGGCTTCGAGCGCCGCCCGCGCCGCTTTCGCCATGCCGGGCGAGAAGCGGACGTGGCGTTCAAGCCCGACCATCCCGGCGGCATGGATCATCCGGACCACGACCACCTCTTCCTCGGGGGTGAAACCGTCCAGCGCGGCCTCGGCCCGGATCGTGGCGAAACTCTCGCGGTAAATGGCGGCGCCGTCGGTCTGGTAGCTATGAGGCATGAGTGATCTCGGTCAGGATGTGAAAGGTAAGCACGGCGGGGTCGAGCCCGGTGCGACTGGGTGTATCGGCGGCGCTACCGTCGCGGATCAGATCGACGGTGCCGCCCGGCCGCCCCACCAGCGTCAGCGGTGCCGCGCCGGGATGGGCGCAGCCCTTGGCGCAGCCCGACACATGCAGCCGCTTCCCGGGCGCGAGTGCGGCGCACAAGGCCCGCGCGAGCGGCCGCGTGGCGACCTGCGCTTGTGGACAGCCCGGCGCGCCGGTGCAGGCGACGACCCGCAGAAGCGGGCTGTCGGGGTCTGTGATCACACCGGCAATCGCCGGTATGGCGCCGGCCCCTTCGACCAGGAGCATCCGCCAGGGCGTCACCCGGAGCGGGCCGGTTTCGGCAAGGACAGACAATGTTTCGGCGCGCATCTGGCCGAATTCGAACGCGACCAGGACGCCCTGCGCCACCGGACCGGGGCCGGGATCGACCACCGCGACGGTCGGGGCGGCCGGGAATTCGGCAAAGGCCGGCGGCAAGACCACGCCCCGGGCCAGATGCGCCGCCATGCGGCCCCGGCCCTGCGGAGCGCCGCCGCCGTCGAGGAACCAGCGCGCGAGGTCCAGCGCCACGTCGGTCGCGGTCTCGGCTGTTGCCCGGGCACAGGTGGCGGCGCCGTCCGGGCGGACCAGCAGGCCGCCATCCGGGCCGCGCTCGATCCGGATGTCGGCGGAAACCGCGGTGAGCACCGGCGCCGCCCCGCAATCGACCGCATAGCCGAACTTGCCCGGCGTATCCGGCGCGTCCGGCCGCGTCAGCGCCGCCGCCAGCGACCGCACGACCGCCTGCACACCGTCGCCGTCCTTCCAGAACGGCGTGACGACGATGTTGCGGCGGCTCTCCGCCTCGGTCGATTCGTCTATGAGGCCCAGCGCGGAAAGACCCTCGATCAGCGGACCATGCCCGTCCTCGGTCACGCCGCGAAGCTGCACGTTCGCCCGCGACGACAGGTCGATGAGGCCGTTGCCGTGGCGAAGCGACAGCTCGGCTATTCCCGATGCCTGCTCCGGCGTCAGCCGGCCGCCGCGCGGGCGCACCCGCACGACCAGCCCGTCGCCCGACATCATCGGCCGCAGCGCGCCGGGGCACCAGCCCTGGATGACCGGCGCGCTCATTGCCCCGCCCCCGTTGCGATGGAGTTGCGGCGCGTGACCCAGAGCCCGGCCGCCGCCAGCGCCGCGAACCGGTCGCGCATGGCCTGAAGCGCGCCGGGATTCTCGCGCTCCATGAAGGCCACGACGTCCTCGCGGCCCAGCGTCGCGTCGTGGTAGAGGTCGAAAAGATGCGCCGGCACCGCGCGGGCGAGATGGGCGAAGGCGGCCATGTGGTCGAGCGTCGCGGCGATTTCGGCCGCTCCCCGGAAGCCGTGGCGCAACATCCCGTCGGCCCAGTTCGGATTTGCCGCGCGAGCCCGGACCACGCGGCCGATTTCTTCGTTCAGCGTCCGGGCACGGGGCGCGTCGGGACGGGTCGCGTCGAGGTGATAGAGCGCCGGCGCCCCGCCCCCGAGTCGCGCCACGGCGGCGGCGAACCCGCCCTCGTGCGCGGCATAGTCGGAGGCAAGGAGGAGGTCGGTCTCCGCCAGGTCCTGCACGTGGACGAACCCGTCCGCCGCCCTGACCTGCGCTTCGAGCGCCGCGCGCGCGGGCTGCACCGCGCCCTTCGCGTCGATCGCCCATTCGGACCCTGCAAGCCAGGCCTCTCCCGCCGCGTGCTGCCCCTCGGTCCCGTAATCCTCGATCGCCTCGCCCATGGCGAGGCCGTAGAGCCCCGGCTTCGGCCCGAAGACGCGTGGCGTGGTCCGCGCGTAGGGATTGTCCTCCGGCGCCTCGTCCCGCGCCCCGAGTGCTGCGGCTGCGGCTTCGAAAAGCTGGGCGAGGCCGGGGAAAACGTCTCTGAACAGGCCCGAAACCCGCAAGGTCACGTCGATGCGCGGGCGGCCGAGCAGCGCCAGCGGCACCACCTCGAAGCCCGAGACCCGCTCCGACCCCGCGTCCCATGCAGGCGCAAGGCCGGCGAGATGCAGCGCCATCGCGAATTCTTCGCCCGCCGTCCGCATCGTGGCCGAGCCCCAGAGGTCCACGACCAGCGATTTCGGCCAGTCGCCGTGATCCTGAAGGTGCCGCCTCAGAAGTTCCTCGGCCAGCTTCACCCCCTGCGCATGGGCCGCGCGCGAGGGCACGGCGCGGGGATCGGTGGTGAAGAGGTTCCGCCCGGTCGGCAACACGTCCGAACGGCCCCGGAACGGCGACCCGGACGGGCCGCCATCGACCCGCCGGCCGCTCAGCGCCACCAGCAGTCCCGCGCGTTCCTCGGCCCCGCACTGGCCGGCGCCGAAGACATGCAACCCGTCGCCATACTGGCTTTCCTTGATGTCGCAAACGAAACGGTCGATCCGGGTGATCGCCTCGGCGGGCGAGGCATCCCCCGGAATGCCGAGATCGTCCTCGACCCCGCGTCCCCGCGCCTCGTCGCGGATCGACGCGATCAGCCGGTCGCGGCGGGCGGGGTCGAGCCCGTCAGCGGTGGAATATTCGTCGAGAAGCCGTTCGAGCCGGCCAAGATCCTCCGGCACCGCACTTGCCGCGAGGGGCGGCGGCAGGTGGCCGATGGTGACGGCGCCGATGCGGCGCTTGGCCTGCGCCGCCTCGCCGGGATCGTTGACGATGAAGGGATAGACGACCGGCAGATCGCCGGTCAGCGCCTCGGGCCAGCACTCCGCCGACAAGGCCACCGACTTGCCCGGCAGCCATTCCAGCGTCCCGTGGGCGCCGATATGGATCAGCGCGTGAACCCCTTGCGCCCGCAGCCAGAGATAGAAGGCGACATAGGCGTGGCGCGGGGTGCGGGCGAGGTCGTGGTAATCGTCGCCGCGCGTCGTCACCTCGCCCCGTTCGGGTTGCAGCGCGATGACGGCCTGCCCCCGCCGGACCGCGGCAAAGCGGAAGTGGCCGTCGCGGACCGACGGATCGGTCTGCGGGTCGCCCCAGGCGGCGAAAAGGGCCTCGCGAAGCGCCTCCGGAAGCGTCGAAACAGTGTCTTCATAGGCCGAAACCGGCCATTCCAGCGCCTCGACCATCAGCGCCGCGCCGAGATCCGCGCCTGCTTCGACGGCGTGGCCCTCGCCGGCCAATGCGCCAAGGATCGCCTCGGCCGAGGCGAGCGCGTCGAGGCCCACCGCATGGGCCAGCTGATGCGCCTTGCCGGGATAGGTGGACAGGACCAGCGCCAGCCGGCGCTTCGCCGCCGTCGTCGCCGCCAGCCGGTGCCAGCCCGCCACCCGGTCGGCCACGGCGGCGATCCGGTCCGGGTCGGCGCGGTGGGCGAAGCGGGAATATTGCAGGTCGGGGTCCTTCCGCGACGGCTGCTTGAAGCTCGCGACGCCCGCGAAGATGCGGCCGTCGACCTCCGGCAGGACGACATGCATCGCGAGATCGGCGGGCGAGAGCCCGCGTTCGGCGCCGGCCCAGTCCCTCTTCCGCGCCGTGGAGAGCGCCACCTGGAAGACCGGGCATCCCGGCGCGTCGAGCGGCGACGGCGCGCCGTCGGAACCCTTCGCCGAAAACGCCGTGGCGTTGACGATGGTCGCCGGGGCAAGGCGGACCAGTTCCGACCGGAGCCATTCGGCCGCCGCCGGGTCCTTGAGGCTTGCGGCATAGGCGCCGATGGCGGCGAACCCGCGCGCCTCCAGCGCGGCGATCAGGGCATCCACAGGGTCGGTATCGGCCGAGGTCAGGTAGGAGCGGTAGAAGGACACGACGGCGAGCGGGCGCGGAGGTCCCGGATCAAGTCCGGGACCACGTCGCGCATCGGGGCCGGCGACGACACCCCTGCCCGGCAGATACCAGCCGAAGGCGGGCACCGTCTTGTCGCCCGCCACCGGCCCGGCATAAAGCCCGGCCGCCAGCGCCAACTGCTGCAAAGCCGCCTGCGCGGCCACCGCGCCGCCGGCGTCACAGAGCGTTTGCAGCCGGCGCAGGGTCGATTTCGGCAGCGTGGAGAGGGCATCGAGGCGCGCATCCTCGCGCCCGTCCGCCGGCAGGACGGCAAGCGCGATGTCCTGGCGGCGGGCAAGATCCTGCACCTGCGCGAGGCCGTAGGGCCAGTAGCTCTCCCCGCCGATGAGCCGGATCAGGATGCCCCTGGCGCCGGACAGCGTCCGCTCGGCATAGGTATCGACCGACAGGGGATGCCTGAGCGCCACGAGGTTGGCGAGCCTCAGAGTCGGCAGCCCGCCACCCGCACGATGCCAGCCTGCCGCGAAGGCGCCAAGGTCGCTGTCGGAGAACGACAGCACCACCAGTTCGGCCGGGTCCTGGCCGAGATCGGTGGGCGTGTCGGTTTCCTCCAGCCCGTGACTTTCGCGGAAGACGACATGCATCGCGGCGTCAGGCCTCCTGGACTTCGGGGAGCAGGACCGCGCGGATCGCGGCCGGATCGACATCGTCATGCTCGCCGATGACGACGAGTCGCGAGACGCGCGGGCTTTGCCCCCAGGGCCGGTCGTACTGGGCGCGGATGCGCTCGCCAACGGCCTGAACCAGAAGCCGCATCGGCTTGCCGGTGACAGCGACGTAGCCTTTCACCCGCAGGATCTTCTGTTCCCGCGCCAGCCGCACGATCGCGGCGTTCAGTGCCTCGGGGTCCGAGACTTCGGGCAGGTCGATGACAACGGTATCGAAATCGTCGTGCTCGTGGTCGTCCGCACCGTCATGATGCGAGGGGCGCGCTGCAAGGTCGTCCTCGGCCGCGGCGTTCAGGCCGAGAATCACCTTCGGGTCGATGCGGCCCTCCTCCATCGCCAGGATAGGGACGGGCCGCGGTGCTTCGGCCTCGATCACCGCCCTCGCGGCGGCAAGTCCCGCCGCCCCGACAAGATCGGCCTTCGACAGGAGGACGAGATCGGCACAGGCGATCTGGTCCTCGAATACCTCCGACAAGGGCGTCTCATGGTCGAGGCTGTCGTCGGCCAGACGCTGCGCCTCGACCGCCGCCTCGTCGGGTGCGAAGCGGCCGGCCGCCACGGCCTCGGCATCGGCAAGCGCGATGACGCCGTCCACCGTGATCCGCGAGCGGATCGCCGGCCAGTCGAAGGCTTTCAGGAGCGGCTTCGGCAGGGCGAGGCCCGAGGTCTCGATCAGGATGTGATCGGGCCGCTGCGGCAGGGCCATCAGCGCCTCGATCGTCGGGATGAAGTCGTCGGCGACAGTGCAGCAGATGCAGCCATTGGCCAGTTCGACGATATTCTCGGCCGGGCAGCTCTCGTCCGCGCAGCTTTTCAGGATATCGCCATCGACGCCAACGCTGCCGAATTCGTTGACCAGAACGGCAAGCCTCTTGCCCTGCGGATTGGCCATGAGATGACGGATCAGGGTCGTTTTCCCCGCACCGAGAAAGCCGGTGATGACGGTAACGGGGATCTTGGCTAGGTCGGACATTCAGCTCTCCATCGGGGGGATGCGGGCAAGCGATTGCTTGCGGAAGATCACCGGGCGCTCGCGCCACGGGACCAGCCCGTCAGGCGCGTTGGCATAGGCCGCGGCGCCGGCGAGGATATCGGCGACATGGCTGTCGGGGTCCATGCGGCCGTAGACATAGGACCAGCGGCCGGGCGCGCTGAGCGCGATGTTGCAACCGTGGTCGCAGGCCGAAAGGCATTCCACCGGAACGATGCGCACGCCCTCGGGTGCGCCGGCAGCCTCTAGAGCGGCCAGAAGCCGGGCGCCGGGGCGCGGTTCGTCCTCCGCAATGGGCTGGCCCATCCGGCAGGTGGTGCAGACATGAAGCGTCACGGTCACTCGGGCCGGTCCTTTCTCGGGCGCGGAAAGGGGCGGGCCTGCGGGGGTATCAGCCGATACCCGAGCCGGTCGCGGAACCCCCCGTCCGCCGTCACGTACCTCTCGCGCTGGCAGGTCTCCCGGCTTGCGGATGTCGGGGCGTCTGCCCCGGCGGCCCTCCCGCCTTCCCGGCATTTGCCAGTGGCTTCGGGGAACCTCTCCGGTCACGGTCGCGGGGGCGGCTGCGCTTCGGGATCGGACGACCGTCGGTCGCATTCCCCCTGTCGCATTCCCTCTTCGCCTGCCTATAAGACAGGAACCAGCGCCGCCTCACCTGAGGCATGAGGCGCCCGCTTGTCAAGCAACGGAAGGGACCATGGCCGCACCGAAACCGACCGATCCGGCAGAAGATGCCGCCCGACACGCGCAGAAGATGGCGAAGAAGAAGGCCGCCCGCGACAAGATCATGGCGACCAAGGAAGGCGAGAAGGGGCTGATCATCGTCCTGACCGGGGCGGGGAAGGGCAAGAGTTCGTCCGGATTCGGCATGATCCTGCGCTGCATCGCGCACGGGATGCCCTCGGCGGTCGTGCAGTTCATCAAGGGCGCCTGGGATACCGGCGAACGCAGGCTGATCGAGACGCATTTCCCCGACCTCTGCCAGTTCCACGCGATGGGCGAGGGCTTCACCTGGGAAACCCAGGACAAGACCCGCGACATCGCCGCCGCCCGCGCCGGCTGGGAGAAGGCGAAGGAGCTGATCCGCGACGAGCGCAACCGCATGGTGCTTCTCGACGAGATCAACATCGCGCTGCGCTACGACTATCTCGACATCGCCGAGGTGGTGGCGTTCCTGAGAACCGAAAAACCGGCCATGACCCACGTCGTCCTGACCGGCCGCAACGCGAAGGAGGAACTCATCGACATCGCCGACCTCGTGACCGAGATGTCGCTGGTGAAGCATCCGTTCCGGTCCGGGATCAAGGGCCAGAAGGGCGTGGAGTTCTGAGGGCAAGGCCGGGGGCGCCGCCCCCGGACCCCCGAGGTATTTTAACCACAATGAAAGAAAGATCGGGAATGACTGGCACCACGGTACAGGCGGAGGCGCCGATGACCGTCCACAGTGAAAGCACCCCGTCTCCCCGGATCTATCCGCCCGAGGCGGGGTGCCGACCGAGCCCTTGTCCTTTCATTGTGGCGACAAATACCTCCGCCGGAGGCTCCCTCGATCTGTCCATGCGCGACGGCGGGAGGGAAGCGTGACGGCGTTGATGATCCAGGGCGCCGGCTCGAATGTCGGCAAGTCGCTGCTGGTCGCGGGGCTTTGCCGGGCGGCGCTGCGGCGCGGGCTTTCCGTGGCGCCCTTCAAGCCGCAGAACATGTCGAACAACGCCGCCGTGACCGTGGACGGCGGCGAGATCGGGCGGGCGCAGGCGCTGCAGGCCCTGGCCTGCGGGCTCGGGCCCCACACCGACATGAACCCGGTCCTCCTGAAGCCCGAAACCGACACGGGCGCTCAGGTGGTCGTGCAGGGCCGGCGGCTCACGACGGTCCGTGCCAGAGACTATTCCGCCCTGAAACCGCAACTCCTGACCCCGGTTCTGGAGAGCTTCCGCCGCCTCGGGGCGGCCCACGACATCGTCATCGTCGAGGGCGCGGGCAGCCCGGCCGAGGTCAACCTCCGCCAGGGCGACATCGCAAACATGGGCTTTGCCCGCGCGGCCGGCGTGCCGGTCGTCCTTGTCGGCGACATCGACCGGGGCGGCGTGATCGCCCAGATCGTCGGGACCCAGGCGGTTCTCGATCCGGGCGATGCCGCGATGGTGGCGGGCTTCCTCGTCAACAAGTTCCGCGGCGATCCGGCACTTTTCGACGACGGCTACCGGCTGATCGCGGCGCGGACCGGGTGGCGCGGCTACGGCGTCGTCCCCTATTTCGCGGATGCGTCGAAGCTGCCCGCCGAGGACGCGCTCGACCTTGGCGGGACGACCGGCGACGGACCGTTCAAGATCGCCTGCCTCGCGCTGTCGCGTATCGCGAATTTCGACGATCTCGACCCGCTGAAGCCGGAACCCTCGGTCAGCCTGACGATGGTGCGCGCCGGCGAGGCGATTCCCGGCGACGCGGCGCTGGTGATCCTGCCCGGATCGAAGTCGACCCGCGGCGATCTCGCCTATCTTCGGGAACAGGGCTGGGATATCGACATCGCCGCCCATGTGAGGCGGGGCGGGCATGTCCTCGGCATCTGCGGCGGCTACCAGATGCTCGGGACGCGCATCGCCGATCCCGACGGGATCGAGGGCGCGCCGGGCGAAACGCCGGGCCTCGGGCTTCTCGACGTGGCGACGACGATGAGCGCTGACAAGCGCCTGACCCGGACCGAGGCGACCCACGCCGCGACGGGCGCGCCGATGCAGGGCTACGAGATCCATATCGGCCGCACCGACGGCCCCGACCGGGCGCGTCCCTTCGCGCAGGTCGAGGGAGAGCCGGAGGGCGCGGTGTCGGCCGATGGCCGTATCATGGGCAGCTACCTGCACGGAATGTTCTCGGGCGACGCCTTCCGCGCCGCCTTCCTGAGACGTCTCGGCGCGCGCTCGACCGCAAACTATGGCGCAACCGTCGAGGCCACGCTCGACAGGCTTGCCGCACATCTCGAGGCCCATCTCGACGTCGAGGGCCTGCTCGCGCTCGCGCGCTGAGCCTTCGTCACCATCGGGAAATCGCGGCGGGGCGGAGGTCGGCATTGCAGACCCGGATTACCCGCCAGTGCCGCGCATTGCCGAAAAAGGGGGCGAAGTCCATCGTCCGGCGAAGCCGTTCCGCAAGGCTCTCGGGCACGGGATCGGCGCCGAAATGCCGGACGTCGCGCCGCCAGCGCAGGATCTGTGCCAGCACCTCGGCACATTCCGGGCCGAACTCCATCATCTCAGCGCCTGTTCGAGCCGCGCCCACTCCGCCTCGGACCCCGGCAGGCCGAGCCGCAGCCAGCGCTCCGAATAGGGAAAGATCCGCGACCAGATGCGGTTGCGGGCCAGCCGTTCCTGCGCCGCCGTCGCATTGCCGGTGTCGTAGAGGCGGAAGAGCGCGCAGCCGCCGACGAGCGCCCAGCCCGCCCACAGGGCCAGGCCGTCGATCCGGGCGGTTTCCGCCTGAAGGCGCGTAATCGTGGCGGCGGCCCATGCCCGGTCCGAAAGCGCCACGCGCCCGACCTCGATCGCGGCGCCGGCCACCGGCCAGGGTCCGGCCATCCCGGACAGCGCCGCGATCTCGGTCTTGTCCCCGAGGACGAACCCCAGCCGCAGCCCGGCAAGGCCGTAGAACTTGCCGAAGGAGCGGAGCACGAAGAGCCCCGGCCGTCCGGCCCTCGCGGCCAGCGACAGCTCTGGCGCCGGGTCGGCGAAGCTCTCGTCGACGACGAGGCGCCCCACATGGCCGGCGAGCGCCAGAAGCGCGTCCGGCTTCTGCCGCCGGCCGTCGGGATTGTTGGGATTGACGATGACGGCGAGGTCGGCGCCCGCCAGCGCCGCCGGATCGGCAACCTCCGTCACCTGCCAGCCCGCCGCCGCGAGCGATCCCGCATGTTCGTTGTAGGTCGGCCCGAGCACCCGCGCCCGGCCCGGCCGCCCGAGGCGCGGGATCATCTGGATCGCCGCCTGCGCGCCCGCGACCGGCAGGATCGCGGCGGGCGCCCCGTAGGCCGCCCGCGCCGCCGCGATCAGCGCCTCAGTCGCGGCCCGTGTCGGCAGCGCGGTCCAGGCCTCCGGCGGAAGCGGCGGCAGCGGATAGGGCACCCGGTTGATCCCGGTTGAGAGGTCGATCCACTCCCCGGCCCGGCCGCCGTAGCGCGCCATCGCGCCGTCGATATTGCCGCCGTGGTCGCGCATCGCCCCCCCTTGTCAGATCAGCGCGCAGATCGCGACGACGAGCACCATCGCAAGCATCACGAACCGGAAAAGCCTGAGCGCCCGTCCGATATCCTCGGGCACCGGATCGGCGGCGCCGGGATTGACCCACGGCTCCTCGGCCACCCGGTCGCCATAGCTCCGCGGCCCCGAGAGCCGGATGTCGAGCGCCCCCGCAAGCGCCGCTTCCGGCCAGCCGGCATTGGGCGAGCGGTGATGCCTTGCGTCGCGCCACATCACCGCAAGCGCCGCGCGCGGCCGGGTCGAGACGACGGCGAACAGGAGGCCCGTCAGCCGCGCCGGGATCAGGTTCGCCACGTCGTCGATCCGTGCCGAGGCCCAGCCGAAGGCGGCGTAGCGCTCGCTCCGGTGGCCGATCATCGAATCGAGCGTGTTGATCGCTTTGTAAACGGCAATGCCCGGCAATCCGAAGACCACCCCCCAGAAGACCGGCGCCACGATCCCGTCCGAGGTGTTTTCGCCAAGGCTCTCGAGGGACGCCCGCGCGATGCCGTTCCGGTCGAGCCGGTCCGGATCGCGCCCGACGATCATCCCCACGGCGCGCCGCGCCGCATCGAGATCGCCCGCCGCAAGCGGTGCCGCCACCGCCTCCACATGCTCGCGCAGCGACCGCATGGCGACGAGCGGCCAGGCGAGGACGCCGGCAAGCACCACCCCGGACCAGCCCCCGGGCAGGAGCGAGGTCGCGAGCGAGGCCAGCGCGGCAGCGGCCCCGATGACGACCAGCGCGGTGACGACGCCGGCAATGCGGCGCGCGCGATCGTCGCCGCCATCGAGGTTGATCCAGCGATCCAGCGCACCGATCAGGGCGCCGATCCAGGTCACCGGATGACCGATCAGGGCGTAAAGCCGCGGCGGCCAGCCGATCAGCGCGTCGATCCCGAGCGCCACAATCATCATCGCGGCGCCTGTCATCCGCACCCTCCCACCCGAAATCGCACGATCCCGCTCATCCCCGCCTCGCGCAGGACCTGCGTCGCGGCTCCGGGGATTCGGTCGGGCAGGAATAGCAGTCCGCGCGCCGAACCGGTATGACCAATGACCAGCCCTGCCGCGCCAAGCTGGCGGGCCAAGTCGGCGGTCGGGTCGCCCTCCGGCCCCCTCAGCGCCAGCGTCCGCGCCGCGGAAATCGCCGCGAGTTCGGCCAGGGCCGCCGCCCGGCCAGCCGCCGCCGCCCGCCGCCACGGGTCGATCAGGTCGGCAATGTCGGGGAACGCCTTGTCCCGCGCCTCGGTCCGGCGCGGCGGACCATGGAAGCCGCCGATCACGTCGAGGCGCGGCAGCGGCGGCAGCGCGTCGAGCACCCGCCCGGCGCGGGACGCCCAGAGCAGCCGCTCGGCCGCGGGAAACATCAGGGGATCGCTCGCACCCTCGCTTCCGGTCGCGGCACGCGCGAGCGCCTCGGGCCTGAGCCGCGCCCCGGCCAGGCGCGCCAACGCCACCAGCGCGGCCGTCGATGCCCCCGCCCCGCCGCCCGCGGGCATCGTCGCGCGCATCGTCACCCGCCCGGAAAGCGGCAGGCCGAGGCCGTGAAGGAACCGCCGCGCCCGCTCCGGTGTCATCAGCCTCTGCCCGGCGCCGTGCACCGAGAGCCCCGGCCCCGGCCGAAGCCGCGCCTCCAGCACCAGCACCGGACAGGGCAGGGAGATCAGCGCGACCGGACCGTCCGGCCCGATCCGGCCCTGCATCAGCTCTCCGAAATGCCCGGCGACGCGGACGGCCCGTTCCGTCATGCCGGCGTCCAGTTGACCGCGCCGATCGCCCAGCCGCCGCCCGGCAGCGCCCGGATCCGGGTGAGCGACAGCGGCGCCACCTCGAAGGCCAGTGCCTGCGGCACCGATCCAAGCGCCAGCGCGAGGCCCGCCCGGACGGTTCCCGCATGGGCGACGATGGCGATGCGCCCGCCTGTCGCGGCCCGCACCAGCCCCGGCGCCACCCGCGCGCAGAGATCGGCGAAGCTCTCGCCCCGGGGCGGGCGGTGCCCGGCCAGCGCGTCCGGCCCGAGCGGCCCGAGATCGGGCAGCGCGTCGTGCGACACCCCCTCCCAATCGCCGAAATCCTGTTCCCAGAGTGTCGCGTCGGAGGGGGGGTCTGTGTCGTCCGGCCAAAGCGCCGCCGCCGTCTGCCGGCAGCGCAAGGCCGGGCTCGTGACGATCCGGTCGGGCCGCCCCACGGCCGCCCGCAGGGCCGCGATCCGCCCGGCATCGCCGCAATCGGCCGCGACGTCGGTGCGGCCGCAGAGCCGCCCGCCGGTCAGCGCGGGCGCATGACGGATCAGGATCAACTCTGTCGCGGCGACGACACCCACGGTCGCATTCTCCCTTCCACGTTCGGCCCGTTTCTGCTTTGAGAGCGGACCATGAGCAAGACGATACTCATCACCGGCGGCGCGCGGTCGGGCAAAAGCGGCATCGCCGAGACAATGGCGCTGTCCTTGGGCCGACCGGCGGTCTACATCGCCACCGCCGAAGCGCGCGATGCCGGGATGGCGGCCCGCATCGCCGAGCATCGGACGCGGCGCGGCACGGAATGGGAGACCCATGCCGAGCCGCGCGACCTTGTCGGCGCGCTGGCGGCCACCGACGGCAGCGGCCCGCGCCTTGTCGATTGCCTGACGCTCTGGCTGACCAATATCATGCTGGCCGGGGAGGACTGGCGCGCCGCCGGCCAGGCGCTGGTCGCGGCGCTTCCGGGCCAGCGCGACCCGGTGGTGATCGTCACCAACGAGGTCGGTTCCGGCATCGTCCCCGACAACGCGCTCGCCCGCGAGTTCCGCGACGCGGCCGGGCTTCTCAACCAATGGATCGCGGCGGCGGCGGACGAAGTCCACCTCGCCGTCGCCGGCCTGCCCCTGAAAGTGAAATGACATGAGCCTGCCGCGCCTCTCTTCCCTGTCGCAGATCCCGCTTCTCGCCGACAAGCTGCCCGTCGCCGACGACCATGCGGCCGAAGCGGCGCGGGCGCGCCAGAACTCGTTGACAAAGCCGCCGGGATCGCTCGGCCGGCTCGAACAGCTGGCCGAGTTCATGGCCGCCTGGCGCGGCACCGCGCGGCCCGAGATCTGGAAGGCGCAGGCGCTGGTCTTCGCCGGCAACCACGGCATCTGCGCGCAAGGAGTGAACCCCTATCCGCAGGAAGTGACCGCCCAGATGGTGGCGAACTTCCGCAGCGGCGGGGCGGCGGTCAACCAGATTTGCGCGCTGAACGGGGCGGAACTGTCCGTGATTGCGCTGGAGCTCGAGCGGCCGACGGCGGATTTCACCGAAGGCCCGGCGATGACGGAAACCGACTGCCTCGACGCCTTCTGGCAGGGCGCATCGGCCGTCGATGACGGGGCCGACATCCTCATCCTCGGCGAAATGGGCATCGGAAATTCGACCGTCGCGGCGGCGCTCGCGGCGGCCTGTTTCGGCGGGCCGGTGGCGGAATGGGTCGGACCCGGAACAGGGTCTGACAAGGCCGGAATCGCCCGGAAAGTGGATGCGATCGAGCGTGGGTTGAAGCGCCACGCCGAGGTCATCGACAACGCGCCGGCGATCCTCGCCGCGCTCGGCGGGCGCGAGCAGGCGGCGATCTGCGGCGCGGTTCTCGCGGCCAGGGCGGCGCGGATCCCGGTGATCCTCGACGGTTTCATCTGCACCGCCGCCGCAGCCGTGCTCTACGCCGCCGACAAGCGGCTTCTCGACCATTGCCTCGTCGGTCATACCTCGGCCGAGCCCGGCCACCGCAAGCTTCTCGCGGCGATCCACAAGCGCCCGGTCCTCGAATTCGACATGCGCCTTGGCGAAGGTTCGGGCGCGGCACTCGCCCTCGGGATCGTCCGGGCCGCGCTCGCCTGCCACAACGGCATGGCGACCTTCGGCGAGGCGGGGGTGTCGGAGGCATGAGGCCGGTCCGGGCAGAGGAGTTGCGGCTGGCCTTCCTGCTGCTGACCCGCCTGCCCGTCGGCCCGATTCGCGGCGCGGCGCCGGGCATGGCGGCCTCGTCCTGGGCATGGCCCCTCACCGGCCTTGCCGTCGGGGCGATCGCGGCCCTTGCCCACGCGACCGGCCTCTGGTTCGGCCTGCCGCCGATTATGGCGGCGCTTCTGGCGCTGACGGCTGGCGTCCTTGCGACGGGCGGGATGCACGAGGACGGGCTCGCCGACCTTGCCGACGGCTTCGGTGGCGGCCGCGACCGGGCGCGGAAGCTCGAGATCATGCGTGACAGCCGGATCGGCTCCTACGGCGTGATGGCGCTGATCCTCGCCTTCGGGTTCCGCATGGCGGGCATCGTCGCCCTGACAGAGGCCGGCCCCATCATTGCGGCCCTTCTCGGTCTTTCTGCCGCATCGCGCGCGGTCCTGCCCGCCGCCCTGATCCTCATGCCGCCGGCCCGGACCGACGGGCTTGGCCATGCCGCGTCCGGCGCCGACCCGAAACCCGCGCTGATCGCCGCCGGGATCGGCTTTCTCTGCCTCCTGCCGCTCGGGCTCGGCATTGCCCTTGCCGCCGCCCTCGCCATGGCGCTCGTCGCCACGGCCGTCGCGGCCCTGGCCCTGCGCCAGATCGGTGGCCAGACCGGCGACGTGATGGGCGCGATGCAACTGCTTGCGGAATGCGTCGGATGGGCGGTCCTCGCGTCGCTCGCTTGATTTGATCAAACGCCTGCGACCCTTGCCCCTGGCTGCCACGCAGGTCCAAATACGCCCACTTCCAATTTGATCAAAAATCGCCGATAAGGCGCCGTCCCGAAGGAGCGACGCCATGCCCAACCCGACCGAGATCATCGCCGGAATCGCCCGATCCCGCCTGAAGACCATCGCGGAGCGCGAGGCCAGGCGCTTCGCCGCCGCGCGGCCGAAGACCAGGGCCGCACTGGAGGCCGGTGCGGGCAACTACCTCGACCGGGTGCCGATGCACTGGATGAAGGACTGGCCGATGCCCTTCCCGATGCTGGTGGCAAAGGCGGCGGGCGCCCGGCTGACCGATATCGACGGCTACGGGATCGACGATTTCTGCCTCGGCGATACCGGCTCGATGTTCGGCCATTCGCCCGCGCCGGTCGCGAAGGCGATCCGCAAGCAGGCGAAGAACGGCCTGACCTACATGCTTCCGACCGAGGCGGCACTGGAGGCAGGCGCCCTGCTGACAGAACGCTTCGGCGATTTCAAATGGCAGATCGCCATGACCGCGACCGACGCCAACCGCTTCGCGCTCCGCGTCGCCCGGGCGGTGAGCGGCAAGCCCAAGGTTCTGGTCTTCAACGGCTGCTATCACGGCACCGTCGACGACGCGATGGTGGAGCGCCAGAACGGCAGGACCGTGACCCGCCCCGGCCTGACCGGGCAGGTGACGGACCTCGCCGAAGTCGCCGCCTGCGCCGAGTTCAACGACCTTGCCAGCGTCGAAGCCGAGTTGAAGACCGGCCAGATCGCCGCGATCCTGACCGAACCGGTGATGACCAATTCCTGCATGGTCCTGCCCGATCCGGGCTTCCATGACGGGCTGCGCAAACTTGCGACGCAATACGGCGCGCTTCTCGTCATCGACGAGACGCACACGATTTCCTCGGGCCTCGGCGGCTACACCGCCGTCCACGGGCTCGACCCCGATATCTTCGTCGTCGGCAAATGCGTGGCCGGCGGGATGCCGACCGCGGCATGGGGGCTGCGGCCGAAGGTCGCCACGGACTACCTCGCCTTCAATGCCGGTCGCGCGTCTGGCCATTCCGGCATGGGAACGACGCTTTCGGCCAACCCGATGCAGTTCGCCTGCCTTCGCGCGACCCTTGCCGAGGTCATGACGAAGGACGCCTACACGCATATGGAAAAGGGCGCGGAAAGGCTCTGTTCCGGCCTTTCCGAGGTGATTTCGCGGGTGAACGCCCCCTGGCACGTCGTCCGCGTCGGCGCGCGGGTGGAGTTCGTCTGCGCCCCCGGCCCGCTCCGGAACGGCTCCGAGGCCGCGATGGCCCACATGCCCGAAGTGGAGGCGACGCTGCACACCGCCCTTCTCAACCGCGGCTGCCTGATTGCACCCTTCCACAACATGATGCTGATCAGCCCGGCGACGAAAAAGCGCCAGATCGACCGGCTGATCGGCGCTTTCGACGAAATCCTGACCGAGCTTTTTGCCTGAGGACACCATGACCGACACCTGCCCCTCGGGCGCCATGCCTGCCGAAGCCGAGGCCTTCCTCGCCGCCCATCCCGAGATCGAGGCGATCGACATCGTCCTGCATGATTCGAACGGCATCGGCCGCGGCAAGATCATCCGCCGGCACGAATTGGCGAGCCTCTACAAATCGGGTCGGCACATGCCGATTTCGATCCTCGGCCTCGATATCTGCGGCGAGGATGTGCATGAGACCGGCCTGATCTGGGACCAGGGCGACGGCGACCTGCGCGCCTGGCCGATCCCCGGCACCCTGAAGCCCCTGCACAACACCAGCCCGGCGCGGGCCGAAGTCTTCCTGTCGCTCTACGAGCTTGACGGCACGGTGATGACCTCCGACCCCCGCCATGCTCTGCAACGGCAGGTCGATGCATTCGCCAGGCGTGGGCTGAAGCCGGCCGGCGCGTTCGAGCTGGAATTCTTCCTTCTCGCGAACGACCGCGGCCCCGATGGCAAGGTCCGCCCCGCCGCCGACGTGCTCGACGGCCGCCCGAGCCACAAGACCGAGGTCTACTCGGTCGATCACCTGCACGGGATGCTGCCCTTGTTCTCCGACATCTATGCCGGGGCCGAAAAGGCCGGGATCAAGGCCGAGACGATGATCTCGGAATACGCGCCCGGTCAGTACGAACTGACGCTGCACTACCGCGAGGACGTGATGCAGGCCGCCGACGATCTGGTGCGGCTGAAGCGGATCGTGCGGAGCCAGGCCCGGGCGCATGGCGTGACCGCCTGCTTCATGGCCAAGCCGGTCGAGGAATATGCCGGGTCAGGCATGCATTTCCACGTCTCGATGATGGACGAGGCGGGCGCCAACGTCTTCGCCGAAATGCCCGGTTCAGGCTGGACAGAGCCGCTTTTGCACGCGCTCGGCGGGCTTCGGGCGACGATGGGCGAAGCGATGCTGGTCTTCGCGCCGCACCTCAATTCCTGGCGCCGCTTCGCCAACCAGAGTTATGCGCCGGTCTCGACGAATTGGGGTGTCAACAACCGCTCCGTCGCCCTTCGGGTGCCGGAAGGCGAGGTGAAGGCGCGGCGGATCGAACATCGCCCTTCGGGCGTCGATGCCAATCCCTATCTCGTCGCGGCGACGGTGCTCGCGGGCATCCGGCACGGCCTCGACAACCGGCTGGACCCCGGCCCCGAGACCACCGGCAACGGCTATGCCGAGGATGAAACCGGCCCGGCGATCCCGCGCGACTGGCGCGCGGCGATCGAGGCGGCGCAAGGGTCGGCGTTCCTGAAAGAGGCGCTTGGCGAGGACATGCACCGCACCTTCACTGCGGTGAAGGCTGCCGAATATGCCCGCGTCGCCCGCACCATTTCCGAGGTCGACTATGACCTCTACCTGCACACGGTCTGACGCTCAGACCATCGGGCGCGACGCCGGGTCGGTGAACCAGCCGCCCGGCGCCGCAGCAGCACGGGCGATCACCGCCTCCACCAGGCCCACCGGCGACAGGGTCTTCGCTTGGGACCGCGCCAAGGCCTCATGCGCCGGCATGAAACATAGATCGAGATCGCTCATGGACTGCTCCCCGGAAACCGGGCCATCCGGCCCCGCCCCTTGGAAGCTGAGACTCGAAGGGTGCGACATCAAAGGAAATCGGGCCGGGATTGCCAAGCCGCGCCGCGCGGTGCATGTGGCAATCGACGTCACGCCACCTGAAGGAACCCGCAATGCTCGAAGACAGACCCGGACTGATGGAGGCCATCCGCGACCGTTTCGCCCATGTCGAGGCCTGCCCCTTCGACGGCCCGCGCATCTTCTTCGAGAATGCCGGCGGCGCGCTGCGCCTGAAGACCGTGATCGGAACCTCGGCCGCCTATGCCGGCTATCCCGACAACCAGGGGCGCGACAACCCGGCCTCGCAGGCGCTGATGGCGGCGATCGACAAGGGCCGCGCGGACATGCGGACCTTCCTCAACGCGCCGGGCGGGCAGGTCTTCGTCGGCGAAAGCGGGACCGAGGTGCTGTTCCGGCTGATCCGCACCGCCGCGCTTGGTGCGAGGCCCGGCGGCGTCATGCTCGGCTCGACACTCGAACACCCCGCCTCGCGGAGTGCTATGGCGCGCTGGGCCGAGGTGACGGGCCGCCCGCATCTTCTCGCGGTCCACGACGACGCCACCGGCACGGTCGGACTCGACGCCTATCTCGCGCTCCTCACGCCCGAAGTCCGGGTCGCGACCATCGTCCAGACCTCGCCCGTCACCGGCATGTCGGTCGATGTCGCCACCATCGCCGCCGCGATCCGCGAAACGGCGCCTGATGCGTTCATCATCGTCGACGGCATCCAGCATGCAAGCCACGGCCATATCGACTGCGCGGCCAATGGCGCGGACGGCTACGCCGTCTCTCCCTACAAGGTGTTTTCCCGCCACGGCTACGGGGTCGGCTGGGCATCGGACCGGCTGACGGAATGCACCAAGGACCAGGTTCAGGGCGGCGCGGCCGCGAACTGGGAGCTCGGCACCCGCGACGCCGGCGCCTATGCGACGTTTTCGGATGTCGTCGACTATTTCGACTGGCTCGGCGGCGAGGTCGCGGACCCCACCGGCCGCCGCGCCCGGATCGAGGCGGCGGCGGCGGCGATCCACGCCCACGAGGCCGGGCTGATGGCGGCGATGCTCCACGGCACCGGCAACCTGCGCGGGCTGGCCGAGATGCCGGGCATCACGGTGATCGGCGGGACCGGGACCGAGGGCCGCGAAGGGGTGGTCTCGCTCACGCTCGACGGCATGGCCGCGGGCGACCTCGTCCAGTTCCTCGGCGAGGAACGCATCCGGGTGCATATCCGCAAGGACGACCACTATTGCGGCAATATCCTCCGCCCGCTCGGGATCGACGCCTGTGTGCGGGTTTCGGTCTGCCACTACAATACCACGGCCGAGGTCGCCCGCTTCCTTGCGGCGATGGAACAGGCGGCGGCGCGGGCGGGCTGAGACGCTCCGCCACATTGATCTCGATCAGTCCTGCCCGGCGGCTGCCGCGTTAGCGTGGCGCGGATGGCGGCAGCCGTCGCTTGCCCCCTTGTCGGGAAAGGAGCGCGACGTTGAGCGACACGACCCTGCGAAAGGAGCCGGCCGCCGCCCGCGCGGCCAACATGCCGGACTACCGCGAGGCCGTCGCCGAGTTTTCCTGGCAGGCGGAACGCGACGCGCTCGCGGGGCTGTCCGACGGCGGGCTCAATATCGCGCACGAAGCGCTCGACGCCCGGATCGCGGCCGGGCTCGGCGACGTGCCGGCGCTCCGCTGGTTCGGCCGCGACGGGACGGAGATCATCTTCACCTATGCGGCGCTGAGCCGGGAAGCCAACCGGTTCGCCAATGTCCTGGCGTCGCTCGGGGTGCGGCCGGGCGACACCGTCTATTCGCTTCTCGGCCGGGTGCCCGGCCTCTATTTCGCCGCGCTCGGCACACTCAAGTCCGGCGCCGTCTTCTGCCCGATGTTCTCGGCCTTCGGCCCCGAACCGGTGCAGGCGCGGATGGAGATCGGCTCTGCCCGGGTGCTCGTCACGTCCGCGGCGCTCTACCGCCGCAAGGTCAGGGGTATCCGCGGCCGCCTGCCCGACCTCGCCCATGTCCTCCTCGTCGATGGCGAGGAGGAGGGCTGCACCGCGCTCGCGCCCCTGATGGCGGCGGCCGGGGACACGTTCCGGACCGCGCCGACCCGGCCGGAAGACCCGGCGCTCTTGCATTTCACCTCGGGCACGACAGGCCGGCCCAAAGGCGCGCTGCACGTCCACGAGGCGGTCGTCGCCCACCGCGCCACGGCGCGGCTCGCGCTCGACCTCCGGCCCGGCGACCTCTACTGGTGCACCGCCGATCCCGGCTGGGTGACGGGCACCTCCTACGGCATCATCGCGCCGCTCGTGATCGGCGTCACGATGATCGTGGACGAGGCGGAGTTCGATCCCGACCGCTGGTACGACATGCTGGCCCGCGAAGAGGTGACGGTCTGGTACACCGCACCCACCGCCATCCGTATGCTGATGCGGGCGGGGGCCGAGCTGATCGGCAAGCGCCGGTTCCCCAAACTGCGCTTCATGGCCAGCGTCGGCGAGCCCCTGAACCCCGAGGCGGTGCTCTGGGGGCAGGAGGTCTTCGGCATGCCGTTCCACGACAACTGGTGGCAGACCGAGACCGGCGGGATCATGATCGCCAACTACGCCTCGATGGACGTCAAGCCCGGCTCGATGGGCAAGCCGCTTCCGGGCATCGAGGCCGGGATCGTCGCGGTCACGGAAGCCGGCGTGAAGGAACTGACGAAGCCGCAGGCGATCGGCGAACTGGCGCTCCGCCCCGGCTGGCCGTCGATGATGCGCGCCTACCTGCACGAGGCGGCGCGCTACCAGAAGTGCTTCCGCGACGGCTGGTATCTTTCGGGCGACCTCGCGATGCGCGACAGCGACGGCTACTACTGGTTCGTCGGCCGTGGCGACGACGTGATCAAGAGCGCCGGGCACCTCATCGGTCCGTTCGAGGTCGAAAGCGCGCTGATCGAGCATGACGCGGTGGCCGAGGTCGGCGTGATCGGCATCCCCGACGAGACGGCGGGCGAGATCGTCAAGGCCTATGTCGCGCTGAACAAGGGTTACGAGCCGAACGAGGAGCTTGAGCGCGAACTTCTCGGCCATGCCCGCAAGCGTCTCGGCCCCGCCGTCGCGCCGAAAGCGATCGTGTTCCGCCAGAACCTGCCCAAGACCCGGTCCGGCAAGATCATGCGCCGGCTTCTCAAGGCGCGCGAACTCGGCCTGCCAGAAGGCGATATCTCCACCCTCGAAAGCGACGAGAAATGACCGGAGCCTCCCTCAAGCCCCGCCTCGACCACGATCATGTCCGGTCGCTTCTGAAGTCGATGATCCGCATCCGCCGGTTCGAGGACAAATGCGCCGAGCTCTATACCCGGGAAAAGATCCGCGGCTTCCTGCACCTTTATGACGGCGAAGAGGCGGTGGCGGCGGGCGTCATCCCGGTCCTGACCGAATCCGACCGGATCGTCGCCACCTACCGCGAGCATGGCCATGCCCTGATGCGCGGCCTGCCGATGACCGAGGTCATGGCCGAGATGTTCGGCAAGGCCGAAGGTTCGGCCGGAGGGCGCGGCGGGTCGATGCACCTCTTCTCCGCGAAGGCGAACTTCTACGGCGGCAATGCCATCGTCGGCGGCGGCCTGCCGCTCGCCGTGGGCCTCGCGCTCGCCGACAGGATGCAAGGTAACGACGCCGTCACCGCCTGCTTCTTCGGCGAGGGCGCGGTGGCGGAGGGCGAGTTTCACGAGGCGATGAACCTCGCCTCGCTCTGGGACCTGCCGGTCCTCTTCGTCTGCGAGAACAACGGCTACGCGATGGGCACGGCACTCGATCTCTCCGAGGCCGAGACCGATATCGCGGCGAAGGCGCGCGGCTACGACATGGAAGCCGACGTTGTCGACGGCATGGACGTCGTCGCGGTGGAGGCCGCAACCCGCCGCGCGCTTGCCCGGATGCGCGAGACCGGCGAGCCCCACTTCCTCGAATGCCGCACCTACCGCTTCCGCGCCCATTCGATGTTCGATGCCCAGCTCTACCGCCCGAAGGACGAGGTGGAGGACTGGCGCAAGAAAGGCCCCATCGTCCGCTTTCAGGGCTGGCTGGAGGAGAACGGCCTGATCCATGCCGAGGAGGTCGCCGCGATCACCGCCGAGGTCGATGCCGAGATCGCCGGGGCCGTCGCCTTCGCCGAGGCCGGCACCGACGAACCGGTGGAGACCCTGACCCGCCATGTCATGGCCGAGGAGCGGCCCGCGCCGCCCAGGCCCGCGAAACCGGGCAAGATGGTCGATACGACGTACCGCGAGGCGGTGAAGGCCGCCATTTCCGAGGCGATGGAGAAGGATGCCCGCGTCTTCCTCATGGGCGAGGATGTCGGCCGCTACGGCGGATGCTACGCGGTCTCGAAGGGGCTTCTCGACAAGTTCGGCCCTGACCGCATCCGCGACACGCCCCTCTCGGAATCGGGCTTCACCGGCGCCGGGATCGGCGCGTCGGTGGCCGGGATGCGGCCCATCGTCGAGGTGATGACGGTCAACTTCTCGCTTCTGGCGCTCGACCAGATCCTGAACACCGCCGCCACCTACCGGCACATGTCCAACAACGCTTTCGGCGTGCCGGTGGTGATCCGCATGGCAACCGGCGCCGGTCGCCAGCTTGCCGCGCAGCATTCGCATTCGCTCGAAGGCTGGTTCGCGCATATCCCCGGCATCCGGGTTCTCGCGCCCGCGACGCTGGAGGATGCGCGCGGCATGCTCTGGACCGCGCTTCAGGACCCCGATCCGGTGCTGATCTTCGAGAACGTCCTGCTCTACAACATGGCCGGGGAACTTGCCGAGAATGCCGGCCCCGTCGACATCGACCGCGCGGCGGTGCGGCGCGAGGGGCGGGATATCACGCTCATCACCTATGGCGGATCGCTCTGGAAGACACTCGACGCGGCCGCGGCGCTGGCGCAGGACGGGATCGAGGCCGAGGTGATCGACCTGAGGAGCCTCCGGCCCCTCGACATGGAAACGATCTTCGCCTCGGTCGCGAAGACCCACCGCGCCCTGATGGTGGACGAGGGCTGGAAGAGCGGCAGCCTCGCCGCCGAGATCGGGATGCGGCTTGCCGAGGACGCCTTCTTCGACCTCGACGCTCCCCTCGCCCGCGTGTGCAGCGCCGAGGTGCCGGTCCCTTATGCGCGCCACCTCGAAGAGGCGGCGATCCCGCAGGTCCCGGCCATCGTCGCGGCCGCGCGGCGGCTCTGCGGAAAGGGCTGAGGGATGGGCGAGTTCCGCATGCCGTCGCTCGGCGCCGACATGGAGGCGGGCACCCTCGTCGAGTGGCTGAAGGCGCCCGGCGACAGGGTCGCGCGCGGTGACATCATCGCTGTGGTCGAGACCCAGAAGGGCGCGATCGAGATCGAGGTCTTCGAGGACGGAACGCTGGACCGGACGCTGGTCGAGGTCGGCGCCAAGGTTCCGGTGGGCACGCCGCTCGCCGTCATCCGGGCGACGGGCGAGGCGGCGGCTGAAGTGGCGAAAGCGCCCGCGCCGATCCCGGCGCCGAAGCCGGAAGCGCCGAAGCCGAAGCCCGCGCCGCGCGCTGAACCGTCCCGTGCGCCCGAAGCCGGTGCGCGCTTGCGGATCACCCCGGCGGCTTTCCGTGCGGCCGAGAAGCTGGGGCTCGATCCCGAGCGGTTGCGGGCGATCCGGGGCACCGGGCCGGACGGCGCGATCACGCTTGGCGATATCGAGGCCGCCGCCGAAGCCGCGCCCGAAGCGCCCGGACCGATGACCGAGATGCGCGCGGCGATTGCCGCCGCGATGGCGCGCTCGAAGCGGGAAATCCCGCATTACTACCTGGCGCAGAGCGTGGACCTCACCCGGGCCTCGGACTTCCTGACAGCGGCCAATGCCGGTCGCGCGCCGGAAAACCGCCTGCTGCTCGGGGTGATGTTCCTGTCCTCCGTGGTCCGCGCCGCGCAGGACTACCCGGAATTCAACGGCCACTTCATCGACGGCGCGTTCCGTCCGGCGCCGAAGATCCATGCGGCGATGGCGGTCGCGCTGCGGGGCGGCGGACTCGTCGCACCGGCGATCCTCGATTCCGGCGACTGCGACCTCGACACGCTGATGACGCGGATGCGCGACACGCTCGGCCGGGTCCGCGCCGGCCGCTTCCGCGCGCGCGAACTGTCGGAGGCGACGATCACCGTCACCAGCCTCGGCGAGCGCGGGGTGGAGACGCTGTTCGGCGTCATCCAGCCGCCGCAGGTCGCCATCGTCGGTTTCGGCAGCCCCGCCGAGCGGCCCGTCGTCCAAGACGGCAAACTCGCCGCCGCCCTCACCACCACCGTCACGCTCGCCGCCGACCACCGGGTCAGCGACGGCCATCGCGGCGCGCTCTTCCTGCGCGCCATCGACCGGCATCTGCAGGAGGTCACCGCATCATGACGAAGGACGACATCGAAAAGCTGGTCCGCGGCGAACTTGCGCGCATCGCGCCGGATATCGACCCCGACGCGATCGACCGCGACGGCGACCTGCGCGAGGAGTGCGATATCGACTCGCTCGATTTCCTCAATCTCGTCACCGCCCTCGGCAAGGCCCTGTCGATGCCGATGCCGGAGGCGGACTACCCGGCGATGCGCAGCCTGAACGGGCTCGTGGCCTACTTGTCGCGCGGATCAGCCGCTTCGGCCGGGTGACGGGTCCGGGCGCGGACCGGCCGCGACGATCAGAACCGGGCAGCGCGCCGCGTCGATGAGGCGCTGCAGCGCGTCCTCAGCCAGCACCTCCCCGTCGCTCAGTTCGACGACCACGGCGGCGGCATGGCTGCGGCTCAGCCGGTCGAGCGTGTCATCGTCATCGGGCCGCGGCAGGCGTTCGACCCGAGTGCCCAGCGTCGCCGCAAGGGCATCGACCACGGCCTCCGCCTCGCCGCCTTCGCCGCGCTCTGCCCCGAGAAGAATGATCCTTCCCGAAGGCCGATGGGTCTGGCGATAGCCGATGGCGAGCAGGTCCCACCCCCGCGACTCGCCGATGAGCCCGCTGACCAGCCCTCCCGTCCGCGTCTCGAACGACCAGCCGACGCCGCGCGCATCCGCGAGACGCGACAGCGCCGCGCGAAAGGCCCGCGCTTCGGCGCGCGCGATCACGCCCGCCTGTTCGACACTCGGTCCGGGAACAAGGTTGCCGCTCAAGGTGACAAGGCGCGCCTGCGGAGAGCCGGTGGCGTCGCTATCCTCGATCAGCAGCCCGCCAAGGTCCAGCGTCAGGACGGTGGATATCTTCTCGGCCAGCCGAAGCACGCTTTCGGCATCGGCGAACGAAACGGCGCCGATCAGGATGCGCCAGCGCTCCCGCACGGGCGCGCTCATGGCGTGCCCCGCCCGTCGGGTTCGCCCTTGTCGGGGCGGACGTAGCGCCGCCGGAGTTCGGCATAATTCCGAAGGCGGGCTTCCACCCGGCCGTTGACCGTATCGGGCGGAAAGCTGCCGTCCGCGCCCCGCTCACCCGCCGCGCTGCCGGTGAGAATGGCGATCCCCTCGTCGATCGTCTCGACCGGAATGACGCGGAACCGGCCCTCTTCCGCCGCCGTCACCACATCGGGCCGCAGCATCAGGTGGTCGACATTCGCCTTGGGGATCAGTACCCCCTGATCGCCCGTCAGCCCCCGCCGCTCGCAGACATCGAAGAAACCCTCGATCTTCTCGTTGACCCCGCCGATCGCCTGCACCTCGCCCAACTGGTTGACCGATCCGGTGACCGCGATGCCTTGCGCGACCGGCAGGTCAGAGAGCGCCGAGAGCATCGCGTAAAGCTCCGCCGACGAGGCGCTGTCGCCATCGACACCGCCATAGCTCTGCTCGAAGACGAGGCTCGCATGGAGCGAGAACGGCACGTCGAGTGCATAGGTCGAGGCGAGATATCCGGCGAGGATCAAGACGCCCTTCGAGTGCAGGGGACCGCCAAGCTCCACCTCGCGTTCGATGTCGACGAGCTTGCCGGAGCCCATCCGGGTGCGCGCGGTGATCCGGGACGGACGGCCGAAGCGGTAGTTGCCGAGGTCGAGGACCGACAGACCGTTGACCTGCCCGACCTTCGCCCCCGCCGTGTCGATCAGGATCGTCTTGCGCCCGATCGCCTCCTGCATCCGGTCGCGGATCCGCGAAACGCGGCGCTCCTTCTCGCGCACGGCGCGGTCGATATCGGCGGCCTCGATCAGATCGTGGCCATCGGTGCCGGCATAGTGATCCGCCTCGCGCATCAGATCGGCAAGGTCGCCGACATGAAGGCTCAGCTTGCGGCTGTCCTCGGCCAGGCGCGTGGCCTCGTCCAGAAGCCGCGCCACCCCGCCCGCCGCCAGATGCCGGAGCCCGTCGCGCCGCGCCTGCGCACCGACGAGTCGCGCGAGCAGCATCAGGTTCTCCTCCGAGCGGACGAAATCCTCCTCGAAATCGGCCTGGAGCTTGAAGAGATCGCCGAAATCGGGATCGAGCATTGTCAGAAGCGCATGCAGGAGCCTGTCGCCGAC
The DNA here is from genome assembly GCA_011620265.1 of Paracoccaceae bacterium. Lineage (GTDB taxonomy): Bacteria > Pseudomonadota > Alphaproteobacteria > Rhodobacterales > Rhodobacteraceae > Albidovulum. Next base: position 49,692 of record WOZM01000299.1, read on the forward strand.
GACAACCACCCGGACATCGAGCGGGATCGGGTCCGGCTGCAGCGATGTCGTCGAGACGAGCGAGAGCCTCTCGGCCATCGAGGTGATGGTGATGGAGCGGTTCTTGAGGCACCGGATGAGCGCATCCCAGGCGAAGGGCTCGGTCAGCACCCGGCGGGCGTCGAGCACCAGAAACCCGCCATTGGCGCGGTGAAGCGCGCCCGGCTTGATCATGGTGAAGTTGGTGATGAGCGTCCCCATCTGCGACTCATGTTCGATCCGCCCGGCCAGATGGTCGAGCGTCGGAAGCTCCTCGACCACCAGCGGCGCGCCGGTTCCGTTCGTCTCCTCTCGTGTCACCATCACGTTGACGACATAGCGCTGGAACGGCGGCTCGCGGTGGAACTTGCGGATCGCCTCGGGGAAGTGTCCGTTGTTGGCATTCGCCCGCACCGCGAGGAAAAGCTCGGCATTGGCGATCATGTCCTGCCGGACCTCGGCCAGATAGGCCTGCACCGCCTCGATCCCGGCGAAGTCCCCGACGAGGTCGTCCACCCGCGCCGAAACCGCCCGTTCGGCCATCGCGGCATGCAGCGCCTCGACCTTTCCGCGCAGCTCCCTGTCGAGCTTCGGCGCATCGCGCAGGACATTCGCGAGGTCTTCCTGCAGGCGGGCGATCTTCTCGTCGATCTCCTTCTGCTCGGCCTCGCCCAGCTTGTTGTAATCCTCTGTCTTGACGACCTTGCCGTCGCGAATCGCCGCCAGCATGAAGCCCATGGGGGTGCGCATCAGCGCGACGTTCTCGGACTTCGCCTTGTCGGCGAAATCGGCCATCGCGCTTTCCTGCCGGTCGCCATATTCCTCGTCGAGGGCGCGGCGCTGGGTCTGGTATTCCTCGGATTCGAAAAGCGAGGGGATCTCGACCGCGAGGTCGTCCACCAGCCCCTGCATCGCGACCTTCAGCCGCTCCGCCGCCCCCGGCGGCAGGCGCAGGGCCTTCGGCTTGTCGGGCGCGTCGAAATTGTTGACATAGGCCCAGTCGTGCGGAACCGGCATCGCCTTGGCCTGCTTCTGCAAGAGGACGCGCACGGCCCGGTGGCGGCCCATGCCGTTCGGGCCGAGGACGAAGAGGTTGAAGTCGCGATGGGAAACCTCGACCGCCAGCCGGATCGCCTCCATTGCCCGGTCCTGTCCGATGAGGCTTTCCAGGCCCTCCAGTTCCTCGGTGGTGCGGAACGGCAGGATGGCCGGATCGCAGACGGTGCGTAACGCGGCGACGGGAAGTCCGCGCAGATTGCCTTTGTCCGATGTCATACGAGAGTCTCCATCACGTCGGTTCCCAAGGCTTACGGTCTCCGAGTGACCGGACAATGATCCTGATCAAGCCAGCCGCCGCGGCGAAAGAGGGCGGACCCTCCGGCCGGGCGAGGATCAGTGATTGTGCCGCGGCGGCTTTGCCGAGATCGCGCGGAACCCTGCGGCGGATTTCAGGACGGCACCGTCCGCAAGCTGCGTCGTCTCCTGCCGGTAGATGCGCTGCCACGGCGTGGCGTCCTCCGGCACCGGCGGGATGCCGGCGGCCTTTCGCCGGGCGATCTCGTCCGCGCCGACCAGCATGTCGCAGCGCCCCGCATCGAGGTCGATCCGTACCCTGTCGCCGGTCCGGAGCCAGGCAAGCCCGCCCCCGGCGGCGCTTTCGGGCGAGGCGTGGACGATGGACGGGCTGTCCGAGGTGCCCGATTGCCGCCCGTCGCCGATCGTCGGAAGGCTGAGGATGCCGCGCCGGATCAGGTGATCGGGCGGCTGCATGTTGACCACTTCCGCCGCGCCGGGCCAGCCGAGCGGCCCGGAGCCCCGGATCACCAGGATGCAGGTCTCGTCGATGTCGAGCGCGGGATCGTTGATGCGGGCGTGATAGTCCTCCGATCCGTCGAAGACGATGGCGCGGCCCTCGAAGGCGTTTTCGTGCCCCGGCGTGGACAGGAACCGCGCCCGGAAGTCGTCGGAAATCACGCTGGTCTTCATGATCGCGAAATCGAAGAGGTTGCCGGAAAGGATGCGGAACCCCGCCCGCTCCCTCAGCGGCGCGGCATAGGGGCGGATCACCTCGCGGTCGGTCGCCTCGTGCCCGTCGAGATTGTCCGCGACGCTGCGGCCCGTCACCGTGGCGCAACCCCCGTCGAGCTTTCCGCCGGCGAGAAGTTCCCACATGATCGCCGGCACCCCGCCAGCGCGGTGGAACCTCTCGCCGAGGAAGCGGCCCGCCGGCTGCACGTCGGCCAGAAGCGGGATGTCGTAGCCGTGAACCTGCCAGTCCTCGGGCAGAAGCGTCACCCCGGCATGATGGGCCATTGCGGTCAGATGCGGCTGCGCGTTCGTCGATCCGCCGATCGCGGCATTGACCCGGATCGCGTTCAGGAACGCCGCGCGGGTGAGGATGGCGGAAGGGCGGATATCCTCGTTGACGAGGTCGACCGCGCGCCTGCCGGTCCGGTAGGCCATCTGCCCCCGCTCCCGATAGGCCGCCGGGATCGCCGCGCAGCCGGTCAGCGACAGGCCGAGCGCCTCGGCCAGCGCGTTCATCGTCGAGGCGGTGCCCATCGTGTTGCAATGCCCGATGGAGGGCGCGCTGTCCAAGGCGGCGGCGAGGAATTCCTCGCGGTCGATCTCGCCGGCCGCGTAGCGCCGCCGCGACTTCCAGATGACGGCGCCGGACCCCGCCGTGTCGCCTTCATGGAAGCTGTCGAGCATCGGCCCGCCGGAGAGGACGATGGCCGGGATGTCGACCGTGGACGCCGCCATGATCGCCGCCGGCGTGGTCTTGTCGCATCCCGTCGTCAGCACCACGCCGTCGATCGGATAGCCATGCAGCACCTCGACCAACCCGAGATAGGCGAGGTTGCGGTCGAGCGCGGCGGTCGGCCGGCGGCAGTTCTCGAAGATCGGATGCATCGGGAACTCGATCGGGATGCCGCCTGCGTCGCGGATGCCGTCGCGAACCCTTTGCGCCAGTTCGATATGATGCCGGTTGCAGGGCGAGAGATCGCTGCCCGACTGGGCGATGCCGATGATCGGCCGGCCGGTCCGAAGCTCCTCCGGCGTGATCCCGTAATTCATGAACCGCTCCAGATAGAGGGCGGTCATGTCGACGTGATCGGGATTGTCGAACCAGTCCTGGCTGCGCAGGCGGCGGGTCGTGTCACTCATGATCCGAACATCCCCCGTGACGCGAGGTTTTCCATCAGCGCCCTTGTCCCGAAGGTCCAGGGCGCGATCTCGTCGCAGGGCCGCACGATATTGACCAGCCGGCCGAGCGGACCCGACGCGATATTCACCCGGTCGCCGCAATGGTGGGTAAAGCCCTGCCCGGCGCCGCCCCTGTCCTTTGTCGGCGCGAACATCGTGCCGAGGAAGAGCATGAAGCCGTCGGGATACTGGTGGCTCCGGTTGCAGGTCTGCGCCACGATCTCGGCCGGCGGGCGCGAGATTTCCGCCATGTTCGAAGCACCGGACAGGGTGAACCCGTCCTCGCCGGCGACCTGCAGGCTGACCTCCAGCCCGGAAACCCGGTCCAGCCCGAATTCCGCGTCGAAGAGCCGGATGAACGGACCGATCGCGGCGGCCCCGTTATTGTCCTTGGCCTTGCCGAGAAGAAGCGCCGAGCGCCCCTCCACGTCGCGCAGGTTCACGTCGTTGCCAAGCGTCGCGCCGCAGATATGGCCGGCCGAATTCACGGCCAGAACCACCTCTGGCTCCGGGTTGTTCCAGCGCGAGGCGCTGAGGACGCCGATATCGGCGCCGCAGCCCACCGCCGACATCGGCTGGCCCTTGGTGAAGACCTCGGCATCGGGTCCGATCCCGACTTCCAGGTACTGCGACCACATGCCGTTCTTCTGGAGATGCGCCTTGATCTCGGCCGCGTTCGCCGACCCCGGAACCACGCCCCGGAGATTGCCGCCGAGGATCGCGGCCAGCTCCGCCCGGATCGCCTCGGCGCGGGCAGGGTCGCCCTTGGCGCGCTCTTCGATCACCCGTTCGATCATCGACCCGGCGAAGGTGACGCCCGCCGCCTTGATCGCCTGCAGGTCGCAGGGTGCGAGAAGCCGCCCGAGCGACCCGCGATCCGCGCCCCGGTCGAGATAGCGGTCGAGCGGCCCGAGGGACGGGAACCCGCCGCCGAGATCGCCGGCGAGGTCGGGCCGCTCCAGAAGGCCCGCCACGGTCGGCGACAAGCCGGAGAGGTCGAGGACTTCGCCCGCGCTGACGAGCACCGGACAGGGGCCGCCCTGCCTGTCCGACCAGACCCGCCCGACCAGAAGCGCCCCGGGATCTGCGGGAAGGATATCCGCCGCGCTGAGCCGAAGTGGATGCCCCGACATGTCTCGCTCCTTCAACTGGTGACCCGGTCGCCCCGGCCATAGACCAGCAACATTCCGACGATGACCGACCCGTGGATGATCTGCCGGAACGCCTCCGGCACCTGCATGATCGACAGAACCGAATTCCGCAAGGCGATCATGATCCCGCCGACAAGCGTTCCGGCATAGCGCCCGCGACCGGAGACGGTCCGCTTGAACGGCAGCCAGACGGGGCAGGCCGTGCCGAACAGGAGGATCAGACCGTTCGTGAGGCCGAAGGCGGTTCCGGCGATCGGCGTCAGCCTTTCTGTCTTGCGGTTCTCGGGCACCAGCGCGATCCGCGTGGCGCCGTTCTTCGCGGCGACGGGCGAGGCGGGCAGTCCCTTGCGCCCGCCGATCCCGAGCCT
>WOZM01000108.1 GCA_011620265.1 Paracoccaceae bacterium
CTGTGACCTCTGCCTTCGGAGGGCAGCGCTCTATCCAGCTGAGCTACGGGTGCCGCGCCCCCGCTCTATAGCGGCGGGATGCGGGCCGTGCAACGGGCTTTCGACTGCGGGCGGTCACGCCCGGATCGCGCGGTTCGCGGTGCAGCCGCCGGGGTTCGTTGGCCGCCAGCAAGGCCTCCTGCTGCGCCGTCAGGTCGATCTTCCCGAAGCCGGAGAGCATCGGGCGCAGATGCGCGCGAAAGCCGTGGCCGATGGTCAGAAGGCAGACATGGACCACGAAGAAGCTCGCGATGGCGATCCGCCCGTCCTTCGCATGCCCGTCGAACCAGGAGTGGCAGAGCACGACATCCGCGGCCCGGGCGAAATCGCCCTTGGTGGAACGGCAGGTATGGAGCGTCCTGCCGTCCGGCCGGGTGAAGACTTCCTCGCTGCAGGGCTTGCCTTCCTTCGGCTTGCCGGCGGCCTTCCAGTCCCACATCGTTCAGGTGGAACGCCGCCGGTCAGGCGAAAAGCTCGTGGCAAAGCTCCAGCGCCTCGATCAGCGTGTCGACCTCGGCCCGGGTATTGTAGAGCCCGAACGAGGCGCGGCAGGTCGCCGTCACGCCGAGATGGTCGAGGAGCGGCATCGCGCAATGGGTGCCGGCGCGGACCGCGACGCCCTTCCTGTCGAGCACGGTCGAGATGTCGTGGGCATGGGCGGGGCCTTCGAGCGTGAAGGAGAAGATCGCCCCCTTCCCCGGCGCGGTGCCCTGGATGTTGAGCCAGTTGAGGCCCTTGAACCGCTCCAGCGCATAGTCGCGCAAGCCGGCCTCATGCGCCGCGACATTCTCCATGCCGAGCGCCATGAGGTATTCGAGCGCCACGCCCATGCCGATCTGCTGGACAATGCCGGGGGTGCCGGCCTCGAACTTCATCGGCGGGTCGTTGTAGGTGACGCTGTCGCGCGCCACCTCGCGGATCATGTCGCCGCCGCCGAGGAAGGGGCGCATCTCGGCCATCCGCGCCTTCGCGATCCAGATCGCGCCGGAACCGGAGGGCCCGTAGAGCTTGTGCCCGGTGATCGCGTAGAAATCGCAGCCGATCTCGGGGATCGACACGGGCCGGTGCACCGCGCCCTGGCTGCCATCGACGAGGACCGGCACGCCCTTCGCCTTCGCGCCACGGGCTATCGCGGCGACATCGACGAGCGTACCGGTCACGTTCGACATCTGCGTCACGGCCACGAGCTTCGTCCGCGGCCCGATCGCGTCCACGACCTTTTGCGGATCGAGCGACCCGTCCGCCTCCGGCTCCACCCATTTCAGCCCCACGCCCTGCCGTTCGCGCAGGAAGTGCCAGGGCACGATGTTGGCGTGATGCTCGAGCACGCTCAGCACGATCTCGTCGCCGGCCTCCATCCGGGGGGCGGCCCAGGCATAGGAGACGAGGTTGATGCCTTCCGTCGTGCCGGTGGTGAAGACGATCTCCTCGGGGTCGGGCGCATTCAGGAACCGCGCGACGATGCCGCGCACCGCCTCGTATCTGTCGGTCGCGACATTCGACAGGTGGTGCAACCCGCGATGGACGTTGGCATATTCATGCTCGTAGACCCGCGTCATCGCGTCGATCACCACACGCGGCTTCTGCGCCGAGGCACCGTTGTCGAGATAGACGAGCGGCTTGCCGTTCACCTCGCGCGAAAGAATCGGGAAATCGGCGCGGATCTTCTCGACGTCGTACATGGGATGCCTTTCTAGACCGGGGCCACGATGCCGAACACGGCGAGCAGCATCGCCATCGCCGTCACGATGAGGATGAACCCCGCCACCATGCCGACGAAGACCTTGAAGCGACTGTGAAACCCGTGCAGGGCCGCGATGAACTGCACCATGAGCCAGAGGAAAAGCCCGATCGCGGCAAGCGCCAGAAGCGTGCCGAGCGGCGGCATCACGAACATCACCACCATCTGCACCGCCTGCACCAGCGTCAGCAGGAATTCCAGCCAGACGACGAGCAAGAGCGCATCGGCGAACCGCCCTGCCCCGCCGAACATGCGGCCGATCCCGGCGATCGCCATCGCGACCAGCGCCAGCGACAGGATCTGCGCCGGCACGCCGATCCAGGGATCGGCCACGACCGCGAAGACCGGAGAGGGATCGCCCACCGGCATCGCCAGCAACGCCAGCCGCGTCTCCAGAACGGCGAGCACACCGACGAGGAGAAGCGCGAGCCAGCGCGCCTCCATCGGCGGGTCGATGGCGATGAGCCGCCGCGCCGCCCCTTGCGGATCGCGGAAGGTCTGGCGCGCGAGATCGCCGAGAAGATCGACCAGCCCGCTCACGCTTCACCCCCGAATTCGGCCACCCGAAGGCCGGAGAACCAGAACCACAGGAAGACCGCGAAGGTCGCGCCGCTGACGACGGAAAGCTGCGGCCCAGGCCCAATGAAGCCCGCGACGAGACCGCGCAGAAGCATCAGCGGCGTCGAGGCGAGAAGCGCCCAGAAAAGGACGAGGCGTGCCGAGAAGTAGCTGCCCCGCCCGCCGAAGAGCCCGGCCACGATCCGGCTCAGCGCCGCGACCAGGTAGAAGACCGGCAGCAGCGCCAGAGTGCCGAGAAAGGCCGCGACCATGCGCTGGGTCATCGGCACCGGCCCGTCCGGCCCGGCCAGCACATCGGTGCGCGACAGCGCGGGCCAGAGCGCGATATAGGCCACGATCAGCGCGGCCAGCAGATAGGCGAGCGCCCGCGCCTCATGCCGCTCGCCCGCGAGGATCCGGCGCGCGACCGCCGTCGGCCCGCGATAGGTCGCGACGATATCGTCGGTGACCGCCATCAGCGCTTCCTGCGCGCGAGCCAGGCTTCGAGACGCGCGACGATGTCGGCCGCGAGCCGCTCGTCCTCGATCTCGGCGATCGCATCGGCGAGGAAGGAGAGGATCAGCAGCGCCGTCGCCTCCTCCCTCGGCACGCCCCGCGAGCGCAGATAGAAAAGCGCCGTCTCGTCGATGGCCCCGGTGGTGGAGCCGTGCGAACACTGCACGTCGTCGGCATAGATTTCCAGCTCGGGCTTGGCGAGGAACTGGCTGTCCTCGTCGAGAAGCAGCGCCTGGCTGATCTGGTAGCCGTCGGTCTTCTGGGCGCCGGGCTTGACCAAGATCTTGCCCTGAAAGACCCCGGTCGCGCCGTTCTTAAGCACCTTCTTGAAGACCTGCCGGCTTTCGCCGCCGACCGCGTCATGGGTGACGAAGACCGTGTCGTCGTGGTGGAATTTCCGCGTCCGGCCGTCGCCGAGCGCCGCTCCCGCGACATGGGCCACCGCGTCGTCGCCCGCGATCTCGATCACGCATTCGTTGCGCGTCATCTCGCCGTTCGCCGTCAGCGTGAAGGACTTGAAGAGCGCCCCTTCCGCCACCCGGGCGAAGACATGGGTGATCGCCCGGCGCTCATGGTCGCGGCCCTGGGCGCGGACGTGATGGAACCGCCCGCCCTCGGCGATATCGACCTCGAGCACCTTGTTGAACCGCGCCGCCGCCGGCCCGCTTTCGAGAAGCGTGAGCTCGGCGCCCGGCTCCACCTTCACGCAGTGATGCAGGATCGCGTCCGAGGTCGGCGCGCCGTGGCGGTAGACGAGGTGGACCGGCTTCGCCGCCGCCCCCGAGACCCGGATCAGCACGCCGTCCGTCGCCGCGGCCGTGTTCAGCGCCGCGAAGGGGCGCGCGACCGGCGACTGGCCCCGCGCCTCGAGCACGCCGTAAAGCTCCTGCGCCCAATGGATATCGCTCCGCGCCGCCTCTGCCAGCCGGGTGATCTCCACCCCGGCAAGTGCCGGATCGTCCGAGGCATCGGCGTCGAAGACCCCGTCCACGAAGACCAGCGTCAGCCGGTCGACCGCGCCGAAGATCGGGGCTTCGTCCGCCGCGAAGACCGCCGCGTCCGGCGCCGCCACGGCATTGAGCGGGGCGGGATCGGTGTACTTCCAGTATTCGTCGCGCCGGCCCGGCAGACCCATCGCCCGGAACCGCGCCAGCGCGTCGGCCCGCGCCGCGCCCGAGAACCCGCCCTTCGGCAGGTCCAGCGCCGCGATCCGCGCCTCGGTCGCAGCCGCCCTGCCCTCGTCCTTCCGCATCGGCGCCGCCATCAGGCCACCTCCGCCAGAATGCCGGCATAGCCGTTCTTCTCGACCTCGAGCGCCAGTTCCGGCCCGCCGGTCTTCACGATCCGGCCGTCGGCCATGATATGGACCACGTCCGGCTTGATATGGTCGAGCAGGCGCTGGTAGTGGGTGATGACGACGAAGCCGCGGCCCGCGTCGCGCAGCGCGTTGACCCCGTCCGCGACCAGCCGCATCGCATCGACATCGAGGCCGGAATCGGTCTCGTCGAGGATGCACATCGTCGGCTCCAGCACCGCCATCTGCAGGATCTCGTTGCGCTTCTTCTCGCCGCCGGAAAAGCCGACATTCACCGGCCGCTTCAGCATCTCGGCGTCGATCTTGAGGGTCTTCGCCTTCGCGCGCACGAGCTTCAGGAACTCGCCGGCGCTCATTTCCTCAAGCCCGTGCGCCTTGCGCTGCGCGTTCAGTGCGGTGCGCAGGAACGTCATGTTGCCGACGCCGGGAATCTCCACCGGATACTGGAAGGCGAGAAAGAGCCCCGCCGCCGCCCGTTCCTCCGGCTCCATGTCGAGCAGGTCGTGACCGTCGAGCTCGACCGTCCCGCCGGTCACCGTGTAGCCCTCGCGGCCCGCCAGCACATAGGACAGCGTCGACTTGCCCGAGCCGTTCGGCCCCATGATCGCATGGACGCGGCCCGGTTCGACGGTCAGGTCGACGCCTTTGAGGATCTCTTTGTCCTCGTCTTCAAGCTTGACCTGCAGGTTCTTGATTTCCAGCATTTTTTCCTCGTTCAAACAGCAAGGGCGGCCGGCGGGCCAAAGGCCCGGGCCACACGGATTTCGGATTGGAGCGGGGTCAGCCGGTCGGGGTCAGCCGGTAGTCGCGGCCCTGTTCGGCCATCGTCGCGGCATATTCCGCCGAGAAGAGATGCGACCAGAATTCCGGCGCGTTCGAGGCGACGGCCGCCTCGCCGTAATGCATCACCACGCAGCCGACGATCAGCGCCTGGATCCGCGCCCGGTTCGACAGGTGGAAGATCACGACAAGGACCATCGCCAGCACGAAGGAAAACAGCACCATGCCGCGGGCGCCGAGATCGTAGAAGGCCGGCGGCAACCCGTCGAGCTGCGCGAGATGGAAATAGGCGACCCGCCCGACGAGGACCGACGACATGCCGCAGAGAAAGGCGATCAGCACCATCATCTTGTCGGCGAAGGTGCGCTTGGGCTTCTGGTTCTTCTTGCCGAAGATCCTGTTGTAGCGCTTCTGGGTCGCGTGCCCGATCACGTCGGCATGCTCGTACTGCTTGCCCGACTGAATGCGCTTCAGCCGTTCTGAAAAAATCGTCTTCTGATCGACCCTGACGGTCATGGCACGGCCCCGGAAGTTTCCCCTTCGCGGTGCAACCTGACGGCGATTTGAGGCGGAATTCGGACCCGAAAGAAGGGATTTTCGCGGCTTCGCCGTCATCAATCCGCCGCAATGCAGCACGGGCCGCCGCCGCCGCGCCGCTGCCGGTCGTCACGATGCGAGGCGCGCCCCTGCTCATCCCAGGCTCACCGCCGTGCCGGAGGCCGAGACCATCAGCATGTTGTTGATCACCTCGTAGTCGAGGTCGACGCCGACGATGGCATTGGCGCCCGTCATCGCCGCCCGCTCCTCCATCTCGCGAAGCGCGGTTTCGCGCGCCCGGCCGAGCTCCTGCTCATAGGCCGCCGAGCGGCCGCCGACGATGTCGCGGACCTGCGCGAAAAGATCGCGGAAGATATTCGCGCCGAGGATCGCCTCGCCGGTGACGATGCCGTGGTAGCGGGTGATCTTCTGGCCCTCGATGGAGGGGGTGGTGGTGATGATCATGAAACCTCTCCTTCCGCGATCCGCGCCGCGCCCGAATTTTCACCGGAAATTCGAACGATTTTTTGCTCGGAAAATCGTCTCACCCGACACTCCCTTCCAGCGAAATCGCCACGAGGCTCTGCGCCTCCATCGCGAATTCCATCGGCAACGCCTGCAACACCTCGCGGCAGAAGCCGTTGACGACGAGCGCCACCGCCTCCTCCTCGTCCATGCCGCGCGAGCGGCAATAGAAGAGCTGGTCGTCATCGACCTTGGAGGTCGTCGCCTCATGCTCGACGCGGGACGAGTTGTTCTTCACCTCGATATAGGGAACCGTATGCGCGCCGCACCTGTCGCCGATCAGAAGCGAGTCGCACTGGGTATAGTTCCGGCTGTTCTTCGCTTTCGGGTGCATCGACACGAGACCGCGATAGGTGTTCTGTGCCATTCCGGCGGAAATCCCTTTTGAAACAATGCGAGAGCGGGTGTTCCTGCCAAGATGGATCATCTTGGTGCCGGTATCCGCCTGCTGCATGTTGTTGGCGATGGCGATCGAGTAGAACTCGCCCTGCGCATCGTCGCCGCGCAGGATGCAGGAGGGGTATTTCCAGGTGATCGCCGAGCCGGTCTCCACCTGCGTCCACATCACCTTGGCGCGATCCCCCCGGCAATCGGCGCGCTTGGTGACGAAGTTGTAGATGCCGCCCTTGCCGTCCTCGTCGCCCGGATACCAGTTCTGCACCGTCGAATATTTCACCTCGGCATCCTCGAGGATGACGATCTCCACCACCGCCGCATGAAGCTGCGCCACATCGCGCTTCGGCGCGGTGCAGCCTTCGAGGTAGCTGACGTAAGACCCCTTGTCGGCGATGATCAGCGTCCGCTCGAACTGGCCGGTATTCTCGGCGTTGATGCGGAAATATGTCGAAAGCTCCATCGGGCAGCGGGTGTCGGGCGGGATGTAGACGAAGGAACCGTCGGAAAAGACCGCCGAATTGAGCGTCGCGAAGAAGTTGTCGGATTGCGGCACGACGGAACCGAGGTATTTCTTCACCAGTTCCGGATGTTCGCGGATCGCCTCGGAGATCGAGCAGAAGATCACCCCGGCCCTGGCCAGTTCCGCCTTGAAGGTCGTGCCCACCGAAACGCTGTCGAAGACCGCATCGACGGCGACCTTGCGGGCATCCGCCGGGGCCTCGTCCGCACCCTCGACGCCCGCGAGAATCATCTGCTCCTTCAACGGGATACCAAGCTTTTCGTAAGTGGCCAGAAGCTTCGGATCGACCTCGTCGAGCGACTTCGGCTTCTCGTCCATGCTTTTCGGCCGGGCGTAGTAATACTGCGACTGGTAGTCGATCTCGGGATAGCGAAGCATCGCCCAGCGCGGCTCCTCCATCTCCTGCCAGCGGCGGAAGGCCTGGAGCCGCCATTCGGTCATCCAGTCCGGTTCCTGGTTCTTGGCCGAGATCAGCCGCACGATGTCCTCGTTCACGCCCAAGGGCGCGTATTCCATCTCGATCTCGGTGTTCCAGCCGTATTTGTAGGCGCCCATGCTCTGGACGGTCTCGACCGTCTCGCGGTCGACACCGTCGCGCACGTCAAGCTCGTCCATCTTGGCTGCCATAGTCTTTTTTTTCGTCATATCAATGCCTTGCCTGATATTCCTCACGCCGCCTTCGCGCGAAACTTCCGATACCGGGCGAGCCATGCGGCCGCGAACCCGTCGATTTCCCCGGCCGTCGTGGACGGCCCGATCGAGACGCGGATGGCCGAGCCCGCCGCAGTCTCGTCATATCCCATCGCGCCGAGCACCCGGCTCGCCCGCACCTTGCCGCTCGAACAGGCCGAGCCGGCCGAGATCGCATAGCCGGCCAGGTCCATCTGCATGACCTGGGTCTCGCCCTTCCAGCCGCGCGTCAGGACGCAGCTCGTATTGGGCAGCCGCGGCAGGTCGCGCCCGACGATCACCGCCTCCGGCGCCCCGTCGGCGATCCGGCCTTCCAGACGGTCGCGCAACGCGGCGACGCCGGCCCAGACGCCGTCGTCGAGATCGCGCAAGGCCGCCCGCGCCGCGGCACCGAACCCGGCGATGCCGGCGACATTCTCGGTGCCGGAGCGGCGGCCCTGCTCCTGCCCGCCGCCAGGCCGGAGCGGGGCGATCCCGAGCCCCTCGCGCAGGATCAGGGCGCCCACGCCCTTCGGCCCGCCGAGCTTGTGGGCCGAGACCAGCGCGAAATCGGCACCCGACCAGGAAAAGGCGAAGGGCACGCGCCCCACCGCCTGAACCACGTCGAGCAGGAGCCAGTCCGCCCGCCGCGCGCCGAAGGCGTAGCCGTCAGCGCCCTTCGCCGGCGGCTCGGTGATGACGCCGGTCTCGCTGTTGGCATGGCCCATCGCCAGCGTATGGCCGCTTTCCGCCCCCCCGTCCATCCGGCAATGGACGATGAGGCAATCATGCGCGGTCGGATCGACATAGACATCGTGCCCGGCCGGCAATCCGGCCAGCACGCCGGCCGCCTCGGTGGCGCCGGAGGTGAAGACCACTTCCGCCGGCCGGCAGCCGACGAGCCGCGCCACGTCCTCGCGCGCCGCCTCGACGATCGCCTTCGCCGCCCGGCCCTCGGCATGGACCGACGAGGGGTTGCCGACCGCGTCCAGGGCCGCGACCGCCGCCGCCCGCGCCTCGGGCCGCAGCGGCGCCGTCGCGTTCCAGTCGAGATAGGCGCGCCCGCTCATTCGTCCACCAGTTGAAAGAGGGCCGGCACCGCCGGACAGGGTTTCAGCGTATTGCCGATCACGTCGGACAACCGGGTCTGGTGCAGGAACACGTAGACCTGCGCCGAAAGCCCTTCCCAGAGCCGGTTGGTCATCGACTGCGCCCGGCTGCCCGAGACGCCGCCCGAGGCGCCCGCCCCGGTGTGCAGGGCGCTCACCGTCTCGTCCACCGCTTCCAGAACCTCGCTCACCCGGATCGCGGCCGGATCGCGCGCCAGCTTGTAGCCGCCGCCCGGCCCCCGCACCGATTCGACCAGCCCCGCCCGCCGCAGCTTGACGAAGAGCTGTTCCAGATAGGGCAGCGAGATGTCCTGGCGCCGCGAGATCTCGGCCAGCGAGGTCAGCTGATCGTCGCGCACCGTCGCCAGATCGGCGAGTGCCACCATCGCATAGCGTCCCTTGGTCGAGAGTTTCATGGACAATTGCCCCGCAAAGACATTGACGACCGGCGGCAGGGCGCTTAACTCCTGTCCACCCGGTCACCGGCACGCGCCGGTATTTAGAACAGTTCTAGGGTGCCTGAGCAAAATCGTCAAGAATGGCTTGGCCAGAATTGATGTGAGCGGCCCCCGCAAAGAGAAGACAGGCGATGCCCGAAGTCATTTTCGCCGGCCCCGAAGGCCGTCTCGAAGGCCGCTACCATCCGCAAAAACAGCTCGACGCGCCGATCGCGATCATCCTGCATCCGCATCCGCAATTCGGCGGCACGATGAACAACCGCGTCGTGCACCGGCTGCACTATGCGTTCTATGAACTCGGCTTCACCGTGCTGCGTTTCAACTTCCGCGGTGTCGGACGCTCCCAGGGCGAATACGACCAGGGCATCGGCGAGCTCAGCGACGCCGCCTCCGCGCTCGACTACCTGCAGGCGATGAACCCCAATTCCAAGCATTGCTGGGTCGCGGGATTCAGCTTCGGCGCCTGGATCGGCATGCAGCTTCTGATGCGCCGGCCCGAGATCACCGGCTTCATCTCGGTGGCGCCGCCGGCCAACATGTACGACTTCTCGTTCCTCGCCCCCTGCCCCTCCTCGGGCCTGATCATCAACGGCACCGCCGACCGCGTGGCGCCGCCGAAGGACACCGCCACCCTCGTCGCCAAGCTGCGCGAGCAGAAGGGCATCACCGTCACCCACGAGCAGGTCGAGGGCGCCGGCCATTTCTTCGAGAACGAGCAAGAGCACATGGCCCCGATGATCGCGACGGTTCAGGACTATGTCCGCCGGCGCCTCGGCGAACAGACGCGGTAGCACACCCATGCCAACGACCGAAGAACTCGCCATAGCACTCGCCGCTGACGTGCTGAAGGCGGTGGAAGAGACCGGCGACGAGGCGCTGGTCAACGATATCAACAAGATCATCGAGGCCTCCTCCTCGGCGTTGCAGGAAGCCTACATGGCCGCCATCCGCGCCCAGCGGTCGGAAGCCAAGGCCCGGGAAATGCTCGAGGCGCGGCTGAAGCGGGCGCGCGCCGCAAGGGCCGCCAAGGTCGGATGAGCGACCGGGCGCAGCCGGTGCTTCACAACCTCGCGAGCGGCGGCGGAAGCTGGACCGAGCAGAATGTCACCGCCGCCGAGATCGAGGCGCGAAGCCCGCCGAACGCCGCGTCGACGGCCCGCTCCGCCGTCGCGATGCGCTTGCGGATCGCCGCGATCTCATTCGGCCCCGCCGCGCGGTCGACGAAGAGCACCGGCGTCACGCGCTGCATCCCGACCGCGAGGCCGGGCAGCGCGATCCCCTCGGCGCCGGCCGGAAGCGGCACGTGACAGAGAAGCAGTCCGAGACGGACGAGGAAGCCCCTGACACTCATGGTCCGTTCATAGCACGTTGCCTCCGCGGGGGAACGGGGCTCTTGCGGTATACTATCGCATACCATCTTTCCACACCCCGGATATTCGGCTATGACGGCGCCAGCACATCTGTCCTCAACCGGAGAAGATCATGTCGAAGATCAAGGTAACCAACCCCGTCGTCGAGCTCGACGGCGACGAGATGACCCGGATCATCTGGGACTTCATCAAGAAGAAGCTGATCCTGCCCTATCTCGACATCGACCTGAAATATTACGACCTCGGCATCGAGGAGCGCGACCGCACCGACGACCAGATCACCGTCGACGCGGCGATGGCGATCAAGCAATACGGCGTCGGCGTGAAATGCGCGACCATCACGCCCGACGAGGGGCGGGTCGAGGAATTCGGGCTCAAGCAGATGTGGCGGAGCCCGAACGGCACGATCCGCAACATCCTCGGCGGCGTGATCTTCCGCGAGCCGATCATCTGCCGGAACGTGCCGCGCCTCGTGCCGGGCTGGACCAAGCCCATCGTCGTCGGCCGCCATGCCTTCGGCGACCAGTACCGCGCGACCGATTTCCGCTTCCCCGGCAAGGGCAAGCTGACGCTCAAGTTCGTCGGCGAGGATGGCACCGTGATCGAGCGCGACGTGTTCGACGCGCCCTCGGCCGGGGTGACGATGGCGATGTACAACCTTGACGATTCGATCATCGACTTTGCCCGCGCCTCGATGAATTACGGCCTCGTCAAGGGCTGGCCGGTCTATCTTTCCACCAAGAACACCATCCTCAAGGCCTATGACGGCCGCTTCAAGGATCTGTTCCAGAAGGTGTTCGACGAGGAATTCTCGGACAAATTCAAGGCGGCGGGCATCACCTACGAACACCGGCTGATCGACGACATGGTCGCCTCGGCGATGAAATGGTCGGGCGGTTATGTCTGGGCCTGCAAGAACTACGATGGCGACGTGCAGTCGGACACCGTGGCGCAGGGCTTCGGCTCGCTCGGCCTGATGACCTCGGTGCTGATGACGCCCGACGGCAAGACGGTCGAGGCGGAGGCGGCGCATGGCACGGTGACGCGCCACTACCGCCAGCATCAGGCCGGCAAGGAAACCTCCACCAACTCCATCGCGTCGATCTTCGCCTGGACGGGCGGGCTGAGGCACCGCGCCAAGCTGGATGGCAATGCCGAGCTGGCGCGCTTTGCCGAGACGCTGGAAAGGGTCACCGTGCAGGCGGTCGAGGACGGGTTCATGACCAAGGACCTCGCGCTGCTGGTCGGGCCGGACCAGAAATGGCTGACCACGATCGGCTTTCT
>WOZM01000154.1 GCA_011620265.1 Paracoccaceae bacterium
GTCTTGGCCAGGTCGAGCCCGACCGTGATCATCTCCGACCTGACCGCTCTCCTTTGGTGGATCCTCGCGGACCCGCCTTGGCACATGGATGCCGTCGCGGGGCTGTCGCATCATCAGAGCCGATCCCCGGTCTTCGGCAAGGCGGGCTTGAACCCGCCCTGCACCGGGCGTCAGCGCCAGCAGGACACCAGCACGGTCATCTCGCGCCCGAGGAGTGCAAGGTCTTCGGGGGCGAGCGTGCCCGGCGCCGCGGGGGCGGCCGCCGGCTCGGCCGTCGCAAGGCCCGCCGCCTCGAGCGCGCCCGCGATGACCTCCGCCCGCAGGGAGAAGCCGACATCGTCGGGAAGGACCCGGCCCCCGGCCGTGTCGCCGGGCAGGAGCATGCCGATCACCGTGCCCGTCGTGTCGATCACCGGCCCGCCCGCGTCGCCCGCGCGGGTCGTCACCGAAAGCCGCGTCCGGTCCGCCTCGCCGTCGAGGCCCTTGGTGTCGGCGAGCCTGCCGAAGCTCAGCACCGCGCTGTCGAGCGCGTCCTCGTAGGAAAAGCCCGCCACCGCGATTTCGGAATTGATCCGCGCCGGAGCGCTGGCGAGCCGTGCATGGGCGCGCGGCGCCAGCGCCTCGCGCGGCTTCAGGATCGCCAGCCCGCGCTCCGTGTCGCGCAGCATCACGTCGGCCTCGTAGCCACCGTCGAGCGTCACCCGGTCGCATTGATCGAGCACCGCGTCGGTTGTCGCCACAAGCCCGGTCCCGTCGAGCCAGAAGCCCGACCGCGACAGGACCGGCCGGCGCACTTCGAGGCCGGAGACGAGATCGGACCGCTCGACCGACAAGGGCTGCCCGAGGCCTTCGTCGAGCGCGGTATCGCCCAGCGGCCGGAACCCCGCCTTCATCGCCGCGAGCACCTTCAGCGCCCGCGCCCCGTCCTCGGGCTTCCAGACCAGCGTGAACCCCTTGATGAGGCCGCCCGCAAGCTGCACCTCGGTCTGCGACTGCACCCGGTCGTTCTTGCCGGTCAGCATGAAACTCGTCCGGTCGAGTTGCCGCTCGCCGGAGACAGGGACGATCTCCAGCGTCTGCATGATGTCGAAAAGCCCCGCGAGCGTCGTCTGGTCGCCTTTCTGCGAGATCAGCAGCATCTGGAATCCCGACCCGTCCTTTTCGCGGAAATGCACGAAGGGCGGCGCGTAGCGATCGAATTCGACCAGCGCGGCGGGGTAGGCGATCTCGATCCCGGCCTCGGTCTCGACAAGGGTCTCGAGCCCGAGCGCGGCGCGTTCGCTCTCATAGCGGCCGACAAGCTCGGCGCGCTGGGCGGAGGTGAGAATGCCGGTCTCCTCGTAGCCTTGCGCCGCCTGCCAGTCCGCCATCGAGCGGCGGGTGCCGGGGCCGAAGGCGCCGTCGATGGCGCCGGCGTAGAAGTCGTCCCATTGCAGGGCGCGCTGCAGCATCCGGCGGTCCTCGGCCGGCAGGAGCGCCTCTGAGCGGCGCGCCTCGGCGGGGGTTTCGTCCGTGGGCACCGGGGCGGGCAGCGCGGCCGCCACCTCGGCCGCGGGCGCCGTCGGGGTCGGCAGGGCGGCCGCGCCCACGGGCCAGAACTGCCGCTCGAAGCGGTTGCCGAAGGCGATGTAGCTGTCGCCCGGAATCAGCCGCTCGCCCTTCAGCACCTGCAACTGCCGGTCGGCCTCGTCGGGCGCATAGGGTCCGAGCACGATCGCGTACCAGCCGGTCGTCATGACGAAACCGCTGACATTGGGGAAGACGCCGGCATAGGCCCGCGCCCGTTCCTCGCCTTCGCGCAAGGACGGCTGTGCCTCGATCTGCACCCAGACCTGCTCCTGGGCGTGACCGGAACCGGAAAGCCCGAACCACACCGTCAGCCCGAACAGAATTGCCGCCAAACGCATACTCAAATACCCTTCCGCCGTTTCCAGTTGTCGCGAATCCAACGCCGAAACTAGCAGGATGGCGCGCGGCGTCACGCCACAATCGCCCGAGGGCCGATTGACCGCCCCGCGGCTGTTGCCTATTGAGAACGCGCTTTTGCCCATTGAAGGCCGATCATGACCCCGACCGCCCCGCGTTCCTTCCAGGAGATCATCCTGCGCCTTCAGAGCTACTGGGCGGGGAAGGGCTGCGCCATCCTGCAGCCCTACGACATGGAGGTCGGCGCCGGCACCTTCCACCCCGCGACGACGCTGCGCTCGCTCGGCGCCCGGCCCTGGGCGGCGGCCTACGTCCAGCCCTCGCGCCGGCCCACCGACGGGCGCTACGGCGAGAATCCGAACCGCTTGCAGCACTACTACCAGTATCAGGTCCTCATCAAACCCTCGCCGCCCGACCTGCAGGAGCTTTACCTCGGCTCGCTCGCCGCCATCGGCATCGACGCGGCGCTCCACGACATCCGCTTTGTCGAGGACGACTGGGAAAGCCCGACCCTCGGCGCCTGGGGCCTTGGCTGGGAGGTCTGGTGCGACGGGATGGAGGTGAGCCAGTTCACCTATTTCCAGCAGGTCGGCGGCCATGACTGCCACCCGGTCTCGGGCGAGCTGACCTACGGGCTCGAGCGCCTCGCGATGTATGTCCTCGGCGTTGACCACGTGATGGAGATGCCGTTCAACGACCCCGCCGCGCCGATCCCGCTGAGCTATGGCGACATCTTCCGCCAGACCGAAGAGGAATATTCGCGCTGGAACTTCGATCAGGCCGATACCGACATGCTCCTGAAGCATTTCGAGGATGCCGAGGCGGAATGCGAGCGAATCCTCGCCGCGGCACCCGAGGACAAGGCCGGCCGCCGCATCGTCATGGCGCATCCCGCCTATGACCAGTGCATCAAGGCCAGCCACCTCTTCAACCTTCTCGACGCGCGCGGCGTGATCTCGGTCACCGAGCGGCAGGCCTATATCGGCCGGGTCCGCGCTCTTGCGAAGAAATGCGCCGATGCGTTCGTGACGACCGAAGCGGGCGGGGCGGCAGCGTGAACGGCAAGCTCATTGTGGGGTTTCTCGTGGTAACGGCCCTTCTCGCCGGCGCGGCGGTCTACTACCTCCAGGTCTATGCGTTCTACGAGCGGGTGGAGCCGGCCTCCGCCGCCGCCGTGATCCGGCTGACGCCGATCGCCGGCCCGCCGGAGCCGATGCTGACCGAGGCGTTCGAGGGGATCGACGCGGAGTCCTCGCCCCTGCGGTTCCGCGGCTGCTTCACCACGCCGATGACGCTGGCGCTGCTGAGCGAGACCTACGAGGTCTATGACAAGCCGACCCCGCTCATCGCGCCCTCGTGGTTCACCTGCTTCGACGCGGCCCGCATCGGCGCGGATCTCGGGACCGGGGCGGCGCTGGCCTTCCTGTCGGAAAAGGACATTCATCCCGGTGTCGACCGCGTCGTCGCGGTCTATCCCGACGGCCGGGCCTTTGCCTGGCAGCAACTGAACGAAAGCGCGGACCCATAGATGCCCGATCTTCTCATCGAACTCTTTTCCGAGGAAATCCCCGCGCGGATGCAGGCACGCGCCCGCGACGACCTGAAGAAGCGCGTCACCGACGGGCTGGTGGAGGCGGGGCTGACCTATGCGGGCGCCCATGCGCTCTCCACCCCGCGCCGTCTGGTGCTGGCGGTGGAGGGGCTGACGGGTGAGAGCAAGGCCGTCCGCGAGGAGCGGAAGGGCCCGGCCGTCGGCGCGCCGGAGAAGGCGGTCGAGGGCTTCCTGCGCGCGACCGGGCTGACGCTGGACCAGCTCGAGGTCCGTGACGACAAGAAGGGTCAGGCCTGGTTCGCGGTGATCGAGAAGCCGGGCCGCAAGGCATCCGGGATCGTCGCCGAGGTGCTCGAGGGGGCGATCCGCACTTTCCCCTGGCCGAAGTCGATGCGCTGGGGCGCCGGATCCTTGCGCTGGGTGCGGCCTTTGCATTCGATTCTCTGTATTCTCAGCGATGAGCATGGGGCCGAGGTGGTGCCGCTGGATGTGGATGGCCTCAAAGCGGGCGCCACGACGCGCGGCCACCGCTTCCTCGCGCCGAATACGTTTTCCGTAACCTCCTTCGAGGATTACGCGGCGAAGCTGAAGCGCGCATTCGTGATGCTCGACCCCGCCGAGCGGGCCGAGCATATCTGGCACGACGCCACCAACGCCGCCTTCGCGGCGGGGCTCGAGGTCGTGGAGGACAAGGGCCTTCTCACCGAGGTCGCGGGGCTGGTCGAATGGCCGGTCGTGCTGATGGGCAGGATCGGCGAGGACTTTCTGGGCCTGCCGCCCGAGGTGTTGCAGACGAGCATGAAGGAACATCAGAAGTTCTTTTCCTGCCGCAACCCGAAGACCGGGCGGATCGAGGGCTTCATCACCGTCGCGAACACCGAGACGGCCGACCACGGCGCGACGATCCTGAAAGGCAACCAGAAGGTTCTGTCGGCGCGGCTCAGCGACGCGAAGTTCTTCTGGGAGAATGACTTGCGCACCGTTGCTCAGGTCGGGATGAAGGGCATGGCCGCCGGTTTGGAGCACGTGACCTTCCACAACAAGCTCGGCAGCCAGATGGACCGCGTGAAGCGCATCGCGGCGCTCGCGCGCGAGATCGCGCCTCTGGTCGGCGCCAAGCCGGACCTCGCCGAGGAAGCCGCGGAAATCTGCAAGGCCGACCTGCAATCGGCGATGGTCGGCGAGTTCCCCGAGCTTCAGGGCATCATGGGCGTCTATTATGCCCGCGCCGCCGGGCATGACGACGGGGTACCCGAAGCCTGCAAGGCACATTACCAGCCTATGGGGCCGTCGGACGAGGTGCCGACGGAGCCGGTGAGCGTCGCCGTGGCGCTCGCCGACAAGATCGACACGTTGTGCGGCTTCTGGGCAGTTCCAGACGAGCCTACAGGATCAAAAGACCCGTTTGCTTTGCGGCGGGCGGCATTGGGGATCATTCGGCTCATACTGGGCAATGAGCTTCGAATTCGCCTAGCTACGGGGCGCGAAAACGTTTCATCCGATACAATTGGCCCGGGTGAGCTTTCGCCATTTGAATTTGCGTATTTGAGTCATCTTGACCTTGACCAACCCAACAGGCTTCGCGCTACCTACTGGGAGACAAGAGACTTTCAAAAGCTGATCGGGAGAGCATCGACCGATCCTTACAACAAGTATTGTAAGCAAACGCTCCGCGGATTTGAAAAAGGCAATCGTGTCCACGACCTCCTCGCCTTCTTCCACGACCGCCTCAAGGTCCATCTCCGTGACGAGGGCATCCGGCATGACGTCATCGACGCCTGCCTCGCCATGCCCGGCAATGACGATCTTACCCTCCTCGTGAAGCGCGCCGAGGCGCTGAGTGCGTTCCTGAAGACCGACGACGGCGAAAACCTCATCCAAGGCTTCAAGCGGGCGAACAACATCCTGACGCAGGCGGAAGAGAAGGACGGGGTCGAATATTCCTACGGCGCCGATCCGAAATTCGCCGAAGACGAGGCCGAACGCACACTCTTCGCCGCGCTCGACAAGGCCGAGGCCGAGATCGCGCCGGCGATGGAGGCCGAGGACTTCGCCGCCGCCATGTCGGGGATGGCGAAGCTCCGCGCCCCCATCGACGCCTTCTTCGAGGCGGTGCAGGTCAATACCGACAACGCGGTCGTCCGGCGGAACCGGCTGAACCTCCTCAGCCGTATCCGCACGATCTGCCTCAGCGTCGCGGATCTGACGAAGCTGGAAGGCTAGCGCAACGCAGTCCCGGACTTGATCCGGGAACTCTACGTTGGCCCAAGAGGTCCCGGATCAAGTCCGGGACAGCGGTGCGCCTAGCCCTCGGCGGTGAACTGCGCCGCCGCGACGGTCCAGCCGCCCGGCCGCTCGACCAGCACCGCCGAGAGGATCGCGCCCACCCGGCCGGCATCGCTGCCGTCGGGATGGACGATGCCGGAGAGCACGTAGCGCTGCATCACCTGCGCCACGCCCTCGGCGAGGGGCCGGGTCTTCGTGCGGCCCGTCACCAGTTTCGCCCGCGAAAACGCGCCCGCAAGCTCGCCCGCCAGTGTCGCGGCGATGGCCTTGCGGCCCTCGGCCCAGTGGCCGGTCAGGGTCAGGAAATCCGCATCCTCGGCGAAGAACGCGGCGAGCGCCTTCGCATCGCGCGCGGCCCAGCCATTGGCGAAGGCGCGGGGGAAATCGGCGGGGTCGGCGAGGCTCATCGGTTCACCTTTACCACCTTGCCGGGGTTGAGAATGCCCTCCGGGTCGAGCGCGCGCTTGATCCGCGCCATCACCTCCCAGGCCTCGCCGTGTTCCAGCGCCATCAGATCGGTCTTGCCCATGCCCACCCCGTGTTCGCCCGTGATCGTTCCGCCGAGCCGCAGCGCCCGTTCCGCCATGCGCCGGGCGAGCGACTTGGCGGTTTTGAGTTCGTCCAGATTGCCGCGCTCGATCAGCAGGACCGCATGGAAATTGCCGTCCCCGACATGGCCGAGGATCGGTCCCGGCAGGCCGCTTTCCGCGATGTCGGCGCGGGTCTCCGCCACCGCCTCGGCCAGCCGCGAGATCGGCACGCAGATGTCGGTGACAAGGCCCATAGAGCCGGGACGCGAGGCGATGCAGGCCGGATAGGCGCCGTGGCGCATCTTCCAGAGCCGGTTGCGGTCCTCGGTCGTCGTGGCCCAGTCGAAATGCGCGCCGCCCATCTCGGCCACCACCTCGCCGAAGCGCTGCGCGTCCTCGGCGGCCGAGGTCTGCGAGCCGTGGAATTCGACCATGAGGTGCGGTTTTTCCGGCAGCGCGGTGCCGTTCGCCGCGTTGAAGATCGCCGCCGTCACCTCGTCCACGAATTCGATGCGGGCCATCGGGATGCCCATCTGGATCGTCGCGATGACGGTCTGCACGGCATTCTCGAAGCCGTCGAAGGCGCAGGTGGCGGCCGAGATCGCCTCGGGCTGGCCATGCAGTTTCAGCGTCAGTTCGGTGATGATGCCGAGCGTGCCCTCGGAACCGACGAAGAGCCCGGTGAGGTCGTAGCCCGAGGAGGATTTCCGCGCGCCGGAGCCGGTGCGGATGATGCGGCCATCGGCGAGCACCACCTCAAGCGCCATGACATTGTCGCGCATCGTGCCGTAGCGGACGGCGGTGGTGCCGGAGGCGCGCGTGGCGGCCATGCCGCCGAGCGAGGCATTGGCGCCGGGGTCGATGGGAAACATCAGGCCGGTGGTGCGCAGCTCGGCATTCAGCGCCTCGCGCGTGACACCGGGCTGGACCACGGCCTGCATGTCCTCGGCCCGGACCGCGAGCACCCGGTTCATCCGGGAAAGGTCGAGCGAGATCCCGCCCCGGACCGCCAGCGCATGGCCTTCAAGCGCGGTGCCGGTGCCCCAGGCGGTGACCGGGCAGCCGTGACGGGCGCAGATGGCGAGGATCCGCGACACCTCCCCGGTGGTCTCAGGGTATGCCACGGCATCGGGCGGGGTTTCGGGAAACCAGGTCTCGTTGGCGCCGTGCAGGGCGCGTTCGGACTTGGACCGGGAGAGACGATCTCCTAAGAAGGAGGCGAGTTCGGCAAGCGCCGGTTCGTGGGGCATGACATCCTCGGGGGATCGGGCGCGGCGACCCTAGGCCAAGCGGGCGGCATGGGGAAGCCCTGAGGAGACGCGCCTGCGGAAAAGTGCCGGGTGGAGGACGAGGCCCCGAATGCGATGACGCGCGGCTGGCGCGGAGCCCGGGCCGAGGCGGCGCGGGCGATGGCGGTGATGCGGGCGCAGGGGCCGAGCCAGCTGCAATTCTGGCTCATCGCCCTGGCGATCGGGGTCGCGGCGGGCCTTGCGGCGCTCTTCTTCCGCAAGGGGATCGCGGCGCTCCAGACCTTTCTCTACGGCAGCGACGACCTCCGGCTCGCCTCGGTCGCGGGGGAGCTGCCGTGGTGGTGGGTGCTGGGTGTGCCGATCGTCGGCGGCCTCGTCGTCGGGCTGATCCTCGACCGCTTCACGCCGGACGGCCGGGTGCGCGCGGTCGCCGACGTGATCGAGGGGGCGGCGATGCACGAGGGGCGGGTGGAGGTGCGCGCGGGCCTCGCCTCGGCCGCCGCCTCGCTGATCACGCTCGGATCGGGCGGGTCGTCGGGGCGGGAGGGGCCGGTGGTGCATCTCGCGGCGGTGATCGCGACCCGGGTGTCGAACCGGATCAGCGCGAGCGGCATCACCGGGCGCGACCTTCTCGGCTGCGCGGTCGCCGGCGCGGTTTCGGCAAGCTTCAACGCCCCCATCGCCGGGGCGATCTTCGCGCTCGAGGTCGTGCTGCGCCACTTCGCCGTCCATGCCTTCGCGCCCATCGCCATCGCCTCGGTCGCGGGGACGGTGATCAACCGGCTGGAATTCGGCGGGGTGACGGAGTTCATGCTGCCGGCGGAAGGCGGGCTCGCCTTCTATGTGGAACTGCCGGCCTTCCTGTTGCTCGGGCTCGTTTCGGGCCTTGTCGCGGCGGCGCTGATGCGGGCGGTGATCCTTGCCGAGGATGTCGGCAACCGGTTGGAGGCCGCGACCGGCATCCCGCGCTGGCTGCGCCCGGCGCTGGCGGGCGCGGTGCTCGGCGTCATCGCGATCCGCTTCCCGCATATCATCGGCGTGGGTTACGAGACGACGTCGATGGCGCTGACCGGGCAGATCGGGCTCGGGGCGGCGGTGCTTTATGCGGTGGTCAAGGTGGTGGCGGTCGCCATGACGATGGGCGGGCGGATGGGCGGGGGCATGTTCTCGCCCGCCCTCGTCGTCGGCTCGCTGACCGGGCTGGCCTTCGGTCTGATCGCGACGGGCGTGCTGCCCGAGGTCTCGGGGGCCGAGACGGTCTATGCGCTCGCCGGGATGGGCGCGGTCGCGGCGGCCGTCCTCGGCGCGCCGGTCTCGACGACGCTCATCGTCTTCGAACTCACCGGCGACTGGGAGACGGGGCTCGCGGTGATGACGGCGGTGTCCTTGTCGACCGCGCTCGCCTCGCGGCTCGTCGACCGGTCGTTCTTCCTGACCCAGCTCGAACGGCGCGGCATCCACCTTGCCGCCGGGCCGCAGGCCTATCTCGGCGCGACGATTCGGCTCGCCGCGATCCTGCGGCCGATGGATCACCGCCGCGCGGCGCCGGAGGCGATCTGCCGCGAGATGATCGCCGAGGGCACGGTTCTCGGCGAGAGCCAGATGCTCGAGACCGCGCTGCGGATCTTCGAGCGGACCGGGGCGGATTTCATCCCGGTGACGCGGCCGGGCGCCGTCGGGGCAGAGCCGGAGCTTGTCGGCGCGGTGTTCCTGACCGACGCGCTCAGGGCCTATGCCAAGGCGCTGGCCGAGACGGCGGCCGAGGAGCATAGCTGAGCCTTGCGATGGCGGTGCGTAAGGTGGGTTCAAACCCACCTTACAAGGCCGATCCCACCCCGCGGTTCAGTCCGGTAAGGTGGGTTTGAACCCACCTTGCCGAGGGGGCTGAGGTCAGACCCGCTCGACCGTCGCCTTGTCGGGATAGAAGGCGAGATGGCCGGCGATGGCCCCCATGCCGGGCTTCGGGGTCTCGTAGCTCCAGGCCGCGTCGCGGATCGGACCGCTTTTCGCGACGATGGTGAAATGGCTGGCGGCCCCCTTGTGCGGGCAGGTCGTCGCCGTGTCGCTCGGATCGAGGAAGGCCATCGCGATATCCTCGCGCGGGAAGTAGATGACCGGGGAATAGTCGCCCTCGCTCAGTTCGAGCGCGCGGGAGGTTTCGCCGATTACCGCGCCGCCGGCGCGCACGACCCAGGTGCCGCCCGCGTCGCGGATGCGGATATGGTCTGCCATGTCACGTCTCCTCTTCGGCGCCGTCAGGGGCGCAGTGTCGCCGCATACTCTAACGGGAGCATGTCAGACCGGTGCCGTTGCCGCCGCCAGCCAGTCGCGCGCGGGCGCCGAGACGCGCGGCCCGATGCGGGCGGCCGTCTCGGCGTGATAGGCATTGAGCCATGCCCGCTCCGCCCCGGTCAAGGCCGCGCCGTCGATCAGCCGCCGGTCGATCGGCACCCAGGTCAGCGTGCGGAAGCCAAGCATCCGGCGCTGGGCATCGCCGCCGGGCAGGGCAGGCGCGTCTTCGACCAGAACCAGATTCTCGATGCGGATGCCGAAGGCGCCCTCGCGGTAATAGCCGGGTTCGTTCGACAGGATCATCCCGGCCTCGAGCGGCACCTCGCCGGTGCGTGCGAGCCGCTGCGGGCCTTCATGGACCGAAAGGTAGCAGCCGACGCCATGCCCGGTCCCGTGATCGAAATCCTGCCCCGCAAGCCAGAGATTGTAGCGCGCGATGCTGTCGAGATGGGCGCCGGCGATTCCCTTCGGCCAGCGCAGCCGCGAAATCGCGATCATTCCCTGCAACACGCGGGTGAAGGCGGCTTTCGCCTCGGGATCGACGGGGCCGATGGCCACGGTTCGGGTGATGTCGGTGGTGCCGTCGACATATTGCCCGCCCGAATCCACCACCACGATCTCACCCTGGCGGAGTGGCCGGTTGGTCTCTTCCGTCACCCGGTAGTGCATGATCGCGCCGTTGGGGCCGGTGCCGCAGATCGTCTCGAAGCTGATCTCCTTCAGCGCGTTCGTCGCCCGGCGGAAGCCTTCGAGGGCGCGCACGACGTCGATCTCGGTCAGGCCGCCCTTCGGGCTTTCGGCGTCGAGCCAGGCGAGGAATTCGACCATCGCCGCGCCGTCGCGCAGATGCGCGTTCTCCATGCCGGCGATCTCGGCCGGGTTCTTGCGCGCCTTCGGCAGCAGGCAGGGATCGGCGCCCCAGGCGATGGCGATGCCGGCCTCCTCGAGTTCCAGCGCGATCTGCAGGGGCGCGGTGGCGCGGTCGACCCGGACCGGGCCGGCAAGGGTGCGAAGGGCAGGGGCGAGGGCCGCCGGCGGGCGCAGCGTCACGTCGGGGCCGAGATGGGCACGCACCGCGTCCGAGAGCTTTTCGGGCGCGATGAAGAGCGTCATCCGCCCCGTCGCGTGGAGGACGGCGAAGGCCTGCACCACCGGGTTCCGCTCGATATCCGAACCGCGGATGTTGAGCAGCCACGAGATCGAATCCGGCAGCGTCAGCACCGCCGCGTCCTGTCCCGCCGCCGCCAGCTCGGCGCCAAGGCGGATGCGCTTGGCCTCGGCGCTTTCACCGGCAAGGTCGAGCGGCTGGACCACCACCGGGCCGAGCGGCGGCCGCGGCCGGTCCGTCCAGATCGCATCGATGAAATTCTCGGTGGCAGAAAGCGTTATGCCGGATCCTTCGAGCGACGCCTCAAGTTCGGAGATGTCCTTCCTGGTGTGCAGCCACGGATCGAACCCGATCCGTCCGCCGGCGGGCAACTGCTCCTTCAGCCAGGCACCGGCCTTCACCTCTGGCCAGGGCACCGGGGTGAAATGGGCAAGATCCACCTGCGCCTTCACCTGCGTCCGGTAGCGGCCGTCGACGAAGACCCCGGCGACGGCGGGCAGCACGATGCAGAACCCGGCCGAGCCGGTGAACCCGGTGAGCCAACCAAGCCGCGCGTCGGCGGGCGCCACGTATTCGCCCTGATGCGCGTCGGCGCGCGGCACGATGAAGCCGTCGAGTCCGGCCGCCGCAAGCCTCCGGCGCAGGGCGGCAAGACGCGGAGGGCCCTGCTCCGGGCGGGCGGTCGTCTCGAAGGTCTGGAACATGGGCTGCCTTTCCGCGAAATGCGCGCCCGCCGGGCGGCGCCCGGCCACATTGCAGCGATCCTCGCCCTTGGGCAAGCAGTGCTCAGTCCGCGCGCGGGTTCGGGCAACGGGGCGGGTGCCGACCGGCGGAAGGCGTAAC
>WOZM01000151.1 GCA_011620265.1 Paracoccaceae bacterium
GGTCGCGTAAAAGAGCATGAAGCTTGTCCCGAGGGCCGGATGGTGGGTGAGGAGCGAGAAGCCGAAGGCGAGGAGAAGGATCGCGCCGAGAGGTTCAAACACAGCCCAGATATAGCCACCGGGCGATTGGCCGTAACGCGTCGACATTTCGCGCAGGATGAGCGCCAAGATCGTGCGGGACGTGGCGAAGGGCCGTGTCTGGACCCTCCGGGGCACAACTGCCGTAGGCTGACCGATCGGAGAGGGGGCGGACGACCGCGCATCGGAGGGGGGCATCAATGGGGTGACCATGCTGGTGTTTCAATGCGCTATTATGTAGAAATGAAAGCCAGAGATCAAATCGTGTCGCGTTGGGGCAAATCGTTGAACAAGTTTAAAAAAATTGACCCATCCGAGAAGGGTGCGGCTGCCGGTTCTGCCGCGGCGGAGCGTACGGACCCCCCCATGACGGCGTCTGGCGCCAATTCCGGCCCGGGAATAAGGGCGACCGCAAATCCGGGTCAGAGGCCCGCGCACGGTCCTGACGTGGGCGGAGCGGCCTTACAGCCGGCGCGCGCGCCGTGGCGTAACCAGCAGGGCGGTCGGTTGACGCAGATTCGCCCTGTGGCCGAGCCGGCCCGCATGCGGCGTCGGCACTGGGGCCTCCTGATGAGTTTCGCGCTTGGTGTTTTGCTGCCGACCGCGCTTGCCGTCCTCTATCTCACCTTCGTCAGCGAGGATCAATATGCGTCGACCGTCGGTTTTACAGTCCGGCGCGAGGAGGGAAGCGATGTTGCGGCGGGGCTTCTTGGCGGCTTGGCGCAGTTCACCGGAACCGGCGCGTCGTCCGAGAGCGATATTCTCTACGAGTTCATCCAGAGTCAGGAGATTGTCGAGGCAATTGATGCACGTGTCGACCTCAGGAGCATATATGCGCGCTACTGGCCGGGGGACCCGGTATTCGCTCTGAATCCCTCTGGCAGTATCGAGGACCTGCTGTCCTACTGGCAGCGCATGGTGCGGATCTCCTACGATCAGGGCACGCGCATGATCGAATTACGGGTTCTGGCCTTCTCGCCAGAAGAGGCTCGCAAGGTCGCAACCGAGATCGTCGCGGAAAGCCAGAAGATGATCAACGACCTCAATACCGCCGCACGTCAGGACGTCATGCGCTATGCCAACGAGGATCTCGATGTAGCGCTGGTGCGACTCAAATCCTCACGCGAGGCCATGACGCAATTCCGCACCCGGACTCAGATCGTCGATCCCGAAAGCGACATTCAGGGCCGGATGGGTGTCCTCAACAACCTTCAGCAACAACTCGCCGAAGTGTTGATCGAATATGACCTCTTGCTTCTGCAGACCGAAAACGCCGACGATCCGAGGCTCGCCCAATCGAAGCGACGGATCGGAGTCATACGCGAGCGGATTGCAGCCGAGCGGGAGACGTTCGCGACGGCCTCCGACGAGGTGGGTGAAATCAACGAGAATTATCCTAAGCTGATCGCCGAATACGAAAGCCTGAGCGTCGATCGGCAATATGCGGAGGAAGCCTATCGTCTTGCCCTCGCCGCCGTGGATATCGCCCGCGCCGAAGCATCGCGACAGAGCCTTTATCTCGCGGCGTATATCCGCCCGACCCTGCCCGAGACTTCTGAATTCCCCCAACAATTCGTGTTCAGCGCACTGATCGCGCTCTTCCTGTCGCTTGCCTGGGCAATCATCGCACTGGGCTACTACAGCATTCGCGACCGTCGCTGACGAAGACAGGCGAGCCGATGATCCAGTTCCAGGACTTGACCAAGAGCTATCGGGTCGGCAACAGCCGCAAGGTCGTGATCGACCATCTGACGCTGACGCTTCCTACCGGGACCTCGCTGGCGCTACTCGGGCGCAACGGTGCTGGTAAGTCGACGTTGTTGCAGATGATTGCGGGCACAATCCGCGCGGATAGCGGGCGAATAGTTTCGGACGGATCGATTTCTTGGCCAGTCGGGTTCGGCGGGTCCTTTCACCGCGACCTGACGGGCGCACAGAATGTTCGCTTCATTGCCCGCGTCTACGGCGTCGACACTGAAAGCCTGGTCGCGTTCGTCGACGATTTCGCTGAGCTCGGCAAGCATTTCCACATGCCGATCCGCAGCTACTCTTCGGGAATGCGGTCGCGGCTCGCGTTTGGGGCCTCGATGGGGATTCGTTTCGACACCTATCTGGTCGATGAGGTGACGGCCGTCGGCGACGCCGCGTTTCGGCGCAAGAGCAAGGAGGTGTTCAAAGAGCGCATGAAGCAGTCCGGCGCGATACTGGTCAGTCATGAAATGGCGCAGATCCGCGAATTCTGCGATGCGGGCATCTTGTTGGAAAATGGGCGGCTGCAGTACTACCCCGATCTGGAAGAGGCGATCGAAGCCCATCAGGCGGCGATGCGCTGACCGCGACGCCGCGTCTTGATGCAGCGCCGCTTTTGGTTGTGTCGAGCTGGATCCTATGAAAGAAGCGGGCTGTATTTCCCGCTACAAAGAGACACGAATGCATCTTC
>WOZM01000264.1 GCA_011620265.1 Paracoccaceae bacterium
CAAATCTGCGATGCCTGCGCAGGACCGCCCGCGCCACCGCCCCCGGACCCTGCCCGGCCAGGAAAAGTGCCGCCACCGGGATCCAGACCGTCAGGCTGTCGATCCCGGTGAGCCGTGCGAGCAGGGGCGAGACCGCCCAGAGAACGAAGAGCGACACCAGCGAAAGCAGAAACGAGACGAAAAGCGCGGACTCGAGATGCGGTGTCGACAGGCGCGGGCGCTGTGTCAATGCCTCTTCGAACGGCAGGCTCACGAGGTTGCCCAGCACGGCCACCACGCTCAGAACCAAGAGCGACACACCGAAATCATCGGCCGGCAACAGGCGGGCAAGGATGATGGTGCTGATCATCTGCGCCCCGAGGCGCACCCCTACATCTCCCGCCGACGCTCCGATCCACTTATTCAGATGCGCCATGGGCGGGTCCTTGTTCGAGGGTCAGGCATGGACGGTGGCGTGTATCGCGACGCCCCGCCGCATGACCGCTCCTCCGCGCCTGCGGCACCCGGACCGAGATCGTCGAAAAGCCATAGGGGAACCAATCGTTCAAAACAGGCACCGGATCGGTAAGTACTCGGACACGTCGGCCCAACGTTCCCCAAATAATAGAGCCGCCCTCCACCGGCAAGCACTTTGATGCTGCACTGCCGAAATTATGGATTGACGATCCGTGAACCCTTCGGCTTACTGCCAAAGGCATCCAAGGTGGCCGCGCCTGGCAGTTGTCTGCTGCGGAGACGTGGCGAGTGCGGAGACGTGGCGAGTGCGGAGACGTGGCGAGTTTCCATTTCCGGTTGATCAAGTTTCCATTCCAGGTTGATGTTTTCCATTCCAGGTTGATATTGAGAGTTGCCCGCCGACATGCAATCACTTGAAGTCACGCCCTACTTCTCGATCGTCATTCCATGCTACAATCGTGCAGGCACGATGGATCGGACAATCCGCTCCTGTCTTGCGCAGACCTTTGCGGACTTCGAGATCGTGATCGTGGACGACGGCTCGCGGGATGCGATCGAAGAGGTTGTCTCCTGCTATGACGATCCGCGCGTGAAGTTCTTCTCTCAGGCCAATGCTGGTGGCGCGGCCGCCCGGAACCGCGGCGCGGAACTTGCACATGGGCGCTACATTGCCTTTCTCGATGCGGATGATGAGTTCCTGCCCGGAAAGCTCGAGGCCTTCCACGGCGCGATCGAGGCTGCCGATGCCCGAGCAGAACAGACAGTCTGGTACTCCCCGCTCTACTTCTACCGCAGCGAGAGCAACCGGATGATCAAGCCGCCGCGGGCGATCGACGCGGGCGAGCCGGTCGGCGACTACCTGTTTTGCCACGACGGGATGATGCAGACCTCGACCCTTGTCATCCCCCGCTCCTTGTTCATGCGGGTGCGGTTCGACCCGAGCCTGCGCAATCTTCAGGATCTCGACCTGTGCATGCGGCTCGATGAGGCCGGTGCGCGATTTCGGATGCTGCCTGCGCCTCAGGTGATCTGGTATGACGAGACCGATGTGAACCGGATCAGCTATTCCATCAAGGCCGAGCAGATCCAGGCCTGGGCCGAGATGCATCGCGACCGGCTTACGCCGAAGGCCTACCACGGCTTTCTGGCCCGCTACCTCGTTCCCGCCTTCATCCGCACCCAGCCGCTTGAGGCATTGCGCATTCTGTGGGGGGCGATGACGCGCGGCAGCCTTTCGGGCAAGCGGGCGGCAACGCTGCTTGCCCGCGGTGCGATGCCCGCCACCTACCAGCGAATGCGCGACTCGCTGGTCGCCCGTCAAAGAGCATGAGGGCATGAGCCGGGAGTCGTCCATGGATGCGACGATCGGGCCGACCGGGTCTCGCGCGCCGGTATCCGCACAGGCGACCCAGGCGCGGGCCGACCCGCTTGCGCAAAGCATCCTCCATGTCACCGAAGCGCCACTGGGCGGCGTGGTGGCCTATCTCGAAGAGATGCTGGCGGGACAGATCGCGGACGGGAGGATGGACATCGGCCTCGTCACTCCCGAGATCAACCTGCCGGCGCTGAACCAGCTTGCGGGCGAGCGGTTCACCGCCTTCCCGCTGCCCGCATACCGCAGAAAGTCGCTGCTCTCGCCCTTGCGCCTCGCTCGCGAGACAATCCGGCAGGCGCGCCGCACTCGCCCCGACATCCTGCACGTACACTCCACCATCGCCGGGGCCATTGTCCGGGCCTGCCGGCCCTTCCTGCCACGCGAGACGGCAGTCATATATTGCCCGCATGGATGGGCCTTCTCCCGCAAGGGGGGCGAGCGGGTCAATGCGGTGGTCAGGCTGGTCGAGCGCCTGCTGGCGCGGGGCTGCGACAGTATCGTTTGCATCTCGGAACCCGAGCGGCAAGAGGCTCTGAGCGCCGGGCTGCCGGCAGACAAACTGGTGGTGATCGAAAACGGTGTCAGTGCGCGCACCGTGGCGTCCCCTGCTGCCACAAAGCGTCCGGCCGGTTCACCGCGCCGCATGGTGTTTGCCGGGCGGTTCGACCGTCAGAAGGGATTTGATAC
>WOZM01000224.1 GCA_011620265.1 Paracoccaceae bacterium
CCCGGACCGAATGGTACCGCGAAGGCCGCGTGCCGCTGCACACCCTGCGCGCCGACATCGACTATGCGCTGTCGGAAGCCAAGACCCCCTACGGGATCATCGGCGTCAAGGTCTGGATCTTCAAGGGCGAGATCATGGAACACGACCCGCAGGCCCATGACCGCCGTCATGCGGAAGCGCAGGAAGGGGCAGCCCCCCGTCCTCCGCGCCGCAACGATCGCTGAGGAGTAACCAGCTATGATGCAACCGAAACGGACGAAGTTCCGCAAGCTGCACAAGGGCCGTATCCACGGCGAGGCGAAGGGCGGGTTCCTGCTGAACTTCGGCTCCTTCGCGCTGAAGGCCACCGAACCCGAGCGCGTGACGGCGCGGCAGATCGAGGCGGCCCGCCGCGCGATCACCCGCCACATGAAGCGCCAGGGCCGGGTCTGGATCCGGATCTTCCCGGACACCCCGGTGACCTCGAAGCCGACCGAGGTGCGGATGGGCAAGGGCAAGGGCTCCGTGGACTTCTGGGCCGCCAAGGTCAAGCCGGGCCGGATCATGTTCGAGATTGACGGCGTGGCCGAATCTGTGGCAAGGGAGGCTCTCCGCCTCGGGGCGAACAAGCTTCCGGTCATGACCCGGATCGTCGCCAAGGAGGACTGGTAGGGAATTTGGCTCGGACCCCCGGTCTTTCCGGGGGTTCGGGTTTTTGTTGGAAAAGCGTCGGCCCGGGGCACCCGGCAGTCCGGCGACTTCTGATGAGAGGATGAGGCGCATGAACGCCCGAGAACTGAAGACCAAGACCCCCGATCAGCTTCGCGAGGAGCTGGTTGCGCTGAAGAAGGAAGCCTTCAACCTGCGCTTCCAGCAGGCCACCGGCCAGCTTGAGAACACCGCCCGCATGCGTGTCGTCCGCCGTGACGTTGCCCGCGTGAAGACGGTACTGAACCACAAGGCCGCGGAAGCGGCGGCGAAGTAGGGAGCACGCACATGCCCAGACGTATCTTGCAAGGCGTTGTGACGAGCGACAAGAACGAGCAGACCATCACGGTCCTGGTCGAACGCCGCTTCAAGCATCCGCTGCTGAAAAAGACCGTCCGTTCGTCCAAGAAGTACCGGGCGCATGACGCGGCAAACCAGTTCAAGACCGGGGATTCCGTGCGCATCATCGAATGCGCCCCGGTCTCGAAATCCAAACGCTGGACCGTGGTGACCGAAGCCTCTGCCTGAGGCGCACCACGTTCCGGTTCTGATCGAAACCCTGGGGCAGCCGCCATGCGGTGCAGACCCCAAAGGTCGGGAGAAACCAAATGATCCAGATGCAGACCAATCTGGATGTTGCTGACAACTCCGGCGCTCGCCGGGTTCAGTGCATCAAGGTTCTGGGTGGTTCCCACCGCCGCTATGCAAGCGTCGGCGACATCATCGTGGTGTCGGTGAAGGAAGCCATCCCGCGGGGACGCGTGAAGAAAGGTGACGTCCGCAAGGCCGTCGTCGTGCGCACCGCCAAGGAAGTCCGCCGTGAAGACGGCACCGCGATCCGCTTTGACCGCAACGCCGCCGTCATCCTGAACAACCAGGGTGAACCGGTCGGCACGCGCATCTTCGGGCCGGTGGTGCGCGAGCTGCGCGCCAGGAACTTCATGAAGATCATCTCGCTTGCGCCGGAGGTGCTGTAATGGCCGCCAAGCTTCGCAAGGGTGACAAGGTCGTCGTTTTGACCGGCAAGGACAAGGGCAAGCAGGGCGAGATCGCCAGCGTGAACCCGAAGGCCAACAAGGCCGTCGTCGAAGGCGTCAACGTCGCCATCCGCCACGTCAAGCAGTCGCAGACCTCGCAAGGCGGCCGCCAGCCGAAGGCCATGCCGATCGAGCTGTCGAACCTGGCGCTGCTCGATGCCAACGGCAAGGCGACTCGCGTCGGCTTCCGCATGGAAGGTGACAGGAAGGTGCGCTTCGCCAAGACCACCGGGGAGGCGATCTGATGCTGGACGCAACCACCTATACCCCCCGCCTGAAGGCGATGTACAAGGGTCCGATCCGCGCCGCCCTGAAGGAGGAATTCTCCTACAGGAACGACATGCAGATCCCGCGGCTCGACAAGATCGTGCTGAACATGGGCGTTGGTGAGGCCGTCAAGGACACCAAGAAGGTCAAGCAGGCCGCCGAGGAGATGACGCTCATCGCCGGTCAGAAGGCTGTCATCACCAAGGCCAAGAAGTCGATCGCCGGCTTCCGCGTCCGTGAGGAAATGCCGCTTGGCTGCAAGGTGACCCTGCGCGGCGACCGGATGTACGAATTCCTCGACCGGCTGATCACCATCGCGCTGCCCCGCGTCCGCGACTTCCGCGGCGTGAAGGGCACGGCGTTCGACGGCCGTGGCAACTATGCCATGGGCCTGAAGGAACAGATCGTCTTCCCGGAAATCGACTTCGACAAGGTCGACGAGGTTCTGGGCATGGACATCATCATCTGCACCACCGCGAAAACCGACGCGGAAGCGAAGGCGCTGTTGAAGCAATTCAACA
>WOZM01000204.1 GCA_011620265.1 Paracoccaceae bacterium
CGGGTTTATGTTGAGATGGCAAGTATCAGAATTCGAACGAAAAAGGTTCGAATTCCGATTCAAGGAAAACCCGAAACGCTATAGGCATGCGTCGTGCGCGCACTTCTTCGGATCAGACCGGGCCAGGCAGTTCCGCCGCGAGGAAGCGTTCGAACGCGTCGAAGTCAACCGGATCGAACTGGCCAAAGCCCTGGATCCACACCGTCGCGGCGCGCATCGCGTCGGGTTCGAGCTTGCACCACTTAACCCGCCCGCGTTTTTCCTGGCTGATGAGTCCCGCGCCGGCGAGAACGCTCAGGTGCTTGGAGATCGCGGCAAGCGACATCTCGAACGGCTCGGCCACGTCCGTCACGGCCATGTCGTCTTCAAGCAGCATCGACAGGATCGCCCGCCGGGTTGGGTCGGCAAGGGCGGCGAAGACGGCGTCGAGCGAGGGCGGGATGGCGGGCAACATGGCCCATCTCTGCGGTGGCTGCCGATGATCGTCAACCGGAAGGTTGAATATGCGGGTCGGGCGAAAAGACCGCAAATTAGGCCGGGCAGTGTGCGGTCCCAGATCCGGGAGAGAGAAAATATCAAATGTTACAATAGGTTAAGCGATATTTTCCACGCCAAAAGCGTCATTGACTCAAGCGGCAGGGGATTCTAGCTATCCCGCGACTGTCCGAGGGGGCCAATTCGATGTCCGGCGAGCCCGATCCGATGCGTCTGAAGGCGCTGGAGGAGAAGCTTGCGGCGGCGAAGAAGGCCCGTGCTCCGAAGCCCCGCGCCGACGAGCATTACTCGGCCGCCAGCCAGGGCTGGCGCATGGTGATCGAGCTGGTGGCGGGCCTCGCCATCGGTTTCGGCATCGGATACGGGCTCGACTGGCTCTTCGGAACCATGCCCGTCTTTCTGGTGCTGTTCTTGCTGCTGGGTTTCGCGGCCGGGGTGAAGACGATGCTTCGCACCGCGCAGGAAATTCAGGCGACCAACGTGGCGGAGCAATCCGCCGGAGACGAAGGGGAATAGACGTGGCGACGGAAGAGCAAAGCGAAGGTCTGGCGTTCCATCCGATGGATCAGTTCATCGTGAAACCGCTCTTCGGCGGCGACCACGTGGCCTGGTACACCCCCACGAACGCGACGCTCTGGATGGCGGTGACGGTTCTTGCGGTGATCGCGCTCTTCGTCCTTGGCACCCGCGGCCGGGCGATCGTGCCGTCGCGCCTCCAGTCGATCGCCGAAATGGCCTACGGTTTCATCCACAAGATGGTCGAGGACGTGGCCGGCAAGGACGCGCTGAAGTTCTTCCCCTACATCTTCACCGTCTTCTGCTTCATCGTATTCTCGAACTTCCTCGGGCTTCTGCCGAAGGCCTTCACGCCGACGAGCCATATCGCAGTGACCGCGATCCTCGCGATGGCGGTGTTCCTCACCGTCACCATCGTCGGTTTCGTCAAGAACGGCGCTGGCTTCCTCGGCCTCTTCTGGGTGTCGTCCGCACCTTTGGCCCTGCGCCCGGTCCTCGCGCTGATCGAGGTGATTTCCTACTTCGTGCGGCCCGTCAGCCACTCGATCCGACTTGCCGGCAACATGATGGCCGGCCATGCCGTGATCAAGGTCTTCGCGGCCTTCGCGCCGCTGGTCCTGTTCTCGGGCATCGGGCTTGCCGTGACGCCGCTCTCGATCCTCGCTATCACCGCGATGTACGGGCTCGAAATTCTCGTGGCCTTCATCCAGGCCTATGTCTTCACCATCCTGACCTGTGTCTACCTCAAGGATGCGCTGCATCCGCACCACTAGGGCCAGGCTCTCAATTCAAGCCAATTCCAACCGTAAGGAGTGACGAACATGGAAGGCGATATCGTACAAATGGGTGCCTACATCGGCGCTGGCCTCGCATGCATGGGCATGGGTGGCGCGGCTGTCGGTGTGGGCAATGTTGCCGGCAACTTCCTCGCGGGCGCGCTCCGCAACCCGTCGGCGGCCGCCGGGCAGACCGCGACGCTCTTCATCGGCATCGCCTTCGCCGAAGCGCTGGGGATCTTCTCGTTCCTCGTGGCGCTTCTGCTGATGTTCGCCGTCTGAGCCTTTGAGAACCATCCTTACGGCCGGACGGGGGCCTTCGCGCCCGTCCGGGATGTAATCCGGGTTTCGAGGGGGCCGAGATGGCAAACACAACGCAAGAGGGCGCCGAGACGGCGACCGAAGCCGCCGGCCATGCAGCCGAGGCGGCAGGGCACGCTGCCGAATCCGTCGGCATGCCGCAGCTCGATATCGCGACCTTCCCGAACCAGATCTTCTGGCTCGTGGTGGCGCTGATCTTGATCTACCTCGTGCTGTCTCGGGTCGCGCTGCCGCGGATCAGCGGCATCATCGCCGACCGCCAGGGCAAGATCACCAACGACATCGCCGCGGCCGAGGAACTGAAGCTCAAGGCCGAGGAGGCCGAGAAGGCCTACAACCAGGCGCTGGTCGACGCACGGGCCGAGGCGAACAAGATCGTCGCCGAGGCGCGGGCCGAGATCCAGAAGGATCTCGACAAGGCGACCGCCAAGGCGGATGCCGAGATCGCCGCGAAGGCCGCCGAAAGCGCCAAGCGGATCGAGGAGGTCCGCGCGGGCGCGGCGAAGAACGTCGCCGAGGTCGCCAGGGACACGGCAGAGGCGCTCGTCGCCGCCTTCGGCGGCAGCGCGGACGCGAAGGCTGTCGCGGCGGCCGTGACCGCCAGGTTGAAGGGGTGAGACGATGAAGAAACTCGCGATACTCCTGAGCCTGACGGCAGGCCCGGCGCTCGCCGCCACGGGGCCGTTCTTCTCGCTCCGCAACACCGATTTCGTGGTGACGATCGCCTTTCTGGTCTTCATCGGCGTGCTGGTCTATTTCAAGGTGCCGACGCTCATCGGCGGGCTTCTCGACAAGCGCGCGGCCGGGATCAAGTCCGACCTCGACGAGGCGCGGGCGCTGCATGACGAGGCGCGGACGATCCTCGCCTCCTATGAGCGCAAGCAGAAGGACGTGCAGGAGCAGGCCGACCGCATCGTCGAGACCGCCAAGCGCGAGGCGATGGCGGCGGCCGAGCAGGCCAAGGCCGACCTCAGGGCCTCCATCGCCCGGCGCATCGCCGCGGCGGAGGACCAGATCGCCTCGGCCGAGGCGGCAGCCGTGCGCGAGGTGCGTGACAGCGCCGTCAACGTCGCGGTGGCGGCGGCCGGCGACCTGATCGCGAGCCGGATGTCGGCGGCCCAAAAGAGCGGCCTCATCGACAGCGCCATCGGCGAGGTCGAGGCCAAGCTGCACTGACCTCAGGCGCCAGCGGGAAACAGGAAACCCGGCCCTCGCGGCCGGGTTTTTCGTTTCATCCCTGGGGGGCTGCCCGTCGTGCCCTCAGCCGCGCTCGGCCTCCTGCGCGATCCTGAGACGGGCCACGGCCTCGTTACGCTCGGCCTTGCGGTCGTCGGCCAGCGCCTGCTCGACATAGTTGAGGTGCCGTTCCACCGCCGCCCGCGCCCCCGCCGGATCGCGGGCGACGAGCGCGTCGCGGATCGCCCGGTGCTGGTCGAGGAGCGCGCCGCGCGTCATCCGCTGCCTGAACATGACCTGCCGGTTGTAGAACACCCCCTGCCGCAGCAGGTCGAACATCGAGCGCATCATGTGCAGCATGACGACGTTGTGGCTCGCTTCGATGATCGCCATGTGGAACTCGGCATCAAGGCGCGCCTCGTCGGCCGGATCGCGTTTCAGATGCGCGGCCTCCATCTTGCGCAAGATCGTGTCGACCACCGCGATATCGGTGTCCGAGCCGAGCCGGGCCGCCCGTTCGGCGGCGAGCGCCTCGAGATCGCGGCGGAACGAGAGATAGTCGAACACCGCCTCGTCATGGCTGGCGAAAAGCCGGATCAGCGCCGGCGAGAAGGCCGAGCCGAGAACTTCGGCGACATAGATCCCGGCGCCGGCGCGGGTGGTCAGAAGGCCGGACGACTGCAGTTCCGCGACGGCCTCGCGCAAGGACGGGCGCGAGACGCCGAGCCGTTCGGAAAGCTCGCGCTCGGACGGCAGCCGCTCGCCGGGGCGCAGGACGCCCTGAAGGATCAGCCGCTCGATCTGGCGCACGACCGAGTGGGAGAGCTTTTCCGGTTCGACTTTCTGGAACGGCATGGAACCCCCGGGGAATTGGTCAAGATGTATGACCGCAAGGGACGGAAGGCAATGCAAAAGGCCGGGCGCTGGGCCCGGCCTTCGGTGTCTTCGCGGTGCGTTCCAGGCTCAATTGGTCGGGATGATCAGGATCTCCACCCGGCGGTTCTGCGCGCGGCCTTCCGGCGTCAGGTTCGAGGCGACGGGCATGTCCTCGCCGCGTCCGTAGGTGACGATGCGGCCGCCCGAGACGCCGGCATTGCGAAGGACCCCGCCCACCGCGGCGGCGCGGCGCTGCGACAGGTCCTGGTTGTAGGCGGCCGAGCCGGTATTGTCGGTGTGGCCGATCACCTCGACCCGGCTATTCGGGTAGCGGTTGAGGTTGTCGGCGACCGCGAAGAGGTCGTTCTGGATCGACGGCTGGACCGAGGCGCTGTCGGTGGCGAAGAGGATGCCCTCGGGCATCACCACGCGCAGCTGGTTGCCCTCGTTGATGATGCGCACGCGGCTGTCGCTGATCTCGGCCTGAAGCTCGCGTGCCTGCTTGTCGAGGTTGTTGCCGACGACACCGCCGGCGAGGCCGCCGATCGCGGCGCCGACCACCGCGCGGTCGAGCTTGTCCTTGCCGCCGTCGCCGGTGAGGATGCCGGCAAGCGCGCCGATCCCCGCCCCGGTCAGCGCGCCTTCCTTGGTGCGCTGGTTGGGATCGTTTGAATACTGGTCGACCGGCGTACAGGCCGCCAGAAGGAGGGCGGTGGCCGAACTGCCGATGAGAAGGGTCGTGATGCGCATTTATGCTGCTCCGGTTTGGTATGCTTGGGCGTTACGTCCAAGATTACCCGCTGTTAGGCAATAACGCCCGTATCCAAAACCGGTTCCGGCGGCAATCCGCCCATCACGTTCCCGAGAGCGTGGCGCGGGCTGCGTCTGCCGCCCCGACCGTCTCCGCCGTCTCGGCGCGTGCCGCTTCCCAGGCGAGCATCGCCCGCTTGACCGGCAGGCCCCAGTGATAGCCGCCGAGACCGCCGGTCTTGCGGATCGCCCGGTGGCAGGGGATGAGCCAGCTGACCGGGTTGCGCCCGACCGCCGTGCCGACCGCCCGCACCGCCTTGGGGTTGCCGATATGGGCGGCGATATCCGAATAGGTCGTGACCGTGCCCGAGGGGAC
Organism: Paracoccaceae bacterium; assembly: GCA_011620265.1. Lineage (GTDB taxonomy): Bacteria > Pseudomonadota > Alphaproteobacteria > Rhodobacterales > Rhodobacteraceae > Albidovulum. The sequence continues at coordinate 5,287 of WOZM01000204.1, forward strand.
GCGGAGGAGCGCCTCCCACACCTTGATCTGGAACGGCGCGCCGATCATGTAGATCGGCGCCGGGGCGGACGACGCCCCGAAGGCCGAGAGCGCCCAGGGCCGGAGCATCATCGGATCCTCGACGAACCGCGCCTTCGGCCAGCGACCGCGCAGGTCGGACATCGCGTCCTCCGCCGCCGTGTCGCCGGCGAAGGCGATGCCGCAGATGCCGCGCTCCGTCGCCATCACGAGGGCCGGGCCGAAGGGGCTTTCGCTCCAGCCCCAGAAGATCGTCAAATCCTCGCCGCCGCGGGCATATTCGCCGGGGCTCATCGCTTCCCAGCGCACGAAGAGGTCGTGAAGCCGGCCGGAGCCGGAAAGCCCGGCCGCGTCGGCGGTGTCGAGCAGCGTGTGCCGCTCGGCCAGGAGCCGCTTGGCGAGGTCGAGCGTCAGGTATTGCTGGTAGCGCTTGGGGCTGACGCCGACCCAGCGCGAGAAGACGCGCTGGAAATGCGCCGGGCTCATCTGCAGCCGCGCGGCGAGGTCGTCGAGGGCGAGCGGCGCGCCGCCGGCCTCGTCGATGAGCCGGAGGGCGCGGGCGATGACGCCGTAGTGATAGCGATCGTCTGCGATGGGTTCTGACAGCATGGCAAGTCTCCTTGCCGTGAAATCTACGGCAGGGCGGGGAGGCGCGCGACCCGGATTCTGCGCTTTGCCGCTTCGCGCGCATGTCAGGCGGCGCGCGTGCCCTTGCGCCGGGCGGATCGCGTGGCGGGCCGAGCATCGGGTTCGGACCGGGGCAGGGCCGAGGGGAGGGCCGGGGCGAGGTCTTCCGCGCGGACCCGCGGGCGCAGCGGACGGGCGATATCGGCGAGCAGATCCTTGCAGAGCGCCACCGCCCGGCGCGGGAACAGGCGGAAGGCGGCCTCCGCCGGCAGGCTTTCGACCCAGAGGCCGTTGGCGAGCACCAGTTCGTGTCCGGCGAGGACGAGATGGAAGAGCCCGCCGAGCGGCCGCGTCGGCCCCGAGCCGGTCAGCGCGGATGCGGGCGCCAGCACTTCTGCCGTGCCATGCTCGGCGAGGAATGCGGCGCCGTCGATGAGGATGCCGTGATCGGGGGCGAGCCGCAGGCTTTGATCGGGTTGGCCGGGGCCGAAGCGGTCGGCCTCGATCGCCACGACGTTTTGCGCTCCGGCGCCGGCGACCCGCCGGCCCCGACCGATCCAGAGAAGCGGCCGGTAGCCGTTGTCGCGGGTGAGGATGCTGTCGCCCGGCCGCAGCCATTCGAGCGGCACCGCCCCCGCATTCGTGGCAATCAGCGTCGCCGGTGCCAGGCCAAGCCGGACCGGCGCAACATTGCCGGCGCGCACGGGGGGGCAGTCAGTCGCTGCCGGCCCTTTCGCCGCTGCGACCAGCCAGTCGCGCCCCGGATTTCCGCCAATCAGCCCCATGCACGTCGATTTCCGCCCGTTTGCTTGGCCAAACCATCGCAGCCAAGGGAAAAATTGAGGTTAACGCGCACCGTGGGGGAAAAACCATGCGCCGCCCGGCCGAGACTCTTGCCCGCGCGGGCCGGGCCGGGCATATGGCAGAGCCATGGCCCGACAGCTCGACTACGCGACGATCACCGAAATCTTCCGCCGCTTCCGCGAGGCCGACGCCGAACCGAAGGGCGAGCTGGAGCATGTGAACGCCTTCACGCTCCTGGTCGCGGTGGCGCTGTCGGCGCAGGCGACGGATGCCGGCGTGAACAAGGCGACGCGGTCGCTCTTCAAGATTGCCGACACGCCGCAGAAGATGCTCGACCTCGGCGAAGAGGGGCTGATCGAGCATATCAAGACGATCGGGCTCTTCCGCCAGAAGGCCAAGAACGTGATCAGGCTCTCGCGCATCCTCGTCGAGGATTACGCAGGCGAGGTGCCGTCGTCGCGCGCGGCGCTGATGACGCTGCCGGGGGTGGGGCGGAAGACCGCGAATGTGGTTCTGAACATGTGGTTCCATTACCCGGCGCAGGCCGTGGACACCCATATCTTCCGCGTCGGCAACCGCACCGGCATCGCGGCGGGCAAGGATGTCGTCGCCGTCGAGCGCGCCATCGAGGACAATGTCCCGGTGGCGTTCCAGCAGCATGCCCATCACTGGCTGATCCTGCACGGCCGCTATATCTGCGTCGCGCGCAAGCCGAAATGCGGCGCCTGCCATATCCGGGACCTGTGCCCTTACGAGGAGAAGACCCTGTGACCAACCGCTATCAGGTGGTCGGCATCGGCAATGCGATTGTCGATGTCCTGGCCCAGACCGACGAAAGCTCTCTCGACCTCATGGGGATCCGGAAGGGGATCATGCAGCTTGTGGAGCGCGAGCGGGGCGAGATGCTCTACGGCGCGATGAAGGAGCGGACCCAGGCGCCGGGTGGATCGGTCGGCAACACGGTCGCGGGGCTTGGCAATCTCGGGCTCAAGGCCGCCTTCATCGGGCGGGTGCGCGACGACGCGCTCGGGCGATTCTTCGCGGGTTCGCTGACGGCCGAGGGAACCGATTTCCCCAACCCGCCTATCGCCGGGGCGGAGCTTCCGACCTCGCGCTCGATGATCTTCGTGACGCCGGACGGCGAGCGGTCGATGAACACCTATCTCGGCATCTCCGCCGATCTCGGCCCAGAGGATGTCGCCGACGACGTCGCGGGGTCGACCGACTACCTCTTTCTCGAAGGCTATCTGTTCGACAAGGACAAGGGCAAGGAAGCGTTCCTGAAGGCGGCGCGGGCCTGCCACCGGGGCGAGGGCAAGGCCGGGATCGCGCTTTCCGATCCGTTCTGCGTCGACCGCCACCGGGCCGACTTCCGCAGGCTGGTGAAGGACGAGATGGACTACGTGATCGGCAACCAACACGAATGGGAGGCGCTCTACCAGACCGAGGATCTGGAGGCCGCACTGGCCCAGGCGCGGGCCGAATGCCCCGTCGTCGTCTGCACGCGCTCCGGCGCCGACGTGATCGTCATCCGCGGCGAGGAGCGGGTCGAGGTGCCGGTGCACCGCGTCGTGCCGGTCGACGCGACCGGGGCGGGCGACCAGTTCGCCGCGGGATTCCTTTACGGGCTTGCGACGGGGCAGACCCTGAAGACCGCCGGCCGCATGGGCTGCATCGCGGCGGCCGAGGTCATCAGCCATTTCGGCGCCCGGCCCGAGGTCGACGTGAAGGCGCTCTTCCGCGCCCACGGCCTCATCTGAGCCTCGGCGCCGGCGCATGATCCGGTCGGCGCGGGCCGGGCTGGACCGAGGCCGCCGCGATGCAGCCCATGCGGCCAGCGGGCTGACGGTGGCGCCGTTATCGAACGCCAATCCGGTCCATTCGGCGCCGGGGGGCGATGCGACCGACCGCGGGCAGGGCCTCGTTCAGGCGCCGCTGATCGCGATTTCCTGACCGCCGGCCCGCCTCATGCGCCGAGCTTGGCATGCACCTCGTCGAGATCGACCTCGCCCATCGGCATCTTGTTCGCCGGGTTCTCGAAATCGTATTTGAAGAGCTGGAAGTCGCGCTTGTAGATCTCGTAGACGAGATGCATCGAGAGATCGTCGAAGTAGTCCTCGACCGGGTGGGCGCGCTTCGGCCCGTGGCCCTCGCTCTCGTTGAACCTGGGGATCTTCTTCAGGTTCACCTTCTTCGGCGTCTCGATGCTGTCGAGAACCGTCTGCATGCCCTCGTTGAACTTCTCGGTGAAGAAGATGTGGTCGTAGCGCCCGCCATTGACGATGAAGGTCGAGACGTGGCCGGACATCGCCGACCAGTGGATGTCCGGCTCCATCGGCCGGCGCCAGCGGATCGTGTCGCGGGCGAAGAGCAGGAAGCGGCGGAACGAGCGGATCTGGTCGAACGCGAAATCGTCCTCGGGCGAGCCGACCTCGATCCCGTATTTCTGGATGAGCGTCGGGACGAGGTTGCCGCGGTAGCGCTTGCCGTTCCTCTGGATGCCGCAGATCTTGTCGAAGAAGGACGAGAGAATGCGGGTATAGGGATTGCGGACGCAGGTGAAGGCATAGCTCTTGTGGCCCTTCACATTGGCCTCGATCAGCGGCTGGCTCGCCTCCTGGCTCCACTTGTGCAGGCCTTCGGTCGAATCGTGGATGTCGCCATCGAAGAACCTGCCGTGATCGGAATAGAACATGATCTGGCCGATGGTCGAGCAGGCGCATTTCGGCACCACGCGATAGACCACGCTTTCGCTTTCCGTCATCCAGGTTCCGGGAAACCCCATTCTTCATTCCTTCACTGGCAATCATCGGGCACGTTTGAAGGCTGGCCCGGAAATACGGCGTAAAGAGCAAGGAAACTCTGTCTTTTCAACGTCTGATAACGCTAATTAGCTAAACAATCCACAGCTAGTGGGTTAACAGGTTTCCGCAATGGCAAAGATCGCCTTCATATTGCTCTGTCACAAGGACCCCGAAGGGATCATCCGCCAGGCCGAGCGGCTGACCGCCGCAGGCGACTTCATGGCGATCCACTTCGACGCCCGCGCGGCGCGCGAGGACTACCGGCGCATCCGCTCGGCCCTCGCCGGCAACGCCAATGTCACCTTCGCCCGCAAGCGGATCAAGTGCGGCTGGGGGGAGTGGAGCCTCGTCGACGCCACGCTCCGAGCCGTCGAGGCCGCGGTCGCGGCCTTTCCGGACGCCACCCATTTCTACATGCTCTCGGGCGACTGCATGGCGATCAAGTCGGCCGAATACGCGCATGATTTCCTCGACGCCGAGGACGCGGACTATATCGAGAGCTTCGATTTCTTCCAGTCCGACTGGATCAAGACCGGGATGAGGGAAGACCGGCTGATCTATCGCCATCCGTTCAACGAACGCACGAGGAAGCGGCTCTTCTACGGCTTTTACAACCTGCAAAAGCGCATGGGCTGGACGCGGGAGATCCCGGCCGATCTGCAGATCATGATCGGCAGCCAGTGGTGGTGCCTGCGCCGGCGCACCGTCGAATGGGTGCTCGACTTCACCCGCAAGCGCCGCGACGTGATGCGGTTCTTCCGCACCACCTGGATCCCCGACGAGACCTTCTTTCAGACCGTGGTGCGCCATGTCGTTCCAGCGCGGGAGATCCGCGCCCGCACGCTTACCTTCCTCATGTTCTCCGACTACGGGATGCCGGTGACGTTCTACAACGATCACTACGACCTGCTGCTCAGCCAGGATTTCCTCTTCGCCCGCAAGATCAGCCCCGAGGCGCGCGAGTTGAAGCGGCGGCTCGGCGATCTCTATGCGTCCGAAGGGGTGCGGTTCCAGATCTCGAACGAGGGGCGGAGCCTTTACAGGTTCCTCACCGGGCGCGGCCGCGAGGGCCGGCGCTTCGCGCCGCGCTTCTGGGAGACGGAGGCGAGCCTCGGGCGCGAGCGCGAGCTGATGATCGTCGTGTGCAAGAAATGGCACGTGGCCAAGCGGCTCGTAGAACGGGTGCGTCAGGCCACGCAGATTCCGGTGATCGAATACCTCTTCAGCGAGGCATCGACCCCCTTGCCCGATCTCGGCGGCATCCAGTCGACGCTGGAAAAGCGCACCCGCCACCGTCGGGCGCTGATGCGGATGCTCTTCGACTACCACAAGACCGACCGGATGATCGTCTGCATGGACCCCGCCGATATCGAGCTGATGCGGGATTTTGCGTCCGACCGGGCGACGGTCCGGCTGCTGGAGATAGAGTGCGACTTCACCGAGGCCTACCTCGTCGGTCACGCCAAGCGCACCGGCCTTGCAGGCGAGCATACGACGCAGGAAACCCTCGACCGGCTCCTGCCGACGATCCGCTACGATCTGCGCCACGAGAGCGACCGCATCCGCGACGCGGGCTTCAAGCATCTGCGCCGCATCCGTCAGGGCGCGCGGCCCGAGGAAAATGCCGTGTCATTGGCGGCGTTTCTGTCTATCCCGGACGCGACCGCGCACGAGATCGCGACAATGGATCATCTTTTCGCCGACTGAGGGACCCATGGCCTACGCATACGACGACACCAACATCTTCGCCCGCATCCTGCGCGGCGAGATCCCGAACAAGACGGTGCTGGAGACCGGGCACACGCTCGCCTTCCACGACATCGGCCCGCAGGCGCCGGTCCATGTGCTGGTGATCCCGAAGGGCAGATACGTCAACTTCGATCATTTCGCCTCCGAGGCCTCGACCGAGGAGATCGCCGACTTCACCCGTGCGGCCGGAGAGGTCTGCCGGATCACCGGCGTCGGGCCCGGCGATGGCGGGCAGGGATACCGGACGATCTCCAATGCCGGCGCCCACGGGGTGCAGGAGGTGCCGCACTACCACCTGCACATCCTCGGCGGCCGGGTGCTGGGGCGGATGCTGGCAAAGGCGGGCTGAGGCGCTTGCCGCGACCGGCGCAATCGCTATCATGCCGGCGACCTGATCACACGGAGT
>WOZM01000106.1 GCA_011620265.1 Paracoccaceae bacterium
CCAACCGCCATGCTGACCACGATCAACGACTTCCTGATCGAGAAGATGGGCCCGCTCGGCCCGCTCTTCGCCGTCGCCGTCCTCGGCGTCGTGCTCGTCGCGATCACGCTGCCGACGATGCTGAAGAAGCGCGCCGATCCCTACGCGAAGCTGCGCGACATCGCGCGCCCGTCGGGCAATGCCGGGAACCGCGCCTCGACCGAGAAGAAGTCGCTGCGCGCCTCCAGGGGCTCCGACAAGCTCGACAAGTTCGCCACCTTCCTCGAACCGAAGACCGAGGAGGAGATGAGCACCTCGCGGCTCAAGATGACCCGCGCCGGCTATCGCGGCAAGAACGCGGTGCGGACCTTCCACGCGGTCCAGTTCATGCTCGGCATCCTCTTCCTGCTCGGGGGCGTGATCTACGCGATCGTCGCCTCGGCCACGGACGAGGTCTCGACGACGAAACTCGTTCTCGCCGTCGTCCTGCCCGGCGCCATCGGCTACTACCTGCCGAAATACTGGATCGAACGCCGCATCCAGTCGCGCCAGGAAGCCATTCAGAACGGCTTTCCCGACGCGCTCGACATGCTTCTCGTCTGCGTCGAGGCCGGCCAGTCGCTTGACCAGGGCATCATCCGGGTGTCGAAGGAACTCAAGTCCGGCTACCCCGCACTCGCCGAGGAATTCGAGATCGTGTCGCAGGAGATCAAGGCCGGCAAGGACAAGGCCACCGTGCTGCGCAGCTTCTCCGAACGCTCGGGCGTGCCCGATGTCGCCTCCTTCGTCACTGTGATGATCCAGTCGCAGACCTTCGGCACCTCGATCGCCGAAGCGCTCCGGATCTATGCCGCCGAGATGCGCGACAAGCGGGTGATGCGCGCCGAGGAGGCGGCGAACAAGCTGCCGACGAAGATGACGCTCGGCACGATGATGTTCACGGTGCCGCCGCTCCTGATCATCCTTGTGGGTCCTTCGGTCTACGATATGATGCAGCTGTTCGCGAATTTCTCACCCTGAGGCGATGGCAGTACGCATAACGGTTCTTCTGGTCGCAGCCGGATTTCTGGCCGCCTGTCAGCCGACAGGCGGCCTTCCCGCGAATGACGGCTCCCCCTTCGCTCCCTCCGGCCCGGTCAAGGGCGAGGCGGTGGACGGGTTGATCGTCGGCCACCGGCTGATGGCGGCGGGCGAATACGAACTGGCGCTCAAGGCCTATTACCGCGCCGCCGCCAAGCAAGGGATGACTGTCGACACGCTCTCGGCGATCGGCTCGGCCAACCTGCGCCTCGGCCGGCTCGGCCAGGCCGAAACCCTGCTGCGCCGGGCCGTCAAGGAGGACGAGACCTTCGTGCCGGCCTGGAACAATCTCGGAGTCGTCCTCATGGAGACCGGGCAATACGGCGAGGCGAGCCGGGTCTTCCGCACCGCCTTCGCGCTCGATAGTGGCCAAACGGACTCCATCCGCGAAAATCTGCGCCGCGCGCTCGCCAAGATCGAGGAACCGTCCTATGATAGCCGCGATACAGGCGAATTCTCCTTGGTGAGACGCGGGCACGGGCAATACCTGCTGCTCACCACACATTGAGGCAAGAAGCAGCAAAGGACGCATGAAATGCGCCACCCTATCCTGATTTCTCTCTGCATCGCAGGGGTGTCGTCCCTGTCGGCATGCCAGAAGGCCACCGACGCCGAGGTCGAGCGCGCGATCAAGGACGTCAACGTCATCGACGAAAGCAACCTCAACGACGTGATGCTGACGGTGGCCGACCCGAACGAGGCGGTGGCCTATTTCCAGAAGACCGCCGCCGCCAATCCCGACCGCGTCGACCTGCGCCGCGGGCTGGCGAAGTCGCTGGTCCGCGCCAGGAAGCCGTCCGAGGCGGCGCTGGTCTGGAAGTCGGTGATCGACAGCAAGGAAGGCACCAACGATGACCGCGTCGCGCTTGCCGACGCGCTGATCCGCGCCAACGAATGGAAGAAGGCCGAGGCGGAGCTGAACATGATCCCGCCGACGCACGAGACCTACGAGCGTTACCGGCTCGAGGCGATGGTCGCCGACGCCAACAAGAAATGGCAAAAGGCCGACAGCTTCTACGAGACCGCCTTCGGGCTGACGACGCAGCCGTCGGGGGTGCTCAACAACTGGGGCTACTCGAAGCTGACGCGCGGCGATTTTACCGGCGCCGAGAAGCTCTTCGCCGAGGCGCTGACCTATGACAGCTCCAACTTCACGACCAAGAACAACCTCGTCCTTTCCCGCGCGGCACAGCGGCAATACGACATGCCGATCGTGCCGATGACCCAGCAGGAGCGGGCCGAGCTGCTCTATACCGCCGCGCTGACGGCGATCAAGCAGGGCGACGTGACGATCGGCAAGGGCCTTCTGGAAGACGCGGTCGAGACAAGCCCGCGCTATTTCGAACAGGCCGCCCGCGCGCTCGAGACGATCAATGCCAGCGTGGTGAAAGGCTGAACCGATGCTCGGACTGACGGCGCCGCAGGCGTATCTCGCTCTTCTTGTCGCGGTCTTGCCGGTCTGCGCCTGGGTGGCGTGGTCGGATCTCAAGACGATGAAGATCCCCAACAAGGCGGTGCTCGCGATCCTCGCGATCTATGTGGTAGTGGGGCTTCTGGTGATCCCGTTCGAGTTCTGGGCCTGGCGCTGGGTGAATTTCGTCGCGGTCCTCGCGATCGGCTTCGTGCTCAACGCCATCGCCAATGTCGGTGCCGGGGACGCCAAGTTCGCCGCCGCCGCCGCGCCCTTCTTCTCGCAGCGGATCGAGCATCTGCAACTGATCCTGATCCTGCTCGCGGCCTTCCTTCTCGGCGCCTTTGCCGCCCACCGGCTGATGCGGGCGATCCCGGCGGTTCGGGCGGCGACGCCCGACTGGGTCAGCTGGACGCGCAAGGACTTCCCGATGGGCCTCGCGCTTGTGGGCACCTTCCTGACCTATCTGGTCTTCATGGCCTTCCCCGGCGTCCTCGCCGCGCTTCAGGGCGCGATCGGCTCCACCAGTATGTAAAGCGGGCCCCTGTGCACTTCGCGCAGGGTCCAGCCTTCCTCCTCCAGCGATTTCAGCATCGAGGAGCGGAGCGTGAAGGCCATCGGACAGAGCGGCACGACGAGGTAGTCGGCATTCTCGATCCCGGGCAGGCCGCCGTAATACCACGGCGCGGCCCCCTTCACGGTCTTGAAGTCGCCGAACATCCAGTAGGCGGAATAGAGGTCGGTCCCCATCAGCGCCGTCCCGGCATAGCCCGCCTTCGTCAGATCGTCGGTCGCCAGCTCGAACCAGGCCGAGATGCCGCCTTCGATCTGGCATTCCGGCAGGTCCTCGCCGTTCAGCACCGGCACGTCCTCGCGCCTGGCGAACGCGCGGTAGCTCGCGAAGGGGTCGCCCGGCTGGTCATAGGGGCGCTTGAGGTTGGCGGTGTAGAGCCGCGCCGCCGGCGTCAGCACGTCGGCCGCTTCGGGCAGCCGCGGCAGAAGCGGCACGGTATCCTCGGTATCCGACGCCATGTGCCGCCAGGGGCTGAAGGCGAGGTTGATCGCCGACGGCGCGCCAAAGCAGAGGGCCGCGACCCCGGTGAAGGTCAGGGCCGCGCGCAGGTCCCAGCCGGCGTTGTTGACGACGCCGGGCTCGGGCCGCAGCACCAGGGCCAGCATCGCGAGGAGGTAGAGCCACTGCGGATCGTTGCCGAAATTCTGGTAGGCGACGTAGAAAAAGCCCGGCATCAGCACCAGAAGCGCCAGCCCCTCGACCGACCGCCCGGCCTGCCGCAGGAAGATCACCCCGGCTACCAGCGCAAGGCTGCCGCCCATGTAGAGCGGCGCCACGATCACGTCGATCAGGCTCTCGCCCGGCGCCTGGCGCGCGTCGCTGGTGGCCACGGTCAGGAGGTCCTGAAGGTAGGCGAGCCAGAAATCCGGCCCCGCCTTCGCGGTGACGAAGGCCGCGACGGCAAGCCCCGCGATCAGCGCCGCGACGATCATCGTCCCCTGCCGCCGCGCCAGAAGCGCCGCCAGCACACCGGGGGCGAAGGCCGCGAAATAGGTGGCCTTGGTCAGCACCAGCGCCGCCATGCCAAGACCGATGAGTGCCCCGTCGAGCCAGGGCCGCGGCCGGTCGAGGGGGGCAAGGACCGCGAGCGGGATCGCGATATAGCTCACCGCCCAGGCCCAGCGGTTGTAATGCATGGAGATCGAGATGGCGCTCTGCGCCTCGCCGTGGACGAGGGCAAGGCAGAGAAGCATCACGAACCCGCCATAGGCATAGGGCCAGACACCCGTCAGCCGGCTCGTCGCGACCCGCATCACGGGCAGGAAAAGCACCAGAGCCACAAGGATCTGCGCATAGAAGATCGCGTGACCGAGCCTCGCGCCCCATTGCAGGAAGACCGATATCGGCGCCAGCGCCAGGATCCCGATCGGGGTCATGAAGTCGAGATGCGGCCACTGCCCGTCGGCCATCCGGAAGACCAGCTCGGCCAGGTGCATCGTGTCGCCTTCGTGCTTGCCGAGGTAGAAGGCGCCCTTCACCAGCGGCGCACCGCCGAGGATCAGGACGAGGGCCGCCAGGAAGGCCGCCAGTAGCGTGCTGCGGGGTCTGCTCATCGGGGCCTCTGATCCAGAATTGTTTCCATTTTTTGGCCACAATAGCCCGGCAGACTGCCGCTGTGAATCCCATGTCGGCGTGGAGGGGGCAGGAATATGCCTTGCCTGTCCGCGCCGCATCCAACGCCGCCGGAGAAGGTCTGACCCCGATGAACATGCAGGTGCCCAACGTCATCGCGCCGACGCCGCCCCGTTCGATGAACGATACCGGGCTTTCGGTCGTGATGATGCGCGATATCCTTCTCAAGACGATGTTCCGGATGAACCTCGAAACCGTCTCGGAGATCTCCCGCACCATCGCGCTGCCGATCCCGACGACGCAGGAGCTGATCGACCTCGCGCGGAGCCAGAAGCTTCTCGAGGCGACCGGCACGCTCCACGCCAATTCGGGCGGCGAGATGGGCTACCAGCTCGCCGATGCCGGCAAGGCCCGCGCGCTCGACGCGCTCAGCCAGTCGGAATATTACGGCGCGATGCCGGTGCCGCTCGACATCTACCGCGAGCAGGTGAAGAAGCAGTCGATCCGCAATGTCCAGCTCACCCGCCAGCAACTGACCGGCGCGATGGGCCACCTGATCCTGCCGGACGAGCTTCTCAACCATCTCGGGCCCGCCGTGGGCGCCGGCCGCTCGATCCTGATGTACGGGCCGCCGGGCAATGGCAAGTCCTCGATCTCGAACGGCATCCGCGACGCGCTCGGCGACAAGATCTTCATTCCCCGCGCCATCGAATATGCCGGTCAGGTGATCACCGTCTATGACCCGATCGTCCACTCCGCCGCCGAGGCCTCGGTCGACGATCCGAACGCACTCCGCCGCTCGTCGAACCGCTTCGACAACCGCTATGTGCTGTGCGAGCGCCCGACCGTGATCACCGGCGGCGAACTGTCGCTCGACATGCTCGACCTCACCTACAACCCGACGGCACGGACCTATACGGCGCCCTTGCAGCTCAAGGCCACCGGCGGCGTCTTCATCATCGACGACCTCGGCCGCCAGGCCGAGCCGCCGCAGAAGATCGTCAACCGCTGGATCGTTCCGCTCGAGGAAAACAAGGACATCCTCGCGCTCCAGTCGGGCGAGAAGTTCGAGGTGCCCTTCGACACGCTGGTGATCTTCTCGACCAACTTCCACCCGAACGAGATCTTCGACAAGGCGGCGCTGCGGCGGATCTTCTTCAAGATCAAGATCGACGGCCCGAACCAGGAGATGTTCCTGAAGATCTTCGCGATGGTGGCGAAGAAGAAGAAGATGCCGCTCGACGAGAAGGCGCTTCTGCATCTCCTCAAGGTCAAGTATCCGACCATCAGCAACATCTATGCGAACTACCAGCCGGTCTTCCTGATCGACCAGATGATCGCGATCTGCAACTTCGAGGGCATCCCCTACCAGATGACACCTGAACTGATCGACCGTGCCTGGGCGAACATGTTCGTCCGCGACGAAAAGATCGTGCACTGATGCGCGGGCTCGGGATTGCCGGGTCCGGCCGTGCCGCGCGCCCCTTCCTCTCGCGGCTTCAGTCCGCCGGCATCGTCGCGGCGGGCTTCGGCCTGCCGGCGCCGGGAACCGCGACCCGCGAGCGCCCGGCCGACGACCGCGAGGGCTTCGCGCGCGGGCTCACGACCCTGATCCTCGTGCCGGCCGACATCGCCGAGGCCGAGGCGCTGCTCTTCGAGGCGCAGGACTTCGCGCGGAACGCGCCCTCGCTCCGGACCATCGTCATCGCCGCCACGCTCTCGCCGCGCTACGTGCGGGCGCTTCGGGGCCGCATCCCCGCCGGGATCGCGCTGATCGACGCGCCGTTCTCGGGCACGATGCGCGCGGCCGAAGAGGGGCGGCTCTCGTTCTTCCTCGGCGGCAGCAAGGAGGAGATCGCGGGCCTCGCCCCGGTCTTCGGCCAGCTTGGCCGCAAGATGATCCGCATGGGCGGTTTCGGCACCGCGATGGCGGCGAAGGTGATGAACGACTTCCTCGCCGCCTCCTCGACCGCGATGACGCGCATCGCGCTCGACTGGGCCGAGGCGCAGGGGATCGAGGACGCGCAGCTTCTCGACATGACCGACGGCCTCTTCGCGGGCCTGGCCCGGCCGGGCTACGACATGGTCGACTACGGCGCCGGCGGCCATGTCTCGGACGAATGCATCGCCACGCTGATGAAAGAGGTCGAGGCCGCCCTCGACACCGCGCTCGCCGGCACGCATCTGACCCCGCCCCGGGCGCTCGAGGACGTGTTCCGCAGCATGAAGACGCGGCCGCTCCACTGACTTGCGCGTGGGCGTTGTGGCTCGACACGGTGGCGATGTCGCGAAATCGTGCTGGTCGGTTCTGAGCCCTTTGAGGAGCTGTTGGCAGGCGGACCGCAAACCGGGCGGGCGCCTGCCCGTGGGATGGCGCTGCAACCGTTATTCGGGGCAGTTTATCCAGCCACCCCTTCGAACGCCCCTTCGGCGCGCAACGTTGCAGGAGCGCCAGCCCGCCGGGACGGGCAGGCGCCCGCCCGGCGGCTTCGCCTTGGTTCCGGGCGGAGAGAGATCCGCTCCGTCCCGCGAGACCGGACCTGGGCGGTTTGGAGATACGGCGACGCAGCCTTCGTTTTACCCGACCGCAAGATCGGGGAATTCGCCCGTCTTCCGTGACGAATCCTGAGGCATGAGGAACGCAACAGACCTAGACTGCCGACCATGCGCGCCCTCCCCGCCCCCTTCTCCGACTGGTTCTCCGCCCGCGGCTGGTCGATCCATCCGCACCAGCGGGCGCTCCTCGACCGGGCGGCGGATCCGGCACTCCTCCTCATCGCGCCGACCGGCGGCGGCAAGACCTTGGCGGGGTTCCTGCCGACGCTGGCGGAGCTTGCGGACGGGGCGCGGAAGGGTCTTCACACGCTCTATATCTCGCCGCTGAAGGCGCTTGCCGCCGATATCCGGCGCAACCTGACCGTGCCGGTCACCGAGATGGGGCTGCCGATCCGGATCGAGGACCGGACCGGCGACACCTCCTACACGAAGCGCCGCCGCCAGCGCGCCGACCCGCCCCATATCCTCCTGACGACGCCCGAGAGCCTCGCGCTTCTGCTCAGCTACGAGGATGCGCCGCGGATCTTCGCGGGGCTCGGCCGGGTGATCGTCGACGAGGTCCACGCGCTCGCCGAATCGAAGCGCGGCGACCAGCTGATGCTCTGCCTTTCGCGGCTCCAGTCGCTCGCCCCGGGCCTCCGCCGCGTCGGCCTTTCGGCGACGGTCGAGGATCCCGGCGCCATCGCCCGCTTCCTCGCCCGCCATCCCGACCCCTGCGCCATTGTCCATGCCGATCCCGGCCCCGATCCCGACATCGCGATGCTGACGACCGAGGCCGCCCCGCCCTGGGCCGGCGGCGGCGGACGCTACGCGATCCCCGAGGTTCTGGCCGCGATCCGCCGCCACCGGATCACCCTCGTCTTCCACAACACCCGCGCACAGGCGGAGCTCTTCTTCCGCGACCTCTGGCTCGCGAACGAGGACGGGCTGCCGATCGCCATCCACCACGGCTCTCTCGCCCGCGAGGCGCGCGAGCGGGTGGAGGCGGCGATGGTGGCGGGAGAGCTGCGCGCCGTCGTCTGCACCGGCTCGCTCGACCTCGGCATCGACTGGGGCGACGTGGACCTCGTGATCCAGGTCGGCGCGCCGAAGAACGTCAAGCGGCTGGTGCAGCGGATCGGCCGGGCGAACCACCGCTACAACGCGCCGTCGAAGGCGCTACTTGTGCCCGCGAACCGCTGGGAGGTGGTCGAATGCCAGGCCGCGCTCGAAGCGGTGAAGGACCACGACCTCGACGGCGACCCGCGCGGGCCGGGGCCGCGCGACGTCCTTTGCCAGCACATCCTCGTCGCCGCCTGTTCGGGGCCTTTCGAGGCCGACGCTCTCTACCGCGAGGTGACCTCCGCCGGCCCCTATGCCGCGCTCAAGCGCGCCGATTTCGACGCCTGCCTCGATTTCTGCGCCACCGGGGGCTATGCGCTGAAGGCCTATGACCGCTGGCAGCGGCTGATGGTCAGGGACGGGCGCTGGACCTTGCGCGACCCCCGCGCCGCGCGCGACATACGGATGAATATCGGCACGATCACCGATGCCGAGATGGTCAAGGTCCGCTGGCAGAACCGCATGGGCGGCGCACCCCTCGGCGAGGTCGAGGAAAGCTTCGCCTCGACCCTCACGCCGGGCGAGACCTTCCTGATCGGCGGCCAGGTGGTGCGCTTCGTCGGCCTGCGCGAGCTTGCGCTCGAAGTGGCGCCGGCGCCGGGGCGGGAGCCGAAGATCGCGGTCTATTCGGGCACCAAGTTCTCCACCTCGACCCAGCTTTCCGAACGCATCCTGAGGATGCTCCAGGCGGAAAGCTGGCCCGACCTGCCCGCCGCGACCGCCGAATGGCTGAATCTCCAGCGCGAGGTCTCACGCCTGCCCGCGCCCGACCGGCTGCTGGTCGAGAGCTTCCCGGCCGAGGGGCGGGCGCATCTGTGCATCTACGGCTTCATGGGCCGGGCGGCGCAGCAGACGCTCGGGCTCTTGCTCACCCACCGGATGGAGGAGCTGGGGCTCAACCCCCTCGGCTTCGTCTCGACCGATTACGCGACGCTGATCCGGGGGCTCGACCCGGTCACCGATGCCGCAGCCCTTCTCGACCGCGAGGGGTTGCGCGCCGGGCTCGGCAGCTGGCTGGCCGGCAATGCGGTGATGAAGCGGACCTTCCGCAACGTGGCGCTTGTCGCCGGGCTCATCGCGCGCAACCTGCCCGGTGCGCGGAAATCGGGCCGACAGGCGACGTTCTCGTCGGACATCCTCTACGACACGCTGCGGCGCTACGATCCCGATCACCTGCTGATGCAGGTGACGCGGGAAGAGGCGATGCGCGGGCTGGTAAATTTCGGCCGGATCGAGGCGATGCTCGACCGGGTAGGCGGCCGGATCGACCACCTGACCCTGCCCCGGGTCACGCCTTTGGCCGCGCCGCTCTTCCTCGAACACGGGCGGGTGCCGGTCGAGGGCGCGGCGCGCGAGCGGCTTCTGGCGGAGACCGCCGAGCGGCTGATGGCGGAGGCCGGCCTTGGCTGAGGCTCTGCCTGGCCGAGGCCGGGGGCGCTGCCCCCGGACCCCCGGGATATTTCCGGCAAGATGAAGGGGGGCGTTGCCTTTTCCGCCTGCGCGGGGCAGGAACAAGCCATGAACAGGTACGCCTTTTCCTTCGCCGGGACCGAGATCTCGGCGCTACCCTCCGGCGCGTTGCACTGGCCGGCGGAGGCTTGCCTTGTCGTCTCGGACCTGCATCTCGGTCGCTCTGAACGCTATGCCCGACGCGCGGGCGCGCTTTTGCCGCCCTACGAGGTCGAGGAGACGCTGGCCCGCCTCGACGCCGATATCGCGGCGACGGCGGCGCGGATGGTGATCTGCCTGGGCGACACGTTCGACGACCTGCAAGCGGCGGAGTTGCCGGAACCCCGGGCGCTTTTGCTCGCCCGGCTGATGGCGGGGCGGCGCTGGGTCTGGATCGAGGGCAATCACGATCCGGGACCGGTCGGGCTCGGCGGCGAGCATCGGGCAGAGCTGGCGCTCGGTCCCCTTCGCTTCCGCCATATCGCGGCACCCGGGGCACGGGCCGAGATCTCCGGCCACTACCACCCGAAACTCCGGCTTGCGGGCCAGTCCCGACGCTGCTTTCTTGTCGGTGGCGCCCGGGTGATCCTGCCGGCCTACGGCACCTATACCGGCGGTCTTGGCGCGGAGGATCCGGTCCTCTGCGATCTGATGGGGGCCGGCGCCGTCGCGGTCCTGACCGGGACGGTGGCGCGGCCGGTGCCGATGCCGGGGAAAGGGAGACGGGGATGAGCGAACCGAACGACCACGCGCGCGCGACGAAGCTCCGGGCGAGTTTCGCGCGCCAGAGCCTGATGGCGACCTTCGGCGCCGAGCTGACGGCGATCCGGCCCGGCGAATGCGAGATTACCGCGCCGATCCTGCCCCTCGCCCGGCAGCAGCACGATGTCGGCCATGCCGGCCTGACCTTCGCGCTCGGCGACACCGCCGCGGGCTATGCCGCCCTGTCGCTGATGCCGGAGGCGGCCGAGGTGATGACCGCCGAGATGAAGATCAACCTCCTCGCCCCGGCGGCGGGAGAGCGGCTGATCGCCATCGGCCGCGTGGTGAAGGCGGGGCGGCGGCTGACTGTCGTCACCGCCGAGGTTCACGCCGAGGCCGGCGGCACCCGCCGGCTCATCGCCGTCCTGCAAGGCACGATGGTCCCGGTCGGCGCCGGCTGACCGACGCGGAGTCGCGGTGGCGTGAATGTCCGCCGTCGCCCCTACCCGACCCGACCCCATGCCGACACCCGCTTCGGCCCGGACAGCGCCGGCATGCCCATGACGGTGGTCACGGCGCTGCCCGACGCCGAGATGATCGAGGCGATGCTCGCCTCCGGCTTGACAGTCGCGATGGGGAAATCCTGACGGGGCCGGAGGGCCGCCCCCCCTCCGCCTACGCGGTGAGCCCCTCGGGTTCGGCAAGTCCGTTTGCGCGGCAGGCGGCGGTGAGGGT
Organism: Paracoccaceae bacterium; assembly: GCA_011620265.1. Lineage (GTDB taxonomy): Bacteria > Pseudomonadota > Alphaproteobacteria > Rhodobacterales > Rhodobacteraceae > Albidovulum. Next base: position 11,160 of record WOZM01000106.1, read on the forward strand.
GTTGGCGAGGAGGCAGGCGATGGTCATGGGGCCGACGCCGCCGGGGACGGGGGTGATGGCGCCGGCAACGCGGGCGCAGCTCTCGAACTCGACGTCGCCGACGAGCCGGGCCTTGCCGCCCCGCTCGACGCGGTTGATGCCGACGTCGATGACGGTGGCGCCGGGCTTGACCCAGTCGCCGGGGATCATCTCGGGCCGGCCCACGGCGGCGACGAGGATGTCGGCGCGGCGGCAGACCGCGCCGAGGTCCTTCGTGCGGCTGTGGGCGATGGTGACGGTGCAGCTGTCGCCGAGGAGAAGCTGCGCCATCGGCTTGCCGACGATGTTCGAGCGGCCGACGACGACCGCCTCCAGCCCCGCGAGCGGGCCGAGGTGGTCGCGCAGCATCATCAGGCAGCCCAAGGGCGTGCAGGGCACCATCGCCTTCTGCCCGGTGCCAAGCAGGC
>WOZM01000009.1 GCA_011620265.1 Paracoccaceae bacterium
CCTGACAGAATCGTTTGGTCGATCATCCGGTGGACCGCTGTCTTTCGGAGCGACGGAGCGACGCGAGAATCAGCGTCAGCGCCGCCGGCGTCATCCCGTCGAGTCTGCCAGCCTGCGCCAGCGTCCGGGGCCGCGCCTGCGAGAGCTTGCCTTTCAATTCGTTCGAAAGGCCGGTCAGCGCCGCATAGTCGAAATCGTCCGGGATTCCATGCGCTTCTTCCCGTTGCATCGCTGCTACGTCGGCGGATTGCCGGTCGATATAGGTCGCATAGGTTGCGTCGCGCGCCAACTGTTCCTTGATCTCGGTCGGAATCGCCGCCAGCTCCGGCGCCGCCCGTTCGAGATCCGTGAAGGTGATCCCTGGGAAGGACAGAAGCCGGAAGCCTGTCCGTCGCTGGCCGTCTTGGCCGACAGGGATTCCGTATGCAGCGGCCTCGCGCGGCGTCAAGGACAGTGTGTCCAGCGTCGCGCGCCCGGCTTCAAGCGCCTCCATCTTAGCCTCGAAGGCTTGCCGCCGACCCGCGTCCACACAACCAAGCGCGACACCGAGGCCGGTCAATCGCTGATCGGCATTGTCAGCCCTGAGCGACAGCCGGAACTCTGCCCGCGAGGTGAACATCCGGTAGGGCTCCGTGACGCCGCGCGTGACCAGATCGTCGATCATCACGCCGATATAGCTTTGCGACCGGCTGAAAACCACGTCCTCCCTGCCCCGCGCGGACTGCGCTGCGTTGAAGCCAGCAACAAGACCTTGTGCCGCGGCCTCCTCATATCCTGTGGTTCCGTTGATCTGCCCCGCAAGATAGAGGCCGGGCACGTCCTTCAGTTCCAGCGTCGGCCGCAACGCCCGGGGATCAACGAAGTCGTATTCTATGGCGTAGCCAGGCTGAAGGATGGTCACATTCTCAAGTCCCGCGATCGAACGCACATAGGCCTCCTGAACGTCGCGCGGCAGCGACGTCGAAATCCCGTTCGGATAGATCGTCGGGTCGTCCAGCCCCTCGGGTTCGAGGAAGACCTGATGCGCGCTCTTGTCGGCGAAGCGCACGACCTTGTCCTCTATTGAGGGACAGTAACGCGGGCCGACGCCCTCGATATGGCCGCCATACATCGCCGACCGGTCGAGATTGTTCCGGATCAGCGCATGGGTGCGTTCGTTGGTATGGGTGATGCCGCAACTGACCTGCCGCACGAACGGTCGGTCGTTCAGGAACGAAAAGAGCGTCGGGTCGTCGTCGCCGGGTTGCATCTCGAGCCCGACCCAATCGATCGTTCGGCCATCGAGCCGCGGCGGCGTGCCGGTCTTCAACCGCCCGAGCGGCAGGCCGAACCCGTCGATCCGCTCCGCCAGTGCGACGGAGGGACGATCCCCCATCCGGCCGCCGGGCTGCCGGACGTCACCGATATGGATGACACCGCGAAGGAACGTCCCGGATGTCAGAACAACAGCGTGGGCATGGATCTCGCTACCATCGGCAAGCCGGACGCCAGCGACACGCCGACCGTTCATGATGAAGTCGACCGCTTCGCCCTCGACGATCATCACGTTCTCACGCGCCTCCGTTTCGGCCAGCATGGCATCGCGGTAGATGCGCCGGTCGATCTGCGCCCGGGGCCCCTGCACGGCAGGCCCCTTCCGCCGGTTGAGAAGCCGGAACTGGATCCCCGCCCGGTCGGCAATCCGCCCCATGACGCCATCGAGCGCGTCGATCTCCCGCACCAGGTGGCCCTTGCCGAGCCCGCCAATCGCCGGGTTGCAAGACATCACCCCAATGGCATCGCGCCGCAAGGTCACAAGCGCCACTTCCACGCCAAGACGCGCGGCCGCATGCGCGGCCTCCGTGCCTGCATGGCCACCACCGACGACGATGACCTCAAGATGTTTCACGTGAAACACTCCTTACTTGCCGATGCAGAAACTGGCGAAGATATCGTCCAGAAGATGCTCAACATCAACACGGCCGACCAGCGAATCAAGGAACCGAATGGCCCGTCGCAAATGTTCTGCGGCGAACTCGATCCTGCTCGGCCCGTTCCTTACCTCATCGCGTGCCGATTCCATAGATGAAATGGCCATGCTCATCGCTTCTTGATGCCGGGCTCGCGTCATCACACCCGCCGAAGCGGCGCGCGATCCGAGTTCCGCAGCAATCCGCGCGATCAACTTCGTAAGGCCAAAGCCGGTCACCCCGGAAACATGAATGACGCCTTCCTCCTCCGCCGACCCAAAATCCGCCTTGCTACGCGCCAGGATATCCCCAGGCTGCCGCTCCAGCATCGGAACGCCGGCATCGTAATCGAGCAGAAAGACCCGCAGATCCGCCGCAATCGCGCGCTCGACCGCACGCCGCACGCCGATCTCCTCAATGCTGTCCGTCGCCTCGCGCAGACCGGCGGTATCGAGGAGCGTGACAGACAGCCCGCCGAGATCCATCCGGACCTCGATCACGTCCCGCGTCGTCCCGGCAACCTCCGACGTGATCGCCGCCTCCCGCCCCGCCAGCGCGTTGAGCAAGGTCGACTTGCCGGCATTCGGCCTCCCGACGATCGCGACCTCGAACCCGTCGCGGATCCGCTCTGCCGCGCCGACCCCACGCAATTCCCGATTCAGCCCTTCGGCCACGTCCCCGATCAGACCAAGAACCTCCGTTGTGACATCCACCGGCACGTCTTCGTCGGAAAAGTCGATCGTCGCCTCTAGAAGCGCCGCCGCCCGGATCAGGTCGCGCCGCCAGGCCTCCGCACAGGCCCCGATCGCACCGGACAAGACCTTCAGCGCCTGCTTGCGCTGGGCCTCGGTCTCGGCCTCGATCAGATCCGCAAGCCCTTCGACCTGCGCAAGATCGAGCCGGCCATTTTCCAGCGCGCGCCGGGTAAACTCCCCGGGCTCCGCCAACCGCAATCCCGGATGCGCGCCGAGCGCTGACAAGACCGCCCGCACCGTCGCGGTCGCACCATGCACATGCAGTTCCGCCGATTCCTCTCCCGTAAAGCTCGCGCCTGTGGCGAAGGTCAGCACCAGCGCATCGTCCAGCGCATCGTCACCGAAGCGGAGCCGACGCAATCCGGCGTAGCGCGGTTCAGGAAGGCGGCCAGCGAGGGCCGCCACCGCCTCCCATGCCCCAGGGCCCGAGATCCGGATCACGCCAACACCGGCCTTCCCCCGCGCCGAGGCCAGGGCGTAGATCGTATCCATAGAATTAACCTATTGTTTTAAAACAACAAGTCAGGCGTTCATCGAGTCGAAGAACTCGGAATTCGTCTTCGTCTGCTTGAGCTTTGAGATCAGGAACTCGATCGCATCCGTGGTGCCCATCGGGTTCAGGATGCGGCGCAGCACATAGGTCTTCTGCAGGTCGTTCTTGTCGACCAGCAGGTCCTCTTTCCGCGTCCCCGACTTGAGGATATCCATCGCCGGGAACACCCGCTTGTCCGCCACCTTGCGGTCGAGCACGATCTCGCAGTTTCCGGTACCCTTGAACTCCTCGAAGATCACCTCGTCCATCCGGCTGCCGGTGTCGATCAGCGCGGTGGCGATGATGGTCAGCGACCCGCCTTCCTCGATGTTCCGAGCGGCACCGAAGAACCGCTTCGGCCGCTGCAGCGCGTTGGCGTCGACGCCGCCGGTCAGCACCTTGCCCGAGGACGGCACCACAGTGTTGAACGCCCGGCCGAGGCGCGTGATCGAATCGAGCAGAATCACAACGTCACGCTTGTGCTCGACGAGGCGCTTGGCCTTCTCGATCACCATCTCCGCCACCGCGACGTGCCGCGTCGCCGGTTCATCGAAGGTCGAGGACACGACCTCGCCCTTGACGCTCCGCTGCATGTCGGTGACTTCCTCCGGACGCTCGTCGATCAGCAGGACGATCAGATAGCATTCCGGATGGTTCAACGCGATGGAATGGGCGATGTTCTGCAACAGTACCGTCTTGCCGGTCCGCGGCGGGGCGACGATCAGGCCCCGCTGCCCCTTGCCGATCGGCGCCACGAGATCGATGATCCGGGCCGAGCGGTCGCGGATCGTCGGGTCCTCGATCTCCATCTTCAGCCGCTCGTCGGGATAAAGCGGCGTGAGGTTGTCGAAGGCCACCTTGTGGCGCGCCTTTTCCGGATCCTCGAAATTGATCGCCGTCACCTTGGTCAGCGCAAAGTAGCGCTCGTTCTCGCCCGGAGCGCGGATGACGCCCTCGACCGAGTCGCCGGTGCGCAGCGAATACTGCCGCAGCATGTCGGGGCTGACATAGATGTCGTCGGGACCCGGCAGGTAGTTCGCTTCAGGCGAACGCAGGAAGCCGAAGCCGTCCTGGAGCACTTCCAGAACCCCGTCGCCGCCGATCTCCCAGCCTTCCTCGGCATGCTCCTTCAGGATCGAGAACATCATCTCGCCCTTGCGCATGGTCGAAGCATTCTCGATCTCCAACTCCTCCGCCATCGACAGAAGGTCGGCGGGGCTCTTGGCCTTGAGATCGGCAAGGTTCAGGCGTTCATGGGGCATCTTGGAAAAACCACTCGTGTCGGCACGGGGCCAGGGGCCGGTGCGATGTATCATCAGGGGAAACACCCCGGTCCGGACGGAGGGGCTTGCAGCGCGAATACACCCGCGACCGACGCGGAGTCAACCGAGCGTCAGAATTTCACGATCACCGACAGGACGATGACGATCATCAGCACCGTCGGCACCTCGTTCATCATCCGGTAGGTGCGTCCGCTCCCGCTGTTGGTCCCGCCGACGAAATCCTTCCGCTGGTAGCCGAGCCAGTGGTGAAACCATGTCATCGCCAGGACCGACGCGGTCTTGGTCCAGGGCCAGACCGCCGACCAGTCAACGATTCCCGGCGTGAAGACCAGCGCAATGCCGAAGATCCAGGTCGCCATCATCGCCGGGTTCATGATCAGCCGCAGGAGCTTCCGCTCCATCACCTGAAAGAGCTTGTCCGTTTCGCTTCCCGGCATGACGGTCTCGACGTGGTAGACGAACAGCCTCGGCAGATAGAACAACCCCGCCATCCAGGCGATCACCGAAATCACGTGAAATGCCTTCGTCCAGGGATAGACCGAAGCCAGAAAATCGCTGATCACGCCGGGTCCTTTCACAACGTTGGCACGAGGCCTTCTAATAAAAGTAAAGAAAAAGAAAAGAGATGTTGTTGTTGTTGACCCTGTGGACGATGTGGATTTCCGGCTTTTCCGGGCATTGCCGCACAGCTCGGCAAGGCTGTGGGCGAATGCGGGACAAACCCGGAGAATGAGACAATAACACAAAAATGATAAATATTTTCAAACGGTTACAAAGACTACCGCCATTGTCGCACTGTGAATTCTTTTCCGGATATTGCGACGGAACCCCCAGACTTCCCACAGCCCGCCAAGATCGCCTTCCACATGGGCAGAAAATCCCCCGGTTCTTGACAGGTCACCCGTTTTGTCCCCAGTTCCCGCCTGACACCGGCTTTTCCCCAGTTCCATCCGCTTCCATCCCCCTCCCTTACCCACAGAGTCGTCCATGACCGCGCCCTCGCTCATCCTCGCCTCCGGGTCGGAGATCCGCGCCCGGCTTCTGCGGAATGCCGGCCTTGCGCCCGAGATTCGTCCCGCCCGCATCGACGAAGAGGCGATCCGCGCCGCGCTCGCGGCCGAGAACGCAAGCCCCCGCGACCTCGCCGACACGCTGGCCGAGATGAAGGCGCAGCGGGTGAGCGATCGCTTCCCCGACGCCCTCGTCCTCGGCTGCGACCAGATCCTCGAATGCAACGGCACGGTCTTCGCCAAGCCCACAGGTCCCGCTGACGCGCGCACCCAGCTTCGCGCGCTTTCCGGCCGGACCCACCGCCTTCTCTCCGCCGCCGTCATCTGTCGCGCGGGTGCGCCACTCTGGCGCCATGTCGGCGAGGCGCGGCTGACGATCCGCGATCTATCCGAGGCCTATCTCGACGACTATCTCGCGCGGAACTGGGAAAGCATCCGTCACAGCGTCGGCTGCTACAAGCTCGAGGAGGAGGGCGTGCGGCTTTTCTCACGCATCGACGGCGATTACTTCACCATTCTCGGCCTGCCGCTGATCGAAGTCTTGACCGTGCTCGGCATTCGGGGCGACATCGCCAAATGACCGACCATCCCCGCATCCCGCTTGCCGGCGTCATCGGCTCGCCCATCGCACATTCGAAATCGCCGCGGCTGCACGCCCACTGGCTGACGGCCTACGGCATTGCTGGCTACTACATCCCGATGGATGTTTCCCAGGCCGATCTGCGCGAGGTCATCGCGGCCCTGCCGAAGGCCGGGTTCGTTGGCGTCAACGTCACCATCCCCCACAAGGAAACCGTGCTCGCCCTCGCCGACGTGGTAACCGACCGCGCGGCGCTGATCGGGGCAGCGAACACGCTCATCTTCCGCAAGGACGGCCGGATCCACGCCGACAATACCGACGGCTACGGCTTCATCGCCAACCTGCGCCAGAACGCCCCCGGCTGGAACCCCACCGCCGGACCCGCCGCGGTGATCGGCGCGGGGGGCGCGGCGCGGGCAGTTATCGCCTCGCTCATCGAGGTCGGCGTGCCCGAGATCCGCCTCGCCAACCGCACCCGCACCCGGGCCGAGGCGCTGAGGCAGGAATTCGGCGCCAAGATCGTCGTCCATGACTGGGTCCAGGCGGGCAATATGATGGAGGGCGCGACGACGGTGGTGAACACCTCCTCGCTCGGCATGGTCGGGAAGCCGGATTTCCGGGTGCCGCTCGACGCGCTTTCGCCGAATGCCGTCGTGACCGACCTCGTCTACACCCCGCTCCGCACAAGGCTCCTGGAGGAAGCGGCCGAGATCGGCTGCGTGACAGTCGACGGGCTCGGCATGCTGATCCATCAGGCCGCCCCGGCCTTCGAACGCTGGTTCGGGGTCCGGCCCGAAGTCGATCAGGCGGTGCGCGACGCGGTCCTGGCGGAATGAGCCGGCCGTTCCTGCTCGGCCTCACGGGGTCCATCGGCATGGGCAAGTCGACGACCGCCGCGATGTTCGCCGCGGAAGGCGTACCGGTCTGGGATGCGGATGCCGCCGTCCACCGGCTCTACATGCCTGGCGGCGCCGGCGTCGACGCGATCATGGCTTTGCGCCCCGAAGCGGTTCACGAAGGCGCGGTCGACCGGGCGCGGCTGAAGGAGTGGATCGCCGCCGACCCCACCGCCCTGTCGCGGATCGAGGCGGTCATCCACCCGCTCGTCGCCGCCGACCGCGCCGCCTTCATCGCCGCCGCCGCGGCAGAGGGCGCCCCTCTCGTCGTCCTCGACATCCCGCTTCTCTTCGAGACCGGCGCCGATGCACAGATGGACGCGACGCTTGTCGTCTCCGCCCCGGCGGAGGTCCAGCGCGAAAGGGTTCTCGCCCGGCCGGGCATGACTGATGCGCAATTCGCGACGATCCTCGCCCGCCAGATGCCCGACACCGAAAAGCGCGCCCGCGCCACCCACGTGATCGAGACCCAGACCCTTGATGCCACCCGCGCCGCCGTGCGAAACCTGATCGACAGCATCGGAGCCGCCCATGCGTGAGATCGTCCTCGATACCGAGACCACCGGGTTCGAACCCGCCGAAGGCCACCGCATCGTCGAGATCGGTGCGATCGAGCTTCTGAACCACATGCCCACGGGCCGGGTCTATCATCAGTATATCAACCCCGAACGGATGATGCCGAAGGAGGCGTTCGAGGTGCACGGCCTCGGCGACGAATTCCTCCGCGACAAGCCGCCCTTCGCCGCCGTGGGGACGGCGTTCCTCGATTTCATCGGCCCGGATTCGCGGCTGGTGATTCACAATGCCGCCTTCGACATGAAGTTCCTGAACGCCGAGCTCGGCTGGGCCAGCCTGCCCGTCATCCCGATGGACCGCGCGCTCGACACCGTCGCTATCGCGCGGCGCAGGTTCCCGGGCTCTCCGGCCTCGCTCGACGCGCTCTGCCGGCGCTTCGCCATCGACAATTCGGCGCGCGAGAAACACGGCGCGCTTCTAGATAGCGAGCTTCTGGCGGAGGTCTATCTGGAACTGATCGGCGGACGGCAGCCCGATTTCGGGCTGTCGGTCGCGGGCAGCGGGTCCGGCCCGTCGGCATCCGAGGCCTGGCGCCCGTCCCCGCGCCCGTTCCCGTTGCCCCCGAGGCTCAGCGCCGGGGAAGCGGCAGCACACGAGGCCTTCGTCACCGGGCTGGGCGATGCCGCAATCTGGAAGCGGTTCGCCTGATCAGACGCCGGTGGCGCGAAGCACGACAATGACGGTGCGGGCGAGGATCGAGAGGTCGGTCCAGAGGCTCATATGGGTTCGGTAGACGCTGTCATAGGCGGACCGCTCGCCGAAGGAGCCGCGATTGCGGCGGCTCACCTGCCAGAGGCCGGTGAGTCCCGGGCGCAGGCGGTAGTAGTCGGCATCCGCCCGCCCGTTGCGGTAAAGCTCGCGCTGTTCCGGGGTAAAGGGCCGCGGCCCGACAAGGCTCATCGTGCCGTTCAGCACATTCCAGAGCTGCGGCAGTTCGTCGAGGCTGGTCCGCCGCAGGAGCGCCCCGAACCGGGTCACGCGCGGATCGCGCGCGAGTTTCTGGGTCTTCCTCCACTCCTCGGCCAACGCCCGGTCGTCGCGCAGGATCCGCGCCAGCGCGGCATCGGCGTCGGGGATCATCGTCCGCACCTTCCAGCACCTGAACAGCCGCCCGTCGCGCCCGACGCGAATCTGGGAATAGAGCGCCCGTCCGCCGCCCAGCGCCGTGACGAAAAGGATCGCCGCGATGAGCGGAAGCACGACCGGGATCATCAGGGTGAGCAGCGTCAGGTCGAGAAGACGTTTTCCGAACGCGGGATAGACCCGACGCGGCGCAACGGGCGCGACATTATCGCGAAACTCGAAAAGCGGGGCAGCCATCCCGGATTCTCCTTGCCAGGTTGCTCCGGAAAACCCCCACTCTCCGGTCACATGAGTTAAACTATGAGTTGAATTGTTACGGATTCGTTAAGCATAATTCTCGCCCGCTCCGGAAACGTGGAAAAAGCGGCGGATTCATGCCAGGGCGCCGGGCGCTATTGGTGCAATTACGCCATTTCGCGGAATCCGGGCGCCTAAGCGATGGGAAACACGCGCAAAAAATCATCCGCAAGCGAACGACCTCGGGCCGCGGGGCGAATCGCGGCGCACCGATTCGGGGTCAGACGGAGCGGTTCCAGAGGTTCTCCAGCCGCTCCTGCCGGCCCGAGCGCGGCTCGGGGTCGAGGCCGGAGGCCAGAACCCGGGCCGAGATCGACTCGAGCGTTCCCGACGCCAGCATCGCGGCATTCGCCGGTTCGTCCCATCCCGCATAACGCTCCGCCCGCGCCTTTTCGAGCGAGCCGTCCACGATCAGCGCCGCCGCAGCCTTGAAGGCGCGCGCGCAGACATCCATCGCCCCGGCATGGGCGAGGATCAGGTCCTCCGGATCCAGCGACTGGCGGCGGAGCTTGGCGTCGAAATTGGTGCCGCCGGTGGTGAAGCCGCCGGCGCGGATCACCTCGTAATAGGCGCGCGCCATCTCCGGCACGTTGTCGGGGAACTGGTCGGTGTCCCAGCCCGACTGGTAGTCGTTGCGGTTCATGTCGATCGACCCGAAGAGCCCGAGCGAGGCGGCGAGCGCCAGTTCGTGTTCGAAGGAATGCCCGGCAAGGATCGCGTGGCCCTGCTCGATATTCACCTTCACCTCGGATTCCAGCCCGAAGCGCCTGAGGAAGCCGTAGACCGTCGCGACATCGTAATCGTACTGGTGCTTCGATGGCTCCTGCGGCTTCGGCTCGATCAGGATCGTGCCCTTGAAGCCGATCTTGTGCTTGTAGTCGACGACCATCCGGAGGAAGCGCCCGGCCTGCTCCGCCTCACGCCCGAGATCGGTGTTGAGCAGCGTCTCGTAGCCTTCGCGCCCGCCCCAGAGCACGTAGTTCTGCCCGCCAAGCTTGTGGGTCGCATCCATGCAGGCCTTCACCGTGGCCGCCGACCAGGCAAAAACGTCCGGGTCCGGATTGGTAGCCGCCCCGGCCATGAAGCGGCGATGCGAGAATAGGTTCGCGGTGCCCCAGAGGAGCCGGGTGCGATGGGTTTCCATCTTGGTGCCGAAATAATCGACGATCTCTTCGAAATTCCGGAGGCTTTCGGCGAAGCTCGCCCCTTCCGGCCGGATATCGGCGTCGTGGAAGCAGAAGAACGGCACGCCCAGAATGTCGAACATTTCGAACGCCACGTCGGCCTTCAGTTTCGCCAGCGCCATCGTGTCACCGAACCACGGCCGGTCGAAGGTCTGGCCGCCGAAGGGATCGCCGCCCGGCCAGGCGAAGCTGTGCCAGTAGGCGACGGCGAAGCGCAGGTGATCCTCCAGACGCTTGCCCATGACCATCTCGTCGGGATCGTAATGGCGGAAGGCGAAGTCGTTCGCGCTCTTCGGGCCTTCGTGGCGAAGCGGCGGAATGCCTTTGAAGAAGTCGGTCATGTCAGTCCCCTGATGGCGATTTGGGCGGCGCGGAAGCGGGCATGGCCTTCGTCGAAGGCAGCCGCCAGCGCCGGATCCGGGGGGAAGGTGCGCTCGGTGGCCGGCGGCGTCGCGATCTCGGCCCCCGCGCCGGTCGCGGCCATGAGGCCGAGCCGCGCGGCCCCGAAGGCGCCGCCGTAATCGCCGGCAACCGGAACCGCGACAGGCGTGCCGAGCGCCGTGGCGATGGCCGAGAGCCAGTAGGCCGATTTCGATCCGCCGCCGACGGCGAGCAGCCGGTCGATCCGGGTGCCGGTCGCGGCCAGCGCATCGCGACAGTCGCGGATCGCGAAGGCAACCCCTTCGAGGACGGCACGGGTCGCCGCCTGCCGGTCGGTCGCATGTTCGAGGCCAATGAACGCGCCGCGGATCGCGGCGTCGTTCAAAGGCGTGCGTTCGCCGCCGAGATAGGGCAGGAAGCGGGTCTTGCCGGGCGCGCGAAGCGGGCCGAGCCCGTCGGTCAGCGCCTGGGCACCAGTCCCGGCAATGCCGGCGAACCAGTTGAGCGCGTCGGTTGCCGCAAGGATCACCCCCATCTGGTGCCATTTGCCGGGCAGGGCGTGGCAGAAGGTGTGAACGGCCGTCGCGGGGTCGGGCTGGTAGCCGTCATTTGCCGCAAAAAGCACGCCCGACGTGCCGAGCGAGACGAAGGCCTGACCGGCGGAGACGACGCCGACGCCGATCCCCGCCGCCGCGTTGTCGCCGGCACCACCGGCCACCACCGCCGTCGCGGGGATGCCGAAGCGACCGGCGATCTCGGGCCGGATCTGGCCCGACACGTCGGAGCCTTCGACGAGCCGTGGCATCGCATCCACGCCGAGGCCGGTCGCTGCCAGCAGCTCCTCCGACCAGGCGCGGCGCCCGGTATCGAGCCAGCTTGTTCCCGCCGCATCCGACATCTCGGCCACATGCGCGCCGGTCAGCCAGAGCCGCAGGTAGTCCTTCGGCAGAAGCACCCGCGCCACGCGGGCGAAGACCCCCGGCTCGTGCCGCTTCAGCCAGACGAGTTTCGGCGCGGTGAAGCCCGGGAAGACGATGTTGCCGGTGATCGCGCGGAAACGCGGATCGGCATCAAGCTCCGCCGCCTCGCGATGCGAGCGCGTGTCGTTCCAGAGGATGCAGGGGCGGAGAACGTTGTCGGCCCGGTCGAGAAGTGTCGCCCCGTGCATCTGCCCCGAAAGACCGATGCCCCGGATCGCCGTCCGCGCCACGGCGGGCAGCGTGCCGATCACCGCCTCGGCCGCCGCGATCCAGTCGGCCGGCGATTGCTCCGACCATCCGTCCTGTGGCCGCGACACCGACAGGGGCGCCGTCGCCTCGGCCACGACCCGCTGGTCGTCGTCGATCAGGACACCCTTGAGCCCGGACGTGCCGAGGTCGAGTCCGAGATACATGTCAGGCGCCCTTTACCGGCATCTTGCCGAGCGTGTCGCTCACGATGTGCGTCCCGACAGGCTGGCCGTTACCAGTCACGCTCGCCCGGTCGCAGGACTTCAACACGTTTTGGGTGCCCTGCGCGGCGGTCGATACAAGGCCGGCGGCCGGGACGGACGTGTTCATGTGCTCCTCGCGCCAGAAGGGCTTCTGAGCCCGGGTCGGCGGGTTTGCCGAACTCCTGCAAGGCTGCCGCGAATAAATTTGCTTGTCAAATTAAAATAGCCGGACCAGACTGAGAGCGCGCAAGAAACTTACGTTTGAGGGTGCGTCATGAGGCATCATCGTACGATTTTGTGCGGTCCTGCGGCACTATTTGTTAGGTTGTCTAAATAATGAATGATCGGGGGCGCGGCGGCACACAGTGGATGGGGTCGGCGTCGCGCGGCTGCGGGCCGCTGATTCCATCCCCGTCCGAAGCGTCGCGACCGCTCCGCCGGCAGATCTTCGAGCGTGTGCGGGCGGCAGGGCTGATGCCGCGCGTCCATGTCGCGAAGGAACTGGGCGTCAGCCCCGCCTCGGTCACGACCCTCACGTCCGAACTCATCGAGATGGGGCTTCTGGTCGAGGTCCCCGCCCGGCGCGACATCGCCGATACCGGGCGCGGCCGGCCGGCGGTGGCGCTCGGGGTCAAGGCAGATGCGCGGCTGGTCGCGGGGATCAAGCTTTCGGACCGCGAACATACGGCAGTGATCGTCGACTTCGCCGGCAATCTCGTCGCCGACGAGGCGATCCCGCGCGCTCCGGGCGCGATGGATCTGTCGGGGCTGGTCGAGGCGACCGATGCGCTCGTCGCCCGCGTCGGCGCCCGCGCCGGGATCGCCGTCGGGCAGCTCGGCGCCATCGGCCTCGGCGTGCCCGGCTTCGTCGATTCCGACAGCGGCATCGTCCACTGGTCGCCGGTCCTCTCGTCCCGCCACGTGCCGCTGGCCGCCGCCGCGACCGAACGGCTCGGCGTTCCGGTCCATATCGACAACGACGCCAACCTCGTCACGCTGGCCGAACTGTGGTTCGGCGCCGGGCGCGGCCTGTCGGACTTCGCCGTCGTCACGATCGAGCATGGCGTCGGCATGGGGTTCGTCCTCAACCACCGCATCTATCGTGGTGCCCAGGGTTTGGGGATGGAGCTTGGCCATACCAAGGTGCAGCTCGACGGCGCGCTCTGCCGCTGCGGCCAGCGCGGCTGCCTCGAAGCCTATGTCGCCGACTACGCGCTGGTGCGCGAGGCGACGACGGCACTCAACTGGACTGGCCGCGAGACGCAGTCGGTCAACATCCTTCTGGAGAGCCTCTTCGACCACGCCAAGGCCGGCAATTCCGCCGCGCGGTCGATCTTTCACCGCGCCGGGCGCTACCTCGCGCTCGGCCTCGCCAACGTCGTCAATCTGTTCGATCCGGGGCTGATCATCCTGTCGGGCGAACGCATGCGCTATGATTACCTCTATGCCAACGAGACGCTGGACGAGATCAAGGCGCTGGCGCTGAATACCGGCCGTCCGCTGCCGAAGATCGAGATCCATGCCTGGGGCGACCTCCTCTGGGCGCATGGCGCCGCGGCGTTGGCACTGTCGGAGGTGACAGAGGGCCTGCTGAGCCCGGCGCGGGAAATGGCGGCGCAATGACCCGGGTGCTTGCAGTTCTGATCCTACTGGCGAATCCGGCCGGTGCTGAGCCAGTTTTCAGCGACCGCTCGACCGGCCTTCCGGCCCCGCACATTTATGGCGGCGGCTGGGAACATTTCGTCGGCGGCGGTGTCGCGGTCCTCGACTGCAACGGCGACGGGCGGCCAGATCTCTTTGCCGCAGGCGGTGAGAACCCCGCGCGGCTCTTCGTCAACGCGACCGAGGCCCCGGGGGTGCCGGTCCGGTTCGAGGCCGGCGCGCTGCCCGGCCTCAGCCATGTCACCGGGGCCTACCCGCTCGATGTCGACGGCGACGGCGTGCTCGACCTCGCGGTGCTCCGGGTCGGGCCGGACCGGCTTCTGCGCGGCGGGCCGGACTGCACGTTCACCGACGCCTCCGACGCGTGGGGCTTTCATCCGCGCGACGCCTGGAGCACCGCGTTCTCGGCGACCTGGGAGGAAGGGCAGGCCCTGCCGACGCTGGCCTTCGGCCACTATGTCGACCGCGCCGACCCCGAAGGCCCGTTCGAGGCCTGCGACACCTCCGACCTCTACCGCCCGGCCGGCCGCCGCTACGGCGCGCCGGAGGTGATCGCCCCCGGCTTCTGCGCCCTCTCGATGCTAATCACCGACTGGCGGCGCGCGGACGAGCCGGAGCTGCGCATCTCGAACGACCGGCACTACTACATCCGCGGCGGCTATGAGCAGATGTTCCGGCTGAACCCCCTTAGCGAGCGGACCGGGGACTGGCCGCATGTCTCGCTCTGGGGGATGGGGATCGCCAGTCAGGACATCACCGGCGACGGGCTGCCGGAGGTGATGATGACCTCGATGGGCGATCAGCTCTTGCAGTTCAACACCGGCACCGGCTTCGTCAACGCGCCCTTCGCCATCGGCACCTATGCCCAGCGACCGCATGTCGGCGATGACGGGCGGCCCTCGACCGGCTGGCACGCGGAGTTTGGCGATATCGACAATGACGGGCGCGACGACCTCTTCATCGCCAAGGGCAATGTCGACCAGATGCCGTCTAACGCGATCCACGATCCGAACAACCTTCTGATGCAGCAGCCGGACGGGACATTCGTCGAAAAGGCCGCGATCGCCGGGATTGCCACGACCGAAAGGTCGCGCGGTGCGGCGCTGGCCGATCTCGACGGTGACGGGCGGCTCGATATCGTGGTCGTCAACCGGCGGGCGCCGATGGAGGTCTGGCAGAACGAGACGCCGGAAACCGGGCATTGGGCCGGAATAGAGCCGCATATGGGCGGCAACACCGCCGCTGTCGGGGCCTGGGTCGAGCTTCGCGCGGGCGGCAAGGTCACGGCGCGCGAGGTGACGGTCGGCGGCGGTCATGCCGGCGGTCGGGCGGGACCGCTGCATTTCGGCCTTGGCGCCGCGACCGGGGCGGACCTGCGGGTGATCTGGCCCGACGGCACCGCATCGGACTGGACACCGGTGCCAGCCGACCGCGTGACGAGGGTAGGCCGCGACGGTGCCGCGCTGACGCTCGGCCGCTAGCGATCGACCGGCAGGCCGCTCGGCACGCTGTCGGGCACGCCGAACCGGCCGTTGATGGCCTCCTGATCGCGCAGGGTTTCGAGGAAGGCGATGATCGCCGCGATCGCGGTGTCGTCCAGCGCCTTGCCTGCAACCGCCGCCGCGTCGATGGCCGCGACCTCTTCCGGCGCGTCGAGGATCGCCCAGTCGGACTTCGCCAGCGCGATCTCGGGCAGGACGGCGAGCGCACGGTCGTAGCCGCCGAGCCCCGCCGAGGGGTCGGCGTGATGATCAAGGAACGCGGGCAGATCCGACCAGGCGCCGCTATGCCCCCAGGGCCCGGTCGCGGTAACATTGCGCAGCGACGGTGTGCGGAAGGCGAAGGCGTCCGCCTCCCGGTTCGTGACCCGCATCCGGCCGACATCGCGGGAATGGCTTTCGAACCGCTCGGCCTTGCCGGGGCCGATCTGCGGTTCGCCCATCGCGTGGAACCCCTGATCGGTCTGGAACTTGCCGGAATGGCAGGCGGCGCAGCCGGCCTCGCCGTAGAAGAGGGACATGCCCGTCGCCGCCGCGGGCGGCAGCGACGGCCCGCCGCGCAGCATCGCGTCGAAGGCAGAATTGTCGGCGCGCCACTCGAAAGAGATGAAGGCGGCGATGGCGTTGGAGAGGTCGGTGAAGGCCACGGGCCGGCCGGCGGCGATCTCGGGGTAGGCGGCGTCGAAGAGCGCCGTGTAGGCAGGGATCGCAGCCACCCGGTCCGCAAGGATGTTCCACGCGCCGCCGGGACCGGTGATGAGCCCCTCGCGGACCGCCGTCGAGACGTCGTTCTCCTGATAATGCCCGGCCATTTCGTCCGGCGAGAGCACCGGGAACATGGTCTGGGCCGAGAGGACCGAGGCGAAGCCCATCACCATGTCGTCCTCAAGCGGCGTCCTGAGACCGGAGGGCCGAGCGGGATCGGCCTCGATCCGGCCGTCATGGAACATCACGGTGAACTCGCGCGCCCCGAGATTGAAGAGCGCCGGCGCGTTCCGCGGGACGCGCTGCTCGGGCAGGTTCGCGGGATCCGGCTTCCGCTCCGGCCCGAGGCCGATCCCGCCTTCGCCGAGGCCGAGCGACAGCCCGTCGGAGGTGGCGAAGCGCGGATGGTGGCAGGTGGCGCAGGAAATGTTGCGGTTGCCCGACAGGATCGGGTCGTAGAAGAGAAGCTGGCCAAGCCGCGCCTCGGCTTCCGACACCGGCGCGTAGTCCGCATCCGTCACCGGCGCGGGCACCTCCGCCCCGGCGACCCCGGCGATCAGCACGAAAACGGGTGCAAGGCGCAAGACGAATCCTCCCAGTCCGGTTGATAGCCCCGGCCGGGCGGCAAGGCCACAATCGGATTGCGGCCGGGGAGCGGTCGGGCGAACATGGACGAATGAACCGGAGACCGGATGCCGTGATCAATCCCGCCTACCTCTTGCGGCTCGCCTCTGCGGTCTGGAACGCGATGGACGAACGCAACCTGGGTCTGATCGCCGCCGGCGTCGCCTTCTACACCATGTTCGCGATCTTTCCGGGCATGGCGGCGACCATCGCGATCTGGGGGTTCTTTGCCGATCCGGTGGTGATGCGTGAATACCTCGACCAGATCCACGGGCTGATCCCGGATGCCGCCTTCGGGGTGATCGAGGCGCAGTTGACGACGCTTCTCGCCACGACTTCGAGCACACTCGGCTGGACCACCGTGCTGTCGTTCGCCGTCGCGCTCTATTCTGTCCATAATGCCGTCGCGGCGCTGGTGACCGGACTCAACGCGATCCACGCGCGGCGGCACCGGCCGGGGCTGATGCGGATCGTCGCGTCGATCCTTCTCACGACGATGCTGATCGTGCTGGTCCTGGCGGCGCTGGTCGTCGTGGTGATCGTGCCGATCGTTCTCAATGTCGTCACGCTCGGCCCGGCGGAGGATTTCATCCTGCGCTATCTGCCCTGGATGGTGATGTTCGTCGTCCTGATGATCTTGCTCGGGATGTTCTACCGCTGGGGACCGAATATGGAGGACGGGCGCCATTCCTGGCTGACGCCCGGGGCGTTCCTCGCGGCCTTCCTTTGGGCTGTCGCTTCGATGACGTTTTCCGCCTACCTCGCGAATTTTGGCAGCTACAACCGCATCTACGGCTCCATCGGCGCGGTGATCGCGCTGCTGATGTGGCTTTATATCTCGGCCTATATCCTGCTTCTGGGTGCGGTCGTGAATGCCGAGCGCAGCCGGCTGGCGCGCGCTCAGTAGTCGCGTTCGTAGTAGATGCCGATGCCGGTATTGCCGTCCGAACCAAGTGTGCCGCGCGCTTTCACGCCGGAGCGGATGTCGAGATTGAGGTTGACCTCGCTCTTGCCGCCGGAACCGATCGAGACATCGGTATAGATTTTTTCCGACAGGTACCTGCCGGCGCGGAGCCCGGCCGACCCGTCCTCGCCCGTCGTCACGTCGAGATCGTCGAGGCCGAAGCTTTTGCGCAGGTTCCCGACAATCCCCTCGCCGCCCTTGCCGGCGAGCGTCGCGACGGCAGAGGCGAGCTGCGCGGCCTGCAAGGGCGACAGGCTGATGAGGCTGCGGCCGAAGAGCAGTTGCGCGATCACCTCTTCCTCGGGCAGTTCGGGCGAGGAGAGGAAGCGGATTTCCGGCGCCGAGGCCTCGCCCTCGATCACGATGGTCGCGGTGATGCCGTCGGCCTCCGTCGCGGCGGAGAAGCGTATATAGGGCGTGAGCGCGCCCTGAAGCGCGACCAACCCTTCGTCGATGGTGAAGCGCTTGCCGAGAATGTCGAGCCGGCCGCGGATCAGATTGAACTGGCCCGAGGGCACGATGTTCGCGGTCGTCCCGGTCAGCCGCAGCGCCCCGCCCATCTCGGCGTCGAGCCCGCGGCCGCGCACGAAGATCCGCTCGGGCGCCGAAATCGAGAGGTCGAGCCCGTAGCCTGGCCCGCGCTCGCGCGTGGCTCCGTCGGGTTTGGCGAGGCCGGCGCGGATGCGGGTCTGGTGGACCGCGGCCGGCTCGTTCAGATGGCTGACCCCGGTCAGCGTCGCATTGCCGCCGAGCCCGGTCGAGGGCACCCGCACCTCGGTCCGGCCGAGGGACACGGCGCCCGAGATCAGCGCGCCGCCAAGGAACGGGCCGCGCAACGTGACCGCACCGCTGACGGTGGTGTCGTAAAGGTCGGGGTCACGCAGCCGCACCTCGGCCAGCCGGATCGAGAGATCGCCGTCATAGGGCCGGGACAGCGTGACCGGTCCGGAAATGTCCACCCGCCCGCCGCCGCGCACATCGGCACCGCCGGAAAGCGTCGCCTGCCCGCCCGAAAGGTCGGCGGCAAGGCGCATCGCCTCGAGCTCGAACCCGAAAGTGGGTGCCACGAGCCGGGCGTTGTCGAGCCCGACCCGGCCCGAAAGCGCGCCGAGCCGCAGGGGGCCGCTGAGCCGGAGGTCGAAGGAGACCGGCCCCTCGATATTGCGGGGCGCGATGAAGGGATTGACGATGGCCGATTGCGCGCCGCCGGTGATCGCGAGGTCGGCGCTGCTGAAATCCGGCACGAGCGTGCCGGCGATGCGGGCCGAGGTCGCGCCCGGCCCCTCGACGCCGAGGTCGACGGCATAGCCGTCGGTCGTCTCGGTCACCCGGCCTTCGGCGGTCAGCGGGCCGGGAAAGCCCGGTGCCAGAAGTGCCATGTCGGCAAGGCGGGCCGAAAGGTCGATGCGCCGCGCGGATTCTTCGATGACGCCTTCGGCCGTCACCGAAAGCTGCGGGTTCGAGAGCCGGAAGCTATCGAGACGGACCCTGCCATCGCGTTCCTCGGCCGTGACGCGCAGCTCCGACGTACCGGCGAGCAGTCGGTCGGCCGCTGCCTGGCCGATGCCGAGCCCCGTCGCGTCGGCGGCAAGGGTGAAATGCCGGGCGCCGCCCTCCTCGATCAGCCGCGCCTCGCCGGTCATCGCCCCCCGGTAGCGGTCGCCGAGGACGGAGAGATCGGCGAAGTCGAGCGCTGCGGTCACGTCGCTCGCCCCGGTGCGGAGCCGCCCGGTGGCCGAGAGGCTCAAGGTCGCGGCCGTGAGGTCGAGCCTGCGGATCTCGATCCCCACGGTGTCGCGGTGGACCGAAGTGACGATGCGGGTCTCGTCGCGCAGAAGCCGGTCGAGTTCGGGCTGGTCGAGGGTGAGGTCGAGGCCCTTCACCGTGGCGTCGATGTCGAAGAGCCCCGAGAGGACGGCGCCCGAACCCGACAACGACAGTGTCGCGCTGCCGCCGAGCGGACGCGCGACGAGGCCGGAGAACCGGCCCATGTCGGCGACATCGGCTTCGACCCGACCGCCGAGAACAGCGCCGTCCTCGGGGCCGGAAAGCGTGAACCCGCCTTTCGCGCCATAGCCCTGACCGGTCACTTCGAAGACCGGCACCCGCAAGGGCGCGCCTTCCTGCCAGTTAAAGATCGCGCGGCCGGAGAGGTCGGGGCCGAGCGCCTCGGCCAGCGCCGGATCGGTTGGCGCAAGCCCGTTGGAAGCGAAGGTGATCGTGCCGCCGACCCGCGCAGCGTCGACACCGCTCTGCCCCGGCCGGGCGATGCGCCCCGATCCGTCGAGGGTCATGGCGCCGATGGCGATCCCGGCACGCCGGAAGCCGTGCACGGTCCCGCCAATCTTCCAGCCGTCGCCGCGCGACCGGTCGTAGCGGAAGGTCAGCTCGGCCGCCCTGAGATAGGTCTTCTCGCCCGGAAGCGGCAGCAGCACATCCGCGCCGCTGGCCAGGCCGATCCGGGTGGTGAGCGCGGCCTGCAACGGCAACCCGCCGGGCGCGAGGCTGAGCCGGCCGCTGATGTCGACACCCCGGGAGCCGAGGACCAGACGGGTGAGGTCGAGCCGACCCGAAGCCGCGCGTTTGCCCTCCGCTTCCAGCGTCACGTCGGTGCCGAAGAAGTCCTGATATTCCGGCAGCAGAAGCGGCGCGATGTCGCCGCCGAGAACCGCGCTGAAGCTGCGTTCCGGCGCCGCGCCCCCGGTCGCGGTGGTCAGGAGCGTGACCTTGCCGTTCAGCCTCGGCGCGCCATCGGTCATCAGCGCGATATCGGTCTGGAAATCGTCGATGATGCCGTTGCCATGCACGGCGAGTTCGACCGACGGCGTGCCGGGCAGGCCGATCAGGTTGGCCGCAATCCCGTCGGCTTCTTCCGAGACCAGAAGGTCGAGCGTCGCCTTGCGCGTCGCGTTGGCATAGCTGCCGGTCAGCGACACCGTGCCCGCGCGCCCGTCGATGCGGGCGACCGAGAGGTCGGCCGAGCCTTCGCCGCCTTCGAGCTGCATCGTGCCGTCGAGCGACACTTCGGCCGCCGCGCCGAAAAGCGCCTCGCCCAGCACCACGCGGTCGGCGCGGATCGTGCCGATCTGCACCGCAACCGGCAGTTCGGGCAGGCTGAAGCCTGACGCCTCGGCCGCAGGCTTGCCGGCGCCGGGCCGGCGCGGCAGCTCGATCTCGGCCGCCGTCATCTCGCTGATCTCGACCCGGCCGGAGAGAAGGGCGCTGCGGTTCCAGCCGATCGCCCCGTCGCGGATCGTCAGCCAGATGCCGTCGGCATCGGCGATGGTCATCGTGTCGAAGGTCGCCCGAGAGGACAGCGCACCGGCGAACCCGTCGATCCGGATCGTCCGGCCGAGGCCAGAGAGGTTGTCTTCGAGGAACGCGGTCAGGAAGTCGCGGTCCCGCTCCGTTGTCGCCTCGTCCTGCGCCGGGGCGGCGAGGGGCAGGAGCGTGAGCAGAAGGCCAAGGAGAAAGCGCCGCATCAGAACGCCTGCCCGATGCCGACATAGATCTGCACCCCGTCATTGGTGGGACCCGAGACCGGCATCCCGACATCGACCCGGATCGGTCCGATCCCGGTAATGTAGCGCAGGCCCAGCCCGGCGCCGGCATGCCATTCGCCGTTGCCGCCGAACAGCTCCTCGTCGCTGACAAAGCCCGCGTCGTAGAAGGCGACGGCGCCGATCTTCTCGGTGATGTTGGCGCGGAACTCGCCCGAGAGCCCGGCGAAGCTCAGCCCGCCGGTCTCGACCGTGATCGTCGGCGTCCGCGCCAGCGGTACGCCGAGCGACTGGTAGGGCTGGCCCCGGACTGTACCGCCGCCGCCGGACCAGAAGAGATAGTCGGGCGGCGTCGCGGCCAGCGAGGATCCGATCACCGTGCCAAGCTGGAGCCGGCCGGCCAGGACGAAGCGCTCGTCGGTGCCGAAAGCCCGGTAGGCGCGCGCATCGGCCTTGATCTGACCGCCCGAGCCGGTGGTGCCGAACCCGTGGAAGGGCGTCACGCCGGCATCGAGGTAATAGCCCTTGCGCGCGTCGAGCGGCTTGTCGCGATTGTCCCAGGTGATCGAGATGGGCAGCGCCACAGCCTCGTAATCGACGCTGCCGGCCGCATCCTTCGCGGTGGCGGTGATGTAGGAAATCCCCGCCTCGGCAGAGATGTGGTCGCCGAACTCCCGCGTCAGGCCGAAGCTGAACTCGAACCCGTCCACCGTCAGGTCGACGATCTCCCGTCGTGCCGCCCTCACCTCGACGAAGGCCGAGGCGTCGGTGACGGGCGTGGCCGGCCGGTCGATGCGGACGCCGAAATCGTAGCCGATCCCGTCCACATCCTGCCCGCCGATCCGGTCGAACGCGCCATCGACGCGCAGCCGCTCGGCCCCGCCGAAAAGGTTGCGGTGCAGCCAGTAGCCGGACAGGCTGAGGCCCTCGGAGCTCGACACTTCGGCGCCGAAGCCGAACCGGCGGAGCTTTTCCTCGGCCACGACGAGCCCGATATCGAGCGTGCCGTCGGGGCCGGGCCGCTCGGCCTCGGTCAGCGCGACGGAGCGGAAGGCGCCGGTGCGCCGGAGCCGGGTCGCGGCCTTGTCGAGCGCCTTCGGATCGAAGACCTCGCCGGTCGGGAAGCCGGCGATCCTGGCGATCCGCTCCGGCTTCATGCGCTCATAGCCCGACATCGAGAGCCGGCCGAAGCGCAGGCGCGGGCCGGGTTCGAGCAGGATTTCCGAGGAGAGCGTGGCGTTGCGGTGATCGGCGGTGATGTTCTGGCCGGCGATTTCGGCCTTGGCATGGCCGATATTGCGCCAGCCCTCGACGCCGGCATCGGCGGCATCGACGATGGCGCCCGACCTGGCGACCTTGGTGTCGCCATAGGCGGGCGGCAGCCTGGTGCCCCTCGCATAGGGCTTCATACGCGCCTGCGAGAAGGTGAAGCGCGGGTCGGGCGTCACGCTGATCTCCACCTCGCGGATCGTCGCGGGCGCGTCGAGGGGCGGGATCTCGGCCACCTCGCGCCCGTCGATGCGGATGTGGATCACGCCGGAATAATAGCCCTCGGCATAAAGCGCGCCGATCAGCCGGGCATAGTCGGCGCGCGCGGCGGCGAAGACGCTCTGGCTGTCGGTCTGGCCGCTTCGTTCGGCATCGGCCACGAGCGAGGCGGCGCGGAGCCGGTCGGTCAGCGCCTTGTCGGCGCCGGGCGCGGTCAGGACGAACCCATCCAGCGCCTGCGCAGGTGCGAGCGGCATGGCGAGAAAAGGGCAAAGCAGCGCGGCGCAGCCTGCCCTCCACAATCCCGATTGCTCCTTTCGCACGACAGCCCCCGCCCGCAACTCTCTACGTTCTCCTAACTCGCAGCAATCCGCGGCGAATTCCAGCGTCGGCGGGCACGTCACGCGCGATTTGGCCGATCTCCGGTGAAAATGTGAACTCAGTTGCGGCTCAGCGCCGCGTTCCACTCGTCGAGAAAGCCGCGCCGCTTCAGCCCGTCGAGGAAGACCAGCAGCCCGGGATCGAGCCGCATCGGCCTGAGATGCGGCCTGCCGGAGAGGGCGGCTTCGTCGATGGGCGGCAGGCCGGCCTCGTCACGCAAGAGCCTTTGTCCCTCGGGTTCAAGCAGGAAATCAAGAAAGAGGCCGCCGAGATCGGGCGCTTCCGCAGCGACCGGGATGAGCCCGGTCCGCAGGAGTGTCAGCGTGTGATCCTCAAGCTCGATCACCGCGGCGTCGGGATCATCGGCAAGCCGCGGCTCGGCATAGCTGCCGAGGGCGTTGTAGGCGAGGAGGAGTCGGCCTTGTTTCAGATCCGCAATCATTTCGTTCGAGGTGGTATAGAGGCGCGGCGCGAGACCGCCCATCACCTCGGCCAGGCGCCAGAAGCTGTCGGATTGCCGGGCGTCCTGGGTGGCGAAAAGGTAGCCCGCGCCAGAGAGTTCCGGGTCATAGGTGCCGATCTTGCCGCGAAAGCGGTCGGGATTGTCACGCAACAATTCGATCAGGTCGCGACGGGTCTGCGGCAGCCGCAGGTCGCCGAGCCCGGATCGCGAGGCGATCAGCACGACGTTTTCCTGCGCGAAGGCGAAAAGCCGGTTCTGCCAGCGCGCCCAGCCCGGCAGCCCGGCCGTCGCGGTCGATCCGTAAGGGGCGGCGAACCCGTCATTGGCGAGCTTCATCTGCAGGTCCATCGCCGATGAAATCACAAGATCGAAGCTGAGACCTTCGTCATGCACAGCGGCATAGACGGCCTGGGAATTGGCCATGGTGTAGCGCAGGGCCACATCGGGCCGACGCGCCTGAAAGCCGGCGATGAGCGGCCGCAGGATCACGGTGTCGGTGGTCGAGAGGATCGACAGCACCCGCTGTTCGTCGCCGGTCGCGGGGAAAAACGTTTCCTCCTCCACTTGGAAGGCGGCGGCGAAGGCCGCGTGAAGGATCAGCCCAAGGGCAAGAACAATCGCGCGCATGCGCCGCCTCCTTCCCGTTCGGTCAGTTCGAACCGCCCGCCATGGGCCGCCGCGACCTCTTCAACGATGGTCAGGCCGAGGCCGGAGCCGATGACATCGCCGGCATTCTCGCCCCGCGCGAAGCGCTTCGAAAGCCGCGCCTGCGCCTGACCGGAAAGCCCCCGCCCCCGGTCGGCAACCTCGATCCGCGCCTCGGGCCCGCCGGTGAGGCTGAGGTCGATGGTGGTTTCGTCGGCCGAATACTTGACCGCGTTGTCGAGAAGGTTCCGCAAGGCCGCCTCGATCAGCGGCCGGTCGCCCTGCACGATCACCGGCGTGTCGGTGCCCGACAGCCGGATCGTCAGATCCTTGAGGTCGGCGGTGGGCCGGAACGCCTCGGCCTGCGTCTCGACCAGCTTCGCGAGGTCGAACCGTTCGTCGGCCATCCGGTCGGAACGGTAGACCACCGTCGCATGGTCGAGAAGCTGCCCGGCGGAGCGGCTGCTTTCCTCGACCGCGCGGATTACGGCGCGGAGCGTCTCGCGGGTGTCTTCGGACGTGCTTTGCCGCATGGCGATCTCGGCCCGGGCCCGCACGGTGGCCAGGGGCGTGCGGATGTGATGCGCGGCCTCGGCGATGAAGGTCTCGGTCCGGCTGAGCGCGCCCCTGAGCCGGGCGATGAAGCCGTTCAGTGCGGTGATCAGCGGGCGCAGTTCCGCCGGCGTCGGGTGATCGACCGCGCGCAGGTCCTGCGGCCCGCGCTGTCCGACCGCGTCGGCAAGCCGGTTGATCGGGCGAAGCACACTGCCGGCGGTCAGAAGCGACAGCGCGGCGGCCAGCGCGAAGGAGCCGAGGCCGAGGGCCGCCGCGCGCTGGGCGACGCGCTGGGCGATGGCTTCCTGCCCCTGCCTTGTCTGGGCGACGAGGACGAGCACCGGCACCGGTTTCCGCGCGACGAGGACCATCCGGCCGACGGCGGCGATGCGGACCTCGGTATCGCGGTAGGCCCGCGTGTAGAAGACCGGCGTTACCGCTGCACCCGCCGCTTCCGGCAGCGGCAGGTCGTCGTAGCCGGTGAGCGTCGTCCCGCCCGCCTCGATCCGGTAAAAGACCCGGTCGGCCGAAATCGAACCGAGGATCGAGAAGGCCTCATAGGGCAGATCGACGCCGACATCGTCATCGCCGCCTTGCAGTCTTTCGGCGATGGCAAGGGTCGCGGCACCGAGCACCCCGTCCTGCGTTGCCTCGGCCGCCTGATCGGCGACGGTGCGGACGGTGAAATAAAGGACGATCGCCAGAACCGCCGCGATCCCCAAAAGCTGGAGCACCAGCCGCAGTCGCAGGGACAGCGGCGCGCGCCTCATCCCGAGGTCAGCCGGTAGCCGATGCCGCGCACCGTCTCGATCCGCGCGCCGGAGCCTTCGAGCTTCTTGCGGAGCCGGGCGACATAGACCTCGATCGCATTGTCGGTGACGCTCTCGGCGTAGGAAAAGAGCCGGTCGCAGATCTGGCTTTTCGAGAAGATCCTCTCGGGTGCTGCGAGCAGGATCTCCAGCAGCCGCAGTTCGCGGTTTCTGAGGTCCCGCACCTCGCCACCGACCGAAAGACTGGCGTTCAGCGGGTTGAAGGTGAGCCCCACGAAATGCTGCACAGTCTGCAAGGCAGTCCCCTTGCGGCGCAGAACCGCGCGGCAGCGCGCCTCCAGTTCGGCGAAATCGAAGGGCTTGGTCACATAATCGTCGGCCCCGAGATCGAGCACATCGACCCGGTCCGACACCTCCGCTCGCGCGGTCATGACGATGATCGGCGTATCGCGCCCCGAGCGCCGTTCGGCAGCCAGAAATGTGCGGCCATCGCCGTCGGGCAGGGAAATATCCAGGAGAATCAGGTCGTAAGACGCCGCCGCAAGGCAATCGCGCGCCTCGGCAAGCGAGGCGGCGGGATCGACGGCATGACCGTCGAGCCTCAGCCGGTCGGCGACGGATTGCGCCAGATCGGGACTGTCCTCGACCAGAAGAAACCGCACGAGTCTTCCTACTCCACAGTCATGACAGGTTCCTGTCAGCTTTTACGCTAATCGTGGCGCATGCAAGGGGGTCGGTCACGGCGGGAAAGACCGTCGGGGGCTGCCTGGCACGAAAAATGTCTGGGAGGACACCAATGAAATTCACCTTTCTGAAGGCGCTGGGCACCAGCGCCGCGATCAGCCTCATGGCCGCCTCGTCGGCCTGGTCGACCGAATGCATCGCGCCCGCCAATCCCGGCGGAGGCTGGGATTTCACCTGCCGGCAGATCGGCAAGATCCTGTTCGATATCGGCCAGGTCGATGCGCCCGTGCAGGTGACGAACATGGCCGGCGCCGGTGGCGGCCTCGCCTTCTCGACCGTCGTGGCCGAGCGCAATACCGATGCCGACCTCATCGTGGCGGCTTCGTCCGCGACCACCACTCGCCTCGCGCAGAAGGCCTTCGGCGACGCGACCGCCGATCAGGTCCGATTCGTCGGCGCCATCGGCGGCGATCCCGGCGTCATCGTCGTGGCCAAGGACAGCCCGTTCCAGACCCTGGGCGACATGGTCGAGGCGATCAAGGCCGATCCGGCTTCCGTCGCTTTCGCGGGCGGCTCCGCCGCCGGCGGCTTCGACCACATGAAGCCGTTGATGGTCCTCAAGGCCGCGGGCTTCGACGACATCACCGCGGTGAAGTATATCGGCGTCGATGGCGGCGCGGATGCGATCACCCAGACGGTCGGCGGCTTCACCCAGGCGATGACCGGCGACATGTCGGAGATCGTCGGCTTCATCAAGTCGGGCGAGGTCCGCGCGCTTGCAGTCCTGACCGAAGAGCGTGTGCCGGGATTCGAAGACATCCCGACCGCGAAGGAGCAGGGCTTCGACGTCGTCGCGGTAAACTGGCGCGGGCTCTATGTCCCCGGCGGCATCTCGGACGCCGACTTCCAGAAATGGGCCGACCGGCTTCAGGCCGTCGCTGACAGCGCCGAGTGGAAGGAAGCCATGGCCGCGAACGGTCTTGCCCCCTTCACCAAGGTCGGCGGCGATTTCCAGTCGTGGATCGACGAGGTGATCGCCCAGACCGAGGATCTCAGCCGCGAAATCGGCGTGATCCAGTGATGAAGACCGACCGCATCTTCGGAGTGGTCGTGATTCTTGTGGCGCTCGCGTTCATCGTGAGCGCCTACAACCTTCCGGCCGGAAACATCTTCGACAAACTCGGCCCGAAGGCCTTTCCGATCATCGTCGGCATCGGCATGATCCTGAGCGCGGCGATGCTGGTCATCAAGCCGGACCCGGAGCCGGACTGGCCCGCTCTGCCGACGCTCCTCGCGCTCGGCCTCGCGACGGTGGTGCTGGTGGGCTATGCCTATGCGCTGAAACCGCTCGGCTTTCTCTTGCCGACGGCCATCGCTGCGGCCATTCTGAGTTACCAGATCACTCCGAAGCGGGTGCCTGCCATGCTGACCGGCCTCGGCCTGTCGGTCGCGCTTTTCGTCATCTTCAAATATGCGCTCGGGCTCAGCCTCTTGGCCCTGCCGCGCGGCATGATGGGCTGAGGGAAGATACATGGACCTCTTTTCGAACCTCGCTCTCGGCTTCGGCGTGGCACTCTCGCCGATGACCCTCTTCCTCGCGGTCGTGGGCTGCTTTCTCGGCACGATCATCGGCGCGCTGCCGGGGCTCGGCCCGTCGAACGGCGTCGCGATCCTCATCCCGATCACCTTCTCGCTCGGCCTCGACGCGACGGCGGCGCTGGTGCTGCTGACCTCGGTCTATTACGGCGCGATGTATGGCGGGCGGATCAGCTCCATCCTGCTCAACATCCCCGGCGACGAGCCGGCGATGATGACGACGCTCGACGGCTATCCGATGGCGAAGAACGGCCGCGCCGGCGATGCGCTGGTGATCTCCGGCGTCGCCTCCTTCGTCGGAGCGCTTCTCGCGACCCTGGCGCTGGCGCTGGTCGCGCCCTATCTCGCCCGGATCGCCTACAAGTTCGGGCCGGCGGAATACTTCGCGCTCTACGCGCTCGCCTTCGCGACGCTCGGCGGCATGGCCTCGAACAACCAGGCCAAGGCGGCGCTCGCCTCCTTCATCGGGCTCGCCATCGCGCTGATCGGCCTCGACAACAATTCCGGCTTCACCCGCTTCACCGGCGGCAACCTGCATCTGAGCGACGGCGTCGATTTCCTCGTCGCCATCGTCGGGCTCTTCGCGGTGTCCGAGGTCTTCGTCTTCATCGAGACCCACGGCAAGTCGAGCGCGGTCGGGGTCACGCTTGGCAAGGTCACCGTGCCGTGGAAGGACTTGTGGGAGACGCGCTGGACCATGCTCCGCTCCTCCGCCGTCGGCTTCGTCGCGGGGATCCTGCCGGGGGCCGGGGCCTCGCTCGGGTCGTTCATGACCTACATGATGGAAAAGGGCATCGCCGGAGAAAAGGGCGGGTTCGGCACCGGCGTCGCCAAAGGCGTGGCGGCCCCCGAGGCCGGCAACAATGCCGCCGCCGGCGGGGCGCTGGTGCCGATGCTGACGCTCGGCGTGCCGGGATCGGGGACGACGGCGGTGCTGCTCGCCGTCCTCATGACCCTCAACATCACCCCCGGCCCGACGCTCTTCACCGACCGGCCGGACGTGGTCTGGGGCCTCATCGCCTCGCTCCTCATCGCGAATTTCGTGCTTCTGGCGATGAACGTGCCGATGGTGAAGGTCTTCGTGAAGATTCTGATGGTGCCGCCGGCGATCCTCTTGCCAGGGGTCACGATGATCTCCTTCGTCGGCATCTATTCGCTGTCGGGGAGCTATTTCGACCTTGTGCTGATGATCGCCTTCGGTGTCATGGGCTATGCCTTCCGCAAGATGGACATCCCGACCGTGCCCGTGATCCTCGGCATCCTCCTCGGCTACCAGATGGAGAACAACCTGCGTCACGCGATGACGCTGTCGGGGGGCGAATGGACCTATCTCTTTTCCTCGCCGATCGCCTCCGTCCTCTGGGTCGCCGCGATCCTCGGCTTCTTCGCGCCGATCTTCCTCAGGCGGTTCCTGAAGAAGCCGCAGCTGACGGAGGATTGAGATGACGAGAGTCCTGATCCCCACCGGCGCGCTCGGCCTCGGCTACGACCGGACGGCACTGGCGCGCGGAGTCGCGGCCGGGCCCGACATCATCGCGGTCGATGGCGGCTCCACAGATAGCGGGCCAGCCTATCTCGGGCGGGCCGTGTCGAAATATTCGCGCGCAACGACGAAGGCCGAATGGCGCGACCTGATGCTGGCGCGGGCCGAGGCCGGGGTGCCGCTGGTGATCGGTACCGCAGGCACCTGCGGGGCCGATGCGGTGGTCGACTGGCTCTTTGAAATCACGTGTGAACTGGCCGACGAACTGGGCCAGAGCCTGCGCGTGACAAGGCTCTATTCCGGCCAGAACCCGTCCGAGATCGCACAATCATTCGCCGCTGGCCGCATCGCGGCCCTGCCCGCCGCGCCGGAGATCGACGCCGACACGATCCGCGCCTGCAGCAATATCGTCGCCCTCGCCGGGGCCGAGCAGGTGCAGGCCGCCCTCGCCACCGGTGCCGACATCGTCATCGCCGGGCGCACGACCGACACCGCGATCATCGCCGCCCTGCCGCTTGCCCGGGGCTGCCATCCCGGTGGCGCCTGGCACGGCGCCAAGATCGGCGAATGCGGGGCCATAGCGACGACCCATCCGGCTTCCGGTACGATCCAGATCGACTTCGACGACACCGGCTTCACCGTGGAGCCACTCGGCGCCACGGCGCGGGCGACGCCCTACACGGTCTCGGCCCACATGCTCTACGAGAACTCCGACCCGTTCCTGCTCCATGAACCGGGCGGCGTGCTCGACGTGACCGGCGCGCGCTATGAGGCGCTCGATGCCCGTCGCGTCCGCGTCGAAGGCTCGGTCTGGCGGCCCGGACCTTATACGGTAAAGCTGGAAGGCGCCCGGATCGCCGGCTATCAGACCGTCAGCCTGACGCTCTTGCGCGACCGCCGCTATGTGGGGCAAGCGCGGACCTGGGCCGATCAGGCCGCCGCCCGCGCCCGCGGCGACGTAGCGGCCCGGATGGGGCTCTCGGAGGACGATTACACGATAGAGTTGCGGCTTATCGGTATCGACGCCACGCTCGGGGCGCTGGAAACCGGGGGCGCGCTGCCCGTCGAGGTCGGGGTTCTTGCAATCGCCACGGCGCCCACCGAGGCGCAGGCGGGCGAGATCGGCAAGATCCTCAACCCCTATCTGCTCCACCATGCACTGACCGAGGAGGAACCGATGCCGACCTTCGCCTTTCCCTTCTCGCCGGCGGAAGTGAATCGCGGCGCGCTCTACGAGTTCTGCCTGCACCACGTGCTCGCGCCCGCCGACCCGATGGACCCCTTCCGGCTCGTCACCGAAGAGGTCGGCCATGGCTGAACTTGGTCAGATCGCCGACAAGGTCCGCTCGAAGAACGCCGGGCCGTTCTGGCTGACGATCGATGTCTTCTGCGGGAACAGAGCTGCTTTCGACCGGATATCGGCCGGCCTCGACACCGCGCGCGTCGCCGCCCTGTTCCGCGTCGACCCGGCGGTCCTCAAGCGCTTCGACATCGCCGAACTGAACGTCGTCAAGTTCTCCCTCCCCCGGCCCGCTGTCCAGGGCACACGCGCCGACCGCGACATGCACGGGGCCGCCTGGTCGGTCCTGCTGGAGGAAATGGAGATCGGCTGACCGGCTTCATCTTGCAATAAATATCCCCGCCGGAGGCAAGATTCCCAAGAAGCCGGGGGCCAGCCCCCGGACCCCCGGGATATTTCTTGCAAGATGAAGCCAGTCAGGCGGCGAAAATCCGGGCGCGGTGATCGGCCAGATAGATCCGCAGCCAGGGCGTGAAGCGGTCGGGCGCAGCCTCGACCTCGTCCATGAGTTCGGTGAGCGCGATCCAGCGCACCTCCATCACCTCGGACGGGTTCGGCGCGACGGTCAGATCGTGCGGCGCGCGGGCGGTGAAGATGTCCACCACCTCGTGCTCGGTCATGCCGCCGCCGACATCGGCGCGGTACTCGACCTGGCCCGCGAAGACCGGGGTCAGCCCCTCGATCCCCAGCTCCTCGCGCAGCCGGCGTACGGCGCAATCCTTGGGCGCCTCGTCCCAATGCGGATGGGTGCAACAGGTATTCGCCCAGAGGCCGGGGGTGTGGTACTTCCCGAGCGCACGGCGCTGGATCAGCACCGTGTCGCCGTCCATCACGAAGACCGAGACCGCCTTGTGGCGGCGGCCTTCCAGATGCGCGGCAAGCTTGTCGATGGGCACGAGGCGCCCTTCGATCCAGGCCGGAACAAGGTCGGACGGCGCTGTCACGACACCTGTTCGGACGGCTTCTGCGCCGCCGCGCGGCGGGCGAGTTCCTGGCGGTAGAGGGCGAGGAAATCGACGGTATCGATGTTCAGGGGCGGGAAGCCGCCGTCGCGGGTCACGTCCGAGATGATACGGCGCACGAACGGGAACACCATGCGCGGGCATTCGATCAGGAGGAACGGGTGCAGCTGGTCTTCCGGCACGCCCTCGATATGGAAGATCGCGCCGTAGTCGAGTTCCAGCAGGAAGAGCGGCGCCTTGTCGGCGGTGTTGTTCGACGTGACCTTGAACTTGCTCACCACCTCGTACTGGTGATCGACGGCGCGCTTGCGGGCGTCGAGACTGACCTGGACCTGGATGTCCGGCTGGACGTCCGCGTTGGAAATGCCCTTCTGCGCCACGACGTTCTCGAAGGACAGGTCGCGGATGAACTGTCCCAGCACCTGCATCTTCACCTGCGGCGCCTGTTCGGGCGCGGCCCCGTTGCCGTTCTCGGCCATCTGATACTCTCCCAAGAAATCCCAGTCGGCGAGCGGTGTAGCACCTTGAGGCGGACGCCTCAATGCCGCGTCCAGCCCGAGGGGCGGCGCGGCAGCGATTCGTCGGGATCGACCTCGTGGAACTCGCCGTCGATGACGTCGGGCCGGTAGGGTTCCCGGCGCGGGGGAGCACCGCCGACGGTGAATCGCTCCACCCGGACCCGTGCGGCGAGGTAGCGCAGCACCGCGGCGCGGACCGGCGGGATCAGGAGGAGGATCCCCATCGCATCGGTGAAGAACCCCGGCGTCAGGAGGAGCGCGCCGGCCAGGAGGATCAGCGCGCCGTGCGCGATGGGCTCCGTCGGATCCCGTAGCTCGTTCAGCGAGCTCCTGAGCTGCGCGAGGGCCAGCGCCCCCTGCATCCGCACCAGCCAGCTGCCGACGACGGCCGTCAGAAGGACGATCGCCAGCGTCGGCCACAGGCCGATCAGCCCGCCCACCTTGATGAAGAGGCCGATTTCGATCAGGGGAACCGCGATGAACGCGATCAGAAGCCACATGGCATCTCCTTTCCGGGTCGCGGAGTGGACTTGACCCCACACGTGACTTACATAGGTAGAGAGTGAGAAAGATACCAACCCTGCCGCAATCCGGTCGCGGCAATAGAGGCCCTGACACATGTCCAATGCCGTTATCCAGCTGCTTGTCCTTGCCGGGATCGCGATTTTCCTGATCCTGCGGCTGAAAAGCGTCCTGGGCACACGTGAGGGTTTCGAAAAGCCCCCCGTTCCGGCGCGACTGTCGGATGCCCGCAAGAGCAAGTTCGAGGTGATCGAGGGCGGGCCAGACCGCGACATCACCGATCACGTCGCCGAAGGCAGCGACGCCGCCCGGGCGCTCGCGGCGATGAAGGAGGCGGAGCCGAGTTTCTCGGTCTCGGAATTCCTCGGCGGGGCGCGCGGCGCCTACGAGATGATCCTGATGGCTTTCGAGAAGGGCGATCTCGGCAAGGTCAAGCCGTTCCTGTCCGAGGAGGTCTACGACACCTTTGCCGAGGTGGTGGCGGCCCGTGCCGCCCGTGGCCTGACGGTCACGGCCGAATTCCTGGGCATCCGCGAGGTGAGCCTGCAGGGCGCCGAGTTCGATCCGGTGAGCCGTGAAGGCGAAGTGACGGTGCGGTTCGCGAGCGAACTCGTCTCGGCGGCGCGCAATGCCGAAGGCGAGGTGGTCGAGGGCAACCCGAAAGAGGTCCGCCGCCAGCGGGATGTCTGGACCTTCGCCCGCAAGATGGGGTCGAACGACCCGAACTGGCTTCTCGTCGCCACCGGCGAGTGATGCGGGCGGCGCGGCGGCTGGCATTTTCCCGGCTGGCCGGCTGGGCCGAGGATGACCACGCCGCAGCTCTGGCCACCTATGCGCTGACCGTTGATCTGCTTGGCCCGGACTGGCCGCGCCCGGAGGGTGACGACGCCCGCGCCTTCTTCGAACGGCACTTCCGCCCTGTCCTCATCGGTACGCCGCCGGCGCTTCTGACCGGCTATTATGAGCCCGAGGTCGCGGGCACCGAGGCGCCCGACGATATCTTCCGTCATCCGCTCTATGCCCCTCCCCCCGATCTCCCCGCCGACCGACCCTGGCTGAGCCGCGCGGAGATCGAGGCGGGAAACCTCCTCGCCGGGCGCGAGCTTGTCTGGCTCGACAGCCCGGTCGAGGCGTTCCTTGCGCAAGTCCAGGGCTCCGTCCGGGTGCGGCTGGCGGACGGGCGGGTCCGGCGCTTCGGCTTTGCCGGGAAGAACGGTCAGGACTACCGCTCCATCGGCGCCGAGCTGGTTCGGCGCGGCGAGATTGCGGCGGCGGAGATGTCGGCGGGGGCGATCCGGGACTGGTGCGCGCGCCATCCCGGCCGCGTGGCGGACCTCCTGCGGCACAGTCCGTCCTTCGTCTTCTTCCGGGCGCTCGACCTGCCCGAGGGGTCCGGGCCGCTCGGCTGCATGGGCCGGCCGGTGACGGCGGGCCGGTCACTTGCGGTCGATCCCGATCATGTCCCGCTCGGCGCGCCGGTCTGGGTCGAGGGGGACGCCTCGGCTTCGCTGATGATCGCGCAGGACACCGGCAGCGCGATCAAGGGCGCTGAGCGCGGCGATCTCTTCTGCGGTTCGGGTGCCGAGGCGGGCGAACGTGCCGGAAAAATGCGGATTTCGGGCAGGTTAGTGACGTTTCTGCCCGTAAGCCTGGCCGAAGGGATCGCCCGGTGAGCCGGCGCAAGCGCGGATTGACGCCCGAGGAGCGGGAACTTTGGGGCCGCGTCGCGTCCTCCGCCCGGCCAATCCGGCCGGTTCATGCGCCCGCCGCCGAGGCCGGGCCGAGGCCGAAGCCGACCCATCCCAAGCCTCTGCCTTCGGATTTCCATATCGGCCAGATGGCGCGGCCGATGACCGCCGCGCATGACCTCGTCCCGGCGCTCGAGGACCGGCTCGCGGCGCAGCCGGTGCGGATGGACCGGCGCACCCATCAGCAACTGACGCGCGGAAAGCTCCGCCCCGAGGCGCGGATCGACCTGCACGGGATGACGCTGGCCGAGGCGCATCCCGAACTGATCCGCTTCATTCTCGGCGCCCATGGCTCCGGCAAACGGCTGGTTCTCGTGATCACCGGAAAGGGCAAGCGCAGTGAGGATCACGGTCCGATCCCGCAGCGCGTGGGCATCTTGCGCCATCAGGTGCCGCATTGGCTGACCCAGCCGCCCCTCGGCGCGCTGGTGCTTCAGGTCACGCCGGCGCATCTGAAACATGGTGGCGGCGGCGCTTTCTACGTCTATCTGAAGCGCCGAGCCTAAGGTGCGATGCCCGAGATCGCGGTGACCGGCGACAGGACGATCCGCGTTGCGCTCCGCACCGTCAGAACCGCGCCCGGCAACAGCCCGGTCCGCCCCGCCTGTTCGGTCGAAAGGGCCGCGTCGACGTCGGAAATCCGCCCGAGAAGCGCCAGAAGCACCGGCGAGTTTCCAGCGTTGAAATGGCCGTCGCCAACCGAATAGGCGGTGGTGTCCAGCAATGTCACCTTGAGGTCCGCGATCTCGGACACATCGGTCAAATTGCCGAGCCGGTCGCGCTGCCCGGAAAGCCGCGCCGAGAGTGCCAGCGCGCGGTCCTTCTTCGAGGTGAAGATGAGAAAGGGTTGCGGCAGCGTGCCGATCCGCATCGCCTCGGCGCGGAACACATCGACATCGAGATCCGGTGAGATCAGGACGACGCCGGCGATCCGCCGCTGCACGCGCGTGTTGCCCGAGATGGCGACTTGCCGCAGCGTCTCCATCGTCAGCGCCGAGCCCATCGAATGGGCGAGGATCAGCACGCGCTCGGCCCCCGCCGCCACGACCTCATCAAGGAGCAATTCGAGCCCATCGCGCGCGAAAAGCGCGCTGTCGCGGTCATAGGCATAGCCGAGCGGATGACCGAGCGAGGGCCAGGAGTAGTGCACCAGCACGCCGCCGAGATCGAGGTCGTGGCCAAGTTGCGCCAGTCGGTAGGCGCCCTCGGCGAAGGTGGTGTTGAAGCCATGGACGAAAACCACCGCCTCGCGCGTGCCACGCCGCTCGCGCGAGAGCGCGCGGGCAAGATCGGCGCGGAAACCGGGGGCGCCGGAATAGAGCTGTTCCCGCGTCGTCAGGAATTCGGTGCGCGAATCGGGCGCGCGCCGCGGCGGCGTCCAGCGGATCTCGCCAGGGCTCCGGTCGGGCGGAATCGCGATGTCCAGCCGGGCATAGCGTGTGGACTGGTTTCGCACCTTGCTGAACGCGTTGCCGTCCTCGGGGTCGACCCCCCGGGTCGTGCCGATGAACACGGTCTCGACCGCGTTGGCTCGGGCCGCCTCGGGCACCACGACGATAGCGCCGCGCGGCTCGCAGGCGGCGAGGCTGAGGAGGATCAGTATTGCCGCAAGGGTCCGGCCCATCGTCGCGCCTGTTGTCCGCTTCCGTGCCCTGATTAGCGCAACCGGCGCGGGCGCGCCAGCGGATCAAAGTACGTAACGGCTGAGATCGGTGGAACGGGAGAGGTCGCCGAGGTTTTTTTCCACGAAATCGGCGTCAACCGTCACCTTGTCGCCCGCCCGGTCGGGGGCGGCGAAGGAAAGCTCCTCGAAGACGCGCTCCATGACGGTATAGAGCCTTCTTGCGCCGATATTCTCGACGCTGCGATTCACTTCGGCGGCGATGCGGGCAAGCGCGGCGATGCCGTCCTCGGTGAAGCTGACCGTTACCTCCTCGGTGCCCATCAAGGCCGCATATTGCCGGGTCAGGGCGTTGTCCGGCTCGGTCAGGATGCGGACGAAGTCCTCTTCGGTCAGCGCGCGCAGTTCCACCCGGATCGGCAGGCGCCCCTGCAATTCTGGCAGGAGGTCCGAGGGTTTCGCGATGTGGAACGCGCCCGAGGCGATGAAAAGGATATGGTCGGTCTTCACCGCGCCATATTTCGTGCTGACCGTGGTGCCCTCGATGAGCGGCAGGAGATCGCGCTGCACGCCCTCACGGCTGACATCGGCGCCGCGCGTCTCGGCCCGGGCGCAGACCTTGTCGATCTCGTCGAGAAAGACGATGCCGTTTTCCTGGACCGCGTCCAGCGCCGCTGCCTTCACCGCCTCGTCGTCGAGAAGCTTGTCGGCCTCTTCCGAGATCAGCGCCTCATAGCTCGCCGCCACGGTCATCTTCTTGCGGATCTTCCGCCCGCCGAAGGCCTTGCCGAAGATATCGCCAAGGTTCATCGAGCCCATGCCGCCCGGCTGGCCGGGAATGTCGAGCATCGGCATCGGATTCGAGGTGTCTGCGACCTCAAGCTCGATCACGGTGTTGTCAAGCTCACCCTTCTTCAGTCGGGTGCGGAACATCTCGCGCGTCTGTTCGCGCGCGTCGGTGCCGGCGATGGCCTCGATCACCCGGTCCTCGGCGGCCTGGTGGGCGCGGGCCTTCACGTCCTCGCGCATCCGCTCGCGGGTCTCGATCATCGCGCCGTCGGTCAGGTCGCGGATGATCTGTTCGACGTCGCGGCCGACATAGCCGACCTCGGTGAACTTGGTCGCCTCGACCTTGATGAAGGGCGCCTTGGCGAGCTTCGCGAGGCGCCGCGAGATTTCGGTCTTGCCGACGCCGGTCGGGCCGATCATCAGGATGTTCTTCGGGTAAACCTCCTCGCGCAGGTCGTCGGCCAGTTGCTTGCGCCGCCAGCGGTTGCGGAGCGCGACGGCAACGGCACGCTTGGCGTCCTTCTGGCCGATGATGAAGCGGTCAAGTTCCGAAACGATTTCGCGCGGGGTGAGATCGGTCATGGGGTCTCCAAATAGGGCGGAAGCCGGTCCTTGCCGGGAAAGTCGGGCAGCGCGCGCATGATCAGCCCGCGCAACTGCACCCACCAGGTGCCGAGCGCCGTGAACATCGCGCCGAGGATGATCAGCACTACCGCCCAGTCGCGCGGCGCGCCACGCCCCTCACCGATCACCGCCCAGTAGATCAGCGCCGCGATATAGACGATGCCCGCCGTCAGGATCGAGCGGCGGTCCACCACCAGCGCCACCAGCGCGAAGGCGCAAAGCGCCAGCGCCGTGGCCGGCAGGCTGCCCGCGCCGCCAGCGTAGAGGTTGCCGGCGACGGTGTTGACCAGCGTGGCGCCGGCCAGCAGGTGCAGCCAGAAGGCGGTGGCCGAATGGCGGGTGATCCGGTGCGGGTCGCGCAGATCGAACCACATCGCGCCGATGAAGGCGCCAAGCCCGAAAACCAGCGAGGCGAGCCGGAGATTGGCGCCCGGCCGGAAGCTGTTGGCCCAGGCGTCGAGAGTGTCGAAACTGCCGCCAGGATTGTAGCGCGCGAAAAGCGAATAGGTCGCCATCAGCGCGAAAAAGCCAAAGACGAACATCGCGAAGGGCAGCCGGAAGCGGGCGAACCAGGCCAGCACCGCGGCCGCCGCCAGCAGCGCCGAGACCAGCGCCACACCCCTCAGACCGAGGTCTATCTGCCCCAGAAGCGTCAGGGCAGAAACGTAGATTCCGCCGGAATAGGCACTGACAAGCACCATGGATGGCAGGTTCATCCGCCGCTTCAGCGTGAAGTATCCCGCCATCCACCAGGCGATCAGCGCGAGGATTGCCGGGATCGCGATCAGGATCGTCACGCCGCCGACGATCGTCAGCAAAAGCGCGACGCCGCCGAGCAGGATGGAGAGGCCGAGCGCGATGAAGATCTCGGCAAAACCGCGAAAGAACTCGAACGGCTCGTCCTCGGCCGGCAAGGCCGCGCGCTTGCCCGCCCGGTCATGCGCGAGCGCGGTGATGCCCGCCGCCTGCGCTTCGGTCACGAGGCCGGAAGCGACGGCGGCGCGCAGGTCGGCCGGGCCGAAGATCGCCGGTTCGTCAGCCACGGATGGTCTCCACCGTCAGGTTGCCGTTGGTGTAGACGCAGATATCGGCGGCGATGGCCATTGCCTTCCGGGCGATCTCCTCGGCCGAAAGCCCGGTCTCCATCAGCCCCCGCGCGGCGGCGAGCGCGAAATTCCCGCCCGAGCCGATGGCGGCCACGTCATGCTCCGGCTCCAGCACGTCGCCGGCGCCGGTCACCACGAGAAGCGTCGTCCCGTCGGTCACGATCAGCATCGCCTCGAGCTTTTGCAGATACTTGTCGGTGCGCCAGTCCTTGGCAAGCTCCACGCAGGCGCGCATGAGTTGCCCCGGCGCCGCCTCGAGCTTCTTTTCCAGCCGCTCCAGCAGGGTGAAGGCATCCGCCGTCGATCCGGCGAAGCCGCAAACCACGTCGCGCCCGCCGGGGTTGAGCCGACGGACCTTGCGCGCGGTGCCCTTGATCACGGTCTGGCCAAGGCTCACCTGCCCGTCGCCCGCGACCACGACCTCGCCGCCTTTGCGCACGCCGATGATCGTCGTGCCATGCCAGCCGGGAAACTCGTCTTTCGCCATGCGGCCCTCCGTTCGTCACGATCCTATATGGCGGTCACCGCCCGTGCCCGCAACCGGACAAGCAAAAGGGCGCCCGGAGGCGCCCTTTGTCATCCGATCCCGGCCAGATCAGATCGCCGATTCGATCCAGCTCTGCAGCGCGGCCTTCGGGGCGGCGCCGACCTTGTTGGAAACGACCTGCCCGTCCTTGAACATGAAGAGCGCGGGGATGCCGCGGACGCCCATCTGCGCCGGCGAATCGGGGTTCTCGTCCACGTTCACCTTCACGATCTTGACCTTGCCCGCATATTGCGTGGAAAGCTCTTCCAGCGCCGGGCCGATCTGCTTGCAGGGACCGCACCATTCGGCCCAGAAATCGACGACTACGGGAATGTCGGACTGCCGGACTTCGGTGTCAAAGGTGGCGTCGGTGACGGCGACGGTGGCCATGTCGGTTCTCCAGGTTCGGGATGCGTTGGCAGGAACGTATGAATGGCCGAGGGTGCCGTCAAGGGATGGTGGTGCGCAACAGGGCATCCCTCACGATGTCGCGAGGCAGCGGCATCAGCGCGCCGCTCTTCGTCCAGAGGATCGCGGTCTCGACCCGACGGCCGGGATAGATCCGTTCCAGCATTGCCGCATAGGCGCCCATCTGCCTCAGGATACCATCGGGCACGTCCTCGGCGCGGGCGGGAATGACCGCGTTGGACTTGTAGTCGATGGCGAGAACGCGGTCGGCCTCGATCAGCAGCCGGTCGATCGTCCCGTGCACGATCCGCCCGCCGAGCGCGTCGAGCGGCGCGGTCAGTTCGACCTCGCTCAGCGCCCCCGTCCCCAGAAGCGTTGCCATTCCGGTAGAGCCCAGAACCAGGCGCGCCTCGTCCAGGATCGTCTCTGTCTCGGCCGAAGACGCGATGTCGTCGCCGGTCGCCATGAGCGCCGCCGCGATTGCCGGCCAGTCGGCCTCGGGCCAGAGCGGCAGGTGTTCGAGCAGAAGATGCAGCCAGGTGCCGCGCCGCTTCGCGGTTTCCTCGTCCAGCCCCTCTTCGCCCGGCAGCGCCTTGGCCCCGCCTAGCGCGGAGGGCGAGAGCGGCGCTTGCGGCCCCGCCTGCGCCGGCGCGCCCGCGCTTGACCAGCCGGGCAGGCCCACCGGAGGCTCGGTCGTCGCCGGCCGCCGCGGCAGGTCCGCCGGCCACGCGCCGTATTCGTGGCGCCGGCCTGTGCCGCCCTCGGTCGCGAGGTCGACGGCGCCGGCCTTCTCGACCGCCTCGGCGGCAAGCGAATACCAGCTCTCCGCCCCCTCCCCCACATCGCCCGCGCCGCAGACGATCAGCCAGACCTCGGCCCGCGTCATCGCGACATAGAGAAGCCGCATGCGTTCCTCGCGCTGACGCTCCTGCATGGCGCCGCGAACCGCCGCGATCCCGGCGGGGCTTTCGTCGGCCCGCGTCTTCCAGACCGGGTGCCCGTCGAGGAGGAAGATCTCGTCGCGCGGATCGTCGCGCCGCTTCGCCGTATCGGGCAGGATGACGATCGGCGCCTCGAGCCCCTTGGCGCCGTGGACGGTCATCACCCGGATGGATTTCGAGGCGGAATCGAGCCGTCTCTTGATCTCCACATCGTCGGTTTCCATCCAGACGAGGAAGCCGGTGAGGCTCGGCACGTCCGACTGCTCGAAGGCCAGCGCCTGGTTGAGGAGCGCGTCGATCCCGTCCTCGGCCTCTGGCCCGAGGCGGGCGATCAGCCGGTCGCGGCCGCCATGCCGGGTCAGCATCCGCTCGATGAGGTCGTAGGGCCGCAGGAAGTCGGCCTGGTCGCGCAGATCGTTCAGCATCGCCAGCGTTTCGGGATACGCCCCGGCGCGGTCACGCAGCGCGGCCCAGAGATAGGCGTCGCCCCGTCCCTCGGCAAGTTCGTAGAGCATGCCCTCGGACCAGCCGAAAAGCGGCGAGCGCAACGCGGCGGCGAGCGACAGGTCGTCCTCGGGCGTGGCGAGGAACCGCAGGAGCGCGCCGAGATCCTTCACCGCGAGTTCTCCGCCGATCTTCAGACGGTCAGCGCCGGCAATGTCGAGCCCGGCCGACTTGCAGGCGCGAATGATCTCGAAGAAGAGGTCGGAGCGGCGCTGGACGAGG
This sequence comes from Paracoccaceae bacterium, assembly GCA_011620265.1. GTDB lineage: Bacteria > Pseudomonadota > Alphaproteobacteria > Rhodobacterales > Rhodobacteraceae > Albidovulum. The sequence goes on from WOZM01000009.1 coordinate 40,769, forward strand.
ATGAGGATATCGCCCTCGTCGACCGGCTTCAGCCCCTTCTTCGTCGGGATGCACGCGCCCGCGTCGATCATCCGCCGGATCCCGGCGGCGATGCGGCGGGCGAGGACGACGGTCTCATGCTCGTCCGGAAGGATGTCGGTCGGGTCGTACCAGTTCTCCGCCTCGGGCTTGTCGGCCCTGGGGATCGCCGGCCAGATGTCCACCCGCCCCGGCAGGTCGGCATGGAAGGCCAGGTGCTTCGGATCGCCGCCGAGGCCGCGATTCACGCGCTCGTCGAAGGTCAGGTCGACCACCCTGAGGACGGCGTCGGAGGAGCGGAAGGAATGCTCGAGTTCCAGCCGCTGGAACCCGATGCCGACCTCGGCGTATTTCGTGGCGAAATGGCTCTGCATCGCGTCGAACGCGGCAAGATCGGCGCCCTGAAAGGAATAGATCGACTGCTTCTTGTCGCCGACGACGAAGACCGTCCGCCCCTGCCCCCGCGCGCTTTCGCCCGAGGTGAAGTCGTCGGCCAGACGCTCGACCACCTGCCATTGGCCCGGACTGGTGTCCTGCGCCTCGTCCACGAGGATGTGGTCGATCCCGCCGTCGAGCCGGAAGAGCACCCAGGCCGCGACACCGGGATCGGAGAGAAGCCGGGCAGAACGGGTGATGAGGTCGTCGAAGTCGAGCCAGCCGCGTTCGGCCTTGCGCGAAGCGTAGCGCGGCAGGAACGCGGCGGCGAAGCGGTGCAGCGCCAGCGTCTTCTCGGCGGCGGCCAGTGCATTGAGTCGGCCGAGAGCCTCTGCCACCCGGGTCATCAGCCCCTGGAAGTCCTCCAGCCACGGGCCAATCGCCTTCTGTGCGCTCTTGGTTGGCACGGTGCCGGTCTTCGCCTCTGCCCGGAACCCGCCCCCGCTCTGCCGATAGAGGAACACCGAGCACAGCGCGTCGAAGGCTTCGGCCGGGCGGCCCGCCGTGTCGAGGCCGGCAAGCAGATCGGCCAGTTCGACCATCGTCTTGCTTTGCGTTCCGAGGATCGGGACGACGGCGGCAAAAAGCGCGGGTTCCGAGCCGTCGAAGGCGGTCGCGACGCCTGCGGCGGCGTCGAAATCCGCCGGAAGGCCGAAGAGCCCCAGCGCCCCCGCCCGGTCGAGCGGGTTGGAAAAAGCGTCACTCAACCGGCACAAAGTGCCCAGCAGGCCGGAAAGATCGTCGCCGGAGAAGATCCCGGCGATGGCGTCGACCGCGGCCACGTCGCCGCCCGCGGCCAGTTCCTCGACGATCTCGTCCCGCATGAGTTTCGCCGCCCGGTCGTCCATCTCGGTGAAGTCCGGCGAGATGCCGGCCTCGAGCGGAAAGCGGCGCAGGAGCCCGGCGCAGAAGGAGTGGATCGTCTGGATCTTCAGCCCGCCCGGCGTCTCGATCGCGCGGGCGAAGAGGCGGCGGGCGCGCAGGAGCGTATCGGCGTCGATGCCGCCCTCGACGCCCAACTCCCCCAGCGCCTCGCGCAGCTTCGGCTCCGGCAGCATTGCCCATGCGCCGAGCCGCTGAAAGAGACGGTTCTGCATCTCGCTCGCCGCCGCCTTGGTGTAGGTCAGGCAGAGGATGCGCTGCGGCTCGGTCCCGGCCAGAAGCAGCCGCGCCACACGGTCGATCAGGACACGGGTCTTGCCCGATCCGGCATTCGCCGAAAGCCAGGTGGACTGCACCGGGTCCGCCGCCTGGACCTGCCGTTCGCTCGCCGCCGACCGCGTCATCCGACATCCTCCGGCTCGGGCGGGTCGCCCATCTGCCACTCGCCGAAGCGGGCAAGGTGGTCGTAGTCGCCCTCCATCCGTGCCGAGAAGACCGCCCGGCGCGAGGCATAGCCGGTGGCGCGGCGGTCGTAGGAGACGATGAGGCGCGCGAGTCCGTCCCAGGTCCGGGCAAGGATCGTGTCGTCGATCGTGATCGCCCGCTCCTCGCCCGCGCCGCCGATCCGGATATAGGTCGCGCCCTCGACCTCGCGTCTGCCGAGCGTCGGGAAGCCGCCGCGCTCCGCCATCGCCGCTTCCAGAAGCAGCTGCTTGTCGAAGGCTTCCTCCTGCTTCCCGGTCGGCGGCTTTCCGGTCTTGTAGTCGTAGATATGGACCCGACCGTCCGCCAGAAGGTCGATCCGGTCGGGCCGGGCGGTGAGGATGAAATCGCCGGTTTCCAGCGGGACAGAGCCCTTTTTCTCAAGGATCACCGGCCGACCGAGGCGCGCGCGTTCGGCCTCCGCCACCGCGAACCTGTCGGCGATGCGGCCAAGCCGCGACAGCCAGACGCGCTGGGCGGCGGGCCAGGGGATCTCTTCGCCGAGCCTCGCCTCGGCAAGCGTCAGCAGGCGCCGGGCTGCGGCCTCCTCCGTTTCCCCTTCGGGGCGGTCGAGAATGAACTGCTCCATGATCTTGTGCAGGACCGTGCCGCGTTTGCGGGCGTCGGGCTCGGCCCGCAAGGGATCGAGCGGGTAGAGCCGCAGGATACGGCGGACATAGACCTCGTAGGGATCGCGGATCAGCGTCCGGATGCCCGTGACCGGAAGCTCGCGCGGGCGCTTGTCGACCGGCGGGCGCGGCGCGGGGCGGCGCGCGGCGGCCATGCGTTCCGGCGTCTCGAGTGCGCGGGCGAGGCGCAGCCAGCCTTCGCCGCGGTCGCGCATCGCCTGCAGCGCCTCCGCCCCGCCCCGGTCCGGCAGGCCCTGAATCAGGTTCGTCAGCCGGGCGACCCAGCGCGAGGCGACGGTCTCCGCCTCCTCGTCGCGGACGGCGCGGGTCAGCACGACCTCGGCGGCGCCCGCCGCCTGCTGGAAATCGTGCGCGGAGAGGCCGATCTGGCGTTCGGGCAGCAGGAGCCCTGCCTTCAGACGCATCTGCCGCGAAAGCCACGGATCGGGCGCGGGGCTGGCGGGCCAGATCCCCTCGTTGAGCCCGGCGAGGATCGCGAGGTCGGCCCCGCCCGCCCGCGCCTCGAGCGTGCCCTGGATCGCGATCAGCGGATGCGCGGAGGCGGCCTGCCGGACGCTGCCTTGTGACAGGAGCGCGGTCACGAGGTTGCTGTAATCGGATGGTCGGAACGCGCCGCCATTCGGCGCCTCGGCCACCAGTTCCGCCATCGTGCGGAAGGCGAGTCGACCCGCCTCCTCGCGCCAGAGTTCGCTGGCCTCGACCTGGCCTCCGGGACCGGCGGCAAGGGCGCCGGCAAGCCTCAGATGCGTGTCTGCAAAGGCGGAAAGTGGCCTTTCGTTCGAATCGGCGCTGCCGTCGAGGGTCCGGGAAATCCACTCCGCCCAAAGCGCCCGCCCACCGCCGCCGGTCTTGCCGGCCCAGGCGTGCAGGTCGGCCCCCGTCGGGAAGGGCGGGCCGAAGCGGCGGAGCGACAGTTCGAGGTCACGGGTATGGCGAAGGTGGTTGCCGCGGTCGCCGGCCCCGGTCGCCGCCAGCGGATGCTTCAGCACGACAAGAAGCGCCTCGGCCGTCAGGGGCCGCCCGATCAGCGCCGTGACATGGCGAAGGAACCGCCCCGGCGCCGACTGGACGAGCGGCAGTCCGGCGCTGTCGTCGGGCACGATCCCCCAGCGGTCGAGCGCGGCGGTGACGCGGCGCGTGAGCATCCGGTCGGGCGTGATCAGCGCGGCGCGCTGCCCGTCCTCGGCGGCCTTGCGGAGCCGGAGCGCGATGGCCAGCGCCTCGGCCCGCGGCGAGGGCGCCTCGATCAGGGTGAGGCCGGCGGTGGCGGGGCCGAGCGGGCCGAGCGCCGCCCCGTCCGACATCCATTGGTCGGTGACCGGCGCCGGCCGCAGCGCCAGCGAGAGGAGCCGGTTTCGTTCGGGTGCCGGCGCCGCGTCGTCCGACCACGGGCGGACCGATCCCGGCGTCGTGTCAAGCATCCGGCAGAGGTTCAGGAACCGGTATTGCGGATGATCCTCGGATGGGATCGGGCCGGAACAGAGACTGTTCCAGGCGCGATCCGGCATGTCGAAGTCGAAACCGGGCAGCAAGATCGCACCCTGCGGAAGCCGGGCCACGGCCTCCATCAGCACTTGCGTCGCCCCGCGCGAGCCGGTGGAGCCGGCGACGATCACCGGATCGGCCGGCGGCCCGCTTTGCCACCCAAAGGTCAAGGCCTCCACCACCCGGCGCTGGCGCGCCTCGGGGTCGGGCGCGCTGTCGGCATCGAAATAGCGGGCGATGATGCGGATGAAGGCAAGGCTGCGCTCCCAGTGCGCGGCGTGGTTCTCGGCCAGATCCGCCGCCTCCAGTGCCGCCGGGTCGATGCCTTCGCCCTGCATCTCGTCCATCAGCCGGGCGAGGCCGTCGGCGAGATCGAAGATCGCCGAGCGGGCCGCGAAATCGCGGTCGCGGCGCACCAGTTCGGCGACCAGCCGGGCGAGGTCGAGCCGTCGCCGCAGCGGCGGAACGGCGGGCGGCAGGCCCGGCAGCGGATCGCGGCCGAGATCGGTGATGAGCCGCAGGCGCGGCAGGAAGCGGGCGCCGTGGCGGTCGAAAGCGGCCCGCACCGCCCGCTGCATCCGCGCGGTGTTGAGAAATAACGTGACCCGCGCCATCGCCTCGGGCGGCGCGTCCGCCATCCGCGCGACGAGGCCACCGACGAGCGCCTTGGGAAAGTCCGCGCCGGGGGGCAGGCCGAAGAGGCGCGGCGTGGGGGAGGGCTCAAACACCGGCGGCCTCGCGCAGGAGCGCCTCGGCGAGCGGGATCGCCTCGGGCCGGCCGACATCGCACCAGCCGCCGTCATGGACAACGCCGAAGAGCCGTCCGTCCGCCAGCATCCGGTCCCAGAGGAGGTTGAGCGAGAACACCCGATCCGGGATCGCGGCCAGGCCACCGGTCGCGACGATCTGGGCGCCGGTATAGACGAAGCTTCGCCCCCGTCGCAGGCGGCCGTCAGCGTCGCGGTCGAAATCGCCGGGTCCGGCATGGCCGGTCGCGCGGCCCGAGGGCACGAGAAGCATCAGCCCGTCCATGCGCGCGGGATCCCAGGCGGCACGAAGCTCGGCCAGCGGATTGGCACCGGTCCAGACCGCATCGGTGTTGAGCGTGAAGACCGGCCCGTCGCCGAGAAGCGGCAGCGCCTTCCGCAACCCGCCGCCGGTTTCGAGAATCGTCTCTGTTTCGTCGGAAAAGCGGATGTTTCCCCGCCCGGAAAGATGCGCCGTGATCCGATCGGGGAGATAGTGGAGATTGGCGACGACGCGCCCGATCCCGGCCCCGTCCACCTGCGCCAGCGCGTGATCGACGAGCGCCCGGCCGCCGACCTCGATCAACGGTTTCGGCCGGTCGGCGGTCAGCGCGCCCATCCGGGCGCCGAGACCGGCGGTGAAGAGCATCAGAGCGTCGGGTGTCGTCCGCATTGGTCCTTGATCCTTTGAACCCGCTCCGGCGTCGGCGCCGGCAGGCCTTGATGCACCGCCCGGGCAAGATCGCCAAGTGCCGGATGGGCGAGGTTGCGCCCGAGGTAGCGCCAGACACGCGGCAGATAGTCGAGGTAATGCGCCTTGCCGTCGCGGAGTGTAAGCCGCGCGAAGATGCCGGCGATTCGCAGCGCGCGCTGGGCGCCGAGAAGGGCGTAGATCGCGCCGAAACCGGCCGGGTCGAGCGCCTTGGCCACGGTATAGCGCGCGACCATCGCCGTTTCGGTCGCCTCCGAAACATCGCGGCGCGCGTCCTGGAGAAGCGAGACGAGATCGTAGGCCGGATGGGTCGCGACCGCGTCCTGGAAGTCGAGAAGCCCGAGACGGGCATGGCCGGAGCGCTCGGGCAGCCAGATCAGGTTCTCGGCATGGAAATCGCGGAGCGAGGTCACGACCCTGCCGTCGCCGAGGCGCTCGAACGCCGCGCGGATCAGGTCCGGCACCGCGTCCGCCTGCGGGTTTCCGGCCGCGCGGACCCCAGGCAGATACCAGCGCGGCATCAGCGCGACGAGTTCGGCAAGGCCGGATCCGTCGAGCGGGGCGACGAAATCCGGGGCAGGGTGCCGGTGCAGGTCGCCGAGGAAATCGGTCGCGGCGGCGTAAAGCCCGGCCTCGCGCGACGGATCGGCGGCGAGGAGGTGCGCGAAAAGCGCGTCGCCGAGGTCTTCGAGGAGGAGAAAGCCCTCCGTGTGGTCTTCGCCCAGGATCTCCGGCGCGGAATAGCCGTGGCCCGACAGCCACCGGGCCATGCGGGCGAAGCGTTCGGTGCTTTCGCCGAGGCCGGGCGGCGCATCCATCAGCACCGCCTTCCGCCCGTCGAGGGCCAGCCGTTCGTAGTGCCGCGCAGAGGCGTCGCCGGCCAGCGGCGCGCGCCCGGCCGCGCCCCAGCCCGCTTCGCTCAGGAAGCGCGCGGCAAGGGTGCGCCGGTCAGTCATGCCGATGCCATTCGGCCGACGCGAGGCTGTCGAGAACGGGTCGCCAGCGCGGATCGCGCGCGGATATACGGGCGCTGCGCGCCATCGCATCGGCACCGGGCGCGATGTCCACGCGAAGCGCGGTATCCGGTGTCATGTCGCCGAGCCGGTCGGGCCATTCGACAAGGCAGATCGCCCGCTCGAACGCCTCGTCCAGCCCGAGTTCGGCCACGTCTTCGGCTGCCGTCAGCCGATAGAGGTCGGCATGCCAGAGCTCCACCCCGTCAAGCTCGTAGACCTGCACCAGCGTGTAGGTCGGCGACGGAACATCCTCCATCCGGCCGAGCGCCTTGAGCCGGGCCTGGATCAGACTGCGGCAGAAATGCGATTTTCCGGCGCCGATGGGCCCGTCGAGGAGGATCACGTCGCCGGCTGCGAGCCGTGGCGCGAGCCACCGCGCAAGGGCGGCGGTGGCGTCGGGCGTCGGCAAGTCGAGCCGGGCGGAAAAGGGGGGCGGCGCCGTGTCGTTCATGGCGCGATTCTGACCGCCCTCGTCCCCGCCCGCAAGGCGATAGCGCGCCGTCGCTCAGGCCCGGACGGTTTCGCCGGCGGGAGCGGTGTCGTGGCGGTGCCGGCGGGTGCGGCGCACCAGCGGGCGGTCGGGCGCGATGCGTTCGAACCCCACGAGCGTCGTCCCGCCGGACAGCGGCACGATCCGGCACGCAAGCGTGCCCCCTGCCGCGAGCGGCACGTCTGCGGTCCATTCGGCCCGTTCGTCCATCGTCGTCACGAAATCGCGGATATCGCCGAGCACCGGGTTCGGCCGCGTCAGTTCCTGCCAGTGGCGGAGCGAATCCATGATCGTCATGGTGCCGAGCGTCAGGCCCGGCTCGACGCCCCAGAGATCCTCGTAGGCGGTGTTCGACAGGATCAACTCGCCCGCCGGCGAGAAGACGGCGATCGCCTCGTCCAGCGTATCGACCACCGACTGGCCAAGCTCGATCTCGGAGCGGAAGCGGCGGGTCAGGGCGATCTCGGCGGTGATGTCCTCGATCAGGAAGGCGACCGCGCCGTCGGGGTGGGGCCGGCCGGTGACGTGATAGGTCTGCCCCGACGGCAGCGTCCAGGTGTCTTCGTAAAGCCCGCTCGCCGCCGCCTTTTCGAGATCGAGCATCTGCTGGCGCCAGCTGCCATAGTCCTTCGGCTCCGGGATCACCTGCACCTCGCGCAGCCGGTCGAGAAAGGCGAAAAGCGTCGGCCGGGCGGACAGGAACTCCGCCCCGGCCGAGGTCAGGTCGACCAGCGCCGGGTTGAAGAGCGCGAGCTGCCGCTGACGGTCGAAGATCGCGAGGCCGATGGGCAGGTGGGCGAAGGTCTTGGTCAGGGTCTGGATGAACTCGCGCAGCGATGTCTCGGCCCTGACCACCGTATCTGCGGGCAGCGCGAAGTGAAGCCGGCCGCCGGTCGCCGGGTAGGAATGGCATTCGTACCAGTGCCCGCCCGCGCCATCCGCCGAGGCGAGCTTCTTGCGCCTGGAGCCGACGGCCGGGTTCGCGGAGCATTCGGGAAAGAGCGCCGGAACCGGCCAGGTCATTTCCCCTTCCTCGCCGTCGCCCTGTTCGGCGACGCAATCGAGATAGGCATGGTTGGCCCAGATCACCGCGCCATCGCCATCGGTCCGCCAGACCGGAAACGGCGCGGCCGCGACGGTTTCGCGCAAGGAGGCAAGCTCTGCCTCCTGCGCCCGCTGGCTGAGCCCGTCGACGAGCACACCCTGCCCTTCGACCGACAGATCGGTGACCGTCAGCCGCGCCATCTGGCCAAGCCATTCGGCCCGGACGCGGAACCCGTCATCGTCCTCGCCCCGCATTTCCACCTCGCCGTGTTCGGCGAGCCCGCGCATCTCGGATTCGAAGCCGCGCAGGCGCTGGGACAGGTATCCCGAAAGTCGGGTCCATTCGGAACCGGGGCCGGGAATGGCACCGAGAAGCGCGCGTCCGGAGCTGGTCGCATCGACAAGCTCGCGGTCGTCGAAGAGGAAGATCGCCTGCTCGAGCGGCGCGCCGAGCTGCGACAATCCCGGCGTCTTCCTCTTTCGCTGCGGCACGGCCGACAACAACAGCAGGGCGACCAGCGCGGCGGCGATCGACGTCGTAACGACGACAGCCGCAAGCATCAGCGGTGTAATCATGTCAAATCCGTTCTTCCCGTTGAGGTCTTTGCCTCTTATCCACAGGTTTCACCTATTGGGTTAACGGGGCGTTAATAGTGCAACCTTTTGGCGAATTGATGGCAAATCCTACGAAACGATCTGCCGGTTCTCGCCGAGCCCTCCGGTCGCGACCGTCTCGATCTTCGACCGCGGCCAGATGACCTCGACCACCGCGCCGGAACGCTCGGGACGCTCCTCCTCGGTCAGGAACGGGTCGGAGCCGTTGGTGAAGCGCAACTCGGCGCCGGTGCGTTCGAGAAGCGTCTTGGCGATGAAGAGGCCGAGCCCCATCCCGTCGTATTCGGGGCGCTTCGCGGCATCGTCGTCGCGCCGGCGCGGCAGGAACGGGTCGCCGATCCGGCCGAGCAGATGCGGCGGAAAGCCTTCGCCGTCGTCGGCGATGCGGATCGTCAGCGCCTTGTCGCTCCATTCCGCGTCGACCCAGACGCCGGAGCGGGCGAAATCGACGGCGTTCTGGATCAGGTTCCGCAACCCGTGGATGATCTCGGGCTGGCGCAGGATCTCAGGCTGTCGGCCGGCGCCGGGCGCGTCGTCGAGATCGAAATGCAGTTCCTTGCCGCGACCGAGATGCGGTTCGGCCGCCTCGCGGATGACGGCCGAGACCGGGGCCGAACGCAGATGCAGGTCCTGCTTTCCCGCGCGGCCCATCGACCGCAGGATATCGCGGCAGCGGTCGGCCTGTTCGCGAATCAGTTCGGCATCGGCCCGCAGTTCCGGTTGGTCCGCAAGGTCGCGGGCAAGCTCGTTGCTGGTCAGCTTGATCGTGGCGAGCGGTGTGCCAAGCTCATGCGCCGCCGCCGCGACGACCCCGCCGAGATCGGTCAGCTTCTGTTCCCGCGCGAGCGCCATCTGGGTGGCCAGAAGCGCGTCGCCCATGACGTGGATCTCGAGCGCCACCCGGCGCGCGTAAAGCCCGAGGAATACCACGCCGATGACGATGGCAAGCCAGAAGCCGAACTCGAAGATCGCCGGCACGGTGATCAGCGTGCCGTCGAGCGTCCGGAGCGGTACGTGAAGGAAGGCGACGAGCGTCACGAGCGCGATGGTGACGAGCCCGACGAAGACCGTGGCGCGGGTCTGCAGCGCGGTCGCGGCGATGGTCGCGGGCGCGAGGATCAGAAGCGCGAAGGGATTGTTGAGCCCGCCGGTCAGGAAGAGCAGCAACGACAGTTGCAACGTGTCGAAGAGCAGCGTCAGCATCGCGCCGGCCTCGCTCAGCCGGGTATTCTCGGGAAAGGCAAGGGCCGCGATCACATTCGCGAGAACGGCGGCGCCGACGACAAGAAGGCAAAGGACGATGTCGAGGTCGATGTCGTAGTATTTCCAAGCCACCAGGATCGCCGTGGCCTGACCGAAGATCGCCGTCCAGCGCAGGAGGACCAGCGTCCGCAGCCGCACCCAGTCGCCATGCCCGATCCGCGCGGCGAAGGCGCCGTTCGGGAGAGGGGGCTGGGAAACGGGGGCCGGCGGGTTCATCACGGGGGTCCTGTTGTCGCATTCCGGCGCTTCCGAATTGATAGTCGGCGCATGATCGGCGATCAATGGCGGCGCAAGGAATAGGGGGCCACGGATGGCTGTATCCACCAAGAGCTATGCCGTCGCGGCGGTATCGGTCGCGGCAATCTTCATGATCGCGATCTATCAGTACTCGCGCAACGGCGGTGAGGACCGCTTCGCGCCCTGCCGGAGCAGCGCCGTCTCGGGCGGCGCCGGCGCGATCGGCGGACCCTTCACCCTGACCGACGAGGACGGGCGCCAGGTGACCGACAAGGACGTTCTGGCGGGGCCGAGCCTCGTCTATTTCGGATATACGTTCTGTCCCGATATCTGCCCGACCGACACCGCCCGCAATGCCGAGGTCATAGATGCGCTGGAAGAGACGGGATATAACGTCACGCCGGTCTTCATTTCCGTCGATCCCGCCCGCGATACGCCCGAAGTCCTGAAGGAATGGACGGAATACATCCATCCGAAAATGGTCGGCCTCACCGGAACGCCGGAACAGATCGGATCGGTCGCGAAAGCCTACCGGACCTATTACAAGGTGCCCGAAAATCCGACCGACGAATATTACATCGTCGACCACATGACCCAGACCTACCTGATGCTTCCCGAATACGGCTTCGTCGAGTTCTTTTCCCGCGAGGATACGCCCGAGGACATGGCCAATCGCACCGCCTGCTTCATCGACGCCGCGATGAAGTGAAATTGACCGCCGGGCCCTGACGCCCTAGAACCGGTGAACGCGCGGGAACAGGGGGTGAGAATGGCCGAAGACGAGTTTGCCGAGCTGGGTCCGGAC
>WOZM01000003.1:0-2790 GCA_011620265.1 Paracoccaceae bacterium
CGACCCGGTGCTGGTGGCGGCGACCGACGGGGTCGGCACCAAGCTCCGCATCGCCATCGACACCGGCAATGTGGACATGATCGGCATCGACCTCGTGGCGATGTGCGTCAACGACCTCGTCTGCCAGGGGGCGGAGCCCTTGTTCTTCCTCGACTACTTCGCGACCGCCAAGCTCGAGCCGGATCAGGCGGCGCGGATCATCGAGGGCATCGCCGAGGGCTGCGTCCGGTCGGGCTGCGCCCTCATCGGCGGCGAGACGGCCGAGATGCCGGGCATGTATCACCGGGGCGATTTCGACCTCGCCGGCTTCGCCGTCGGCGCGATGGAGCGGGGGGCGGACCTGCCGCGCGACGTGGGCGCGGGCGACGTGCTTCTCGGCCTCGCCTCGAACGGGGTCCATTCCAACGGCTATTCCTTCGTGCGCAAGGTGGTGGAGCTGTCGGGCCTCGGCTGGGAGGCGAGGGCGCCCTTCGGCGCGGCCACGCTCGGCGAGGAGCTTCTCGCGCCGACCCGGCTCTACGTCACCCAGGCCCTCGCCGCGATCCGCGCGGGCGGGGTCCATGCGCTTGCCCATATCACCGGCGGCGGGCTGACGGAGAACCTGCCGAGGGTGTTGCCCGAGGGCCTCGGCGCCGAGATCGACCTTGGCGCCTGGGACCTGCCGCCGGTCTTCCGCTGGCTGGCCGAAACCGCCGGCATGGCCGAGGCGGAACTGCTCAAGACCTTCAATTCCGGCATCGGCATGATCGTCGTCGCGCAAGCCGACCGCGCCGCCGATCTCAGGCTTCTGCTCGAGGCCGAGGGCGAGACGGTGCACGGGATCGGCCGGGTGACGAAGGGGCAGGGGGTCGCCTATCGGGGCCGGCTTCTTTGAAGCGCGTCGTCATCCTGATTTCCGGCGGCGGCTCCAACATGGTCGCCCTCTGCCGCTCGATGACCGGCGACCACCCGGCGCGGCCGGTGCTCGTCCTTTCCAACGAGCCGGAGGCCGGCGGGCTGGCCCGTGCGCGCGACATGGGCATCCCGACCGCCGTCGTCGATCACCGGCCATTCCGGGGCGACCGCGCGGGGTTCGAGGCGGAGCTTCTGAAACCGATCGAGGCGGCCCGGCCCGACATCCTCTGCCTCGCCGGGTTCATGCGCATCCTGACGCCGGGTTTCGTCGACCGCTTCGCCGGGCGGATGCTCAACATCCACCCGTCGCTCCTGCCGAAATATCCCGGCCTGCACACCCATGCGAGGGCACTCGCGGCGGGCGATGCCGAGGCCGGCTGCACGGTGCACGAAGTGACCCCAGCCCTCGACGCGGGGCCGATCCTCGGGCAGGCGCGGGTGCCGATCCGGCCCGGCGATACCGAGGCGACGCTCGCCGCCCGGGTCCTCGCAGAGGAACACCGGCTCTATCCTGCGGTCCTGCGCCGCTTCGCCGCCGGCGACCGGCGACCGGTCACGCCCTGACGCGGCCGGCGACCATCGCCGGACCGGCACGAATGACACCGGCAGGCCCCGATTGGCGGTCGCTGCCGGCCCCGGAGGCCCGGCCGGCCCCGCCAGGTCTTTCCTTTCCCGCCCGCCTCGCCTAAGAGGTCGAAAACGGCGGGAGGACCCCGCGCCAAACGGAACTTCGATGAAAACGATAACAACGACCGAAGACCTTGCCCGCTTCTGCGACGCGGCCAGGGGGGAGCCCTACGTCACCGTCGACACGGAGTTTCTGCGCGAACGGACCTATTATTCCAGGCTCTGCCTGATCCAGCTCGCCCTGCCGGGCGCGGAGGGCGAGGCGGTGCTGGTCGATCCGCTCGCGAACGGCCTCTCGCTCGAACCGCTCTACGACCTCTTCCGGCACGAGGCGACCGTGAAGGTGTTTCACGCCGCGCGGCAGGACCTCGAGATCTTCTTCGTCGAGGGCAACGTCTTCCCGATCCCGCTCTTCGACACCCAGGTCGCGGCGATGGTCTGCGGCTTCGGCGACCAGGTCGGCTACGAGACGCTGGTGCGCAAGATCGCCAAGGAAGGGCTCGACAAGACCTCGCGCTTCACCGACTGGTCGCGCCGGCCCCTGAGCGAGGCGCAGAAGACCTACGCGCTGGCCGACGTCACCCATCTGCGGGTGATCTACGAATTCCTCGCCAAGGAACTGAAGCGCACCGGGCGGCAGAAATGGGTGGAGGAAGAGCTCGCCATCCTGCTCGACCCCGAAACCTACACCAACCGCCCCGAAGAGGCCTGGACCCGGGTCAAGACCCGCACCACCTCCGGCAAGTTCCTCGCCATCGTGCGCGAGCTGGCGAGGTTCCGCGAGGACTACGCCCAGACCCGCAACGTGCCCCGCAGCCGCGTCTTCAAGGACGACGCACTGCTGGAGCTCGCCTCGACCAAGCCGACGACGATCGAGGAGCTGGGGCGCTCGCGCCTCCTCCTGCGCGAGGGGCGCAGGGCCGATATCGCCGAGGGCATCCTCGCCGCGGTTCAGGCCGGGCTCGCCGTCAAGCCCGAGGACTACCCGCGCCCCGATACCGGGCGCGACCAGCTTCAGGTCGATTCGGCGCTCGCCGATCTTCTGCGGGTGCTTCTCAAGGCCAAGTCCGAAAGCGCCGGCGTCGCGCAGAAGCTCATCGCCTCGTCGTCGGATCTCGACGCGCTCGCCGCCGGCGACCGCTCGGTGCCGGCGCTCAAGGGCTGGCGCGGCGAGGTCTTCGGGCAGGATGCGCTCCGGCTCTGCCAGGGCGAGATCGCGCTCTCGGCGAAGGGCGGCGCGGTCCGGGTCGTCCCCGTCTGAGCCGCCTC
>WOZM01000003.1:2890-11331 GCA_011620265.1 Paracoccaceae bacterium
GAGCCGCCTCAGCGGCGGCTCGACCGGCTGTTCTCGGCGCCGAGGACGACGATCTGGCTGACCCCTTCGAGCTTGATGTCCGAGACATAGGTCGCGGCCGTCAACTCCCGCGATTGCGGGGTGGAGGCGCGGTTGGGCGTCAGCGGCTCGGCGATGACGAAGCGGTAGGTCAGGACGCCGTCGACCGGCACGCCGCCGTTCTCGGCCACGAGGTCCGTATTCCACCAGCCTTGCGTCGGCGGCAGGCCCGAGGCGCGGACGATCGCGCCGCCCGGCTGGCGCGCGACCTCCAGATCGGTCACCTGTGCGATCAGGATGCGGCCGTCGTCGGGCCGCCCCGGCACCGCCCCTTCGGTGACGGTCTGGGTGGTCTCCTCCGACCGCCCGAACCAGTTGAACGGGTTCAGCCGGCTTTCGCGCGCCCGCCCGCATCCCGCCAGAACCAGCGTGACGATCAGCACTCCCGTGACAGGCAATCTCATGCGCGGCCGCTCCCTACCCATTTGCCTCGTGGGTAGCCCATTCGCGGGCGCATGAAAAGAGCGGCGATGTCTGGACCTTCACCCGGCCACGCACTACGTCAGACCTATCGGAACGGAGAGGCGCATGGCCACGGCGGCATTCGAGGATATTGTCGAGACCTTCGACTTCCTGGACGACTGGGAGGACCGCTACCGGCATGTGATCGAGCTTGGCAAGGCGATGCCGCCGCTCGATGCCGCGTTCCGGGTGCCTGCGACCAAAGTCGAGGGCTGCGCGAGCCAGGTCTGGCTGCTGCCGCGGATCGAGGGGCAGGGGCCTTCGGCGCGCTTCGACTTCCAGGGCGACAGCGACGCGATGATCGTGCGCGGCCTCATCGCGATCCTGCACGCGCTCTATTCCGGGCTGAGCGTCGCCGAGGTGACGGATGTCGCCGCCCCGGCCGAGCTCGCCCGGCTCGGGCTTGACCAGCATCTTTCCTCGCAGCGTTCGAACGGTCTTCGCGCGATGGTCGAACGGATCCGCAAGCTCGCCGCCGAGACGGCGGGCTGACCGTCAGAGCGCCGCAAGCACCGTCTTCAGATCGCCGTATCCGGTGAAGCGCCGCTCATAGCGCAGCCCGAGCCGCCCGGCGCAATCGCGCGCCTTTTCGTCCAGCGCCGGATCGTCGGTCTGGGCCTGATAGACCAGCCGGTCGTAATTGCCGAAATACATGTCCCTGAGCTCCGGGTGCCGGTCGAGGCCCATCGGCTTCCAGACGAAGGCGTCGAACTGGCGGACGAGGAAATCGGTCAGGTAGAAGGCGCCCATCTCCTCCTCTGCCCGCTCGGCAAAGGCCGAGTTGCCTTCAAGAAACGAATAGCAATGCGGGCCTTCGATCATCTCGACGCCAAGTTCCTTGCACTTTTCGAACAACTGGCCGCCGGTGCCGCAATCCGCGTAGGCCACGAAGATGCCGTCATAGGCGTCGCGATGCCGCGCGACTGTCTCCTCGACGGCCACGGTGATCCTGTCCGGCCAGAGGTGGTATTTCGCCGGCAGGCAGGTCAGGTCGAGGTGATCCCAGCCATTGGCGGCCTTGAGGTCGAGGATCTCCCGCGCCAGCGCGCCGCAGGCGATCAGCAGGACCCGGCCCTTTGCCGCAGGCGGCAGCCCGGCCTCGGTCAGTGTGCGGTCGTCGGGCAGGGTCATCACGGTGCCTTTCGGCCAAGTCGCAGGAGAAGCACGGCCAGCAGCAGGAGCGGCAGGCCGAACCCGGCAAGGGCGGGAATACCCGCCCCCCGGAAGACGACGGCGACGGTCAGGCCGGCTGCCAGAATCACGGCCGCGAGCAGCAGGAAGAACCGGGCAGGGGGCATGTCGCGTCTCCTTCTTGTCCCCAATCTGGGGATGCGGCGGGGCTTTGTGAAGCCGCCGATGCGAAACGGCCCCGCCGAAGGACGGGGCCGCTGCGAATTACCCCGCGATGAAGCGGATCAGCCCGCCGCCAGCTTGTTGTGCTTGCGCGCCATGAAATCCTTCGCCGTCTGCACCGCCACGGCCGCGTCGCGGCAATAGGCATCGGCCCCGATCGCCCGGCCGAACTCCTCGTTCAGCGGCGCGCCGCCCACGAGCACGATGAAATCCTCGCGCATGCCCTTTTCCTTCATCGTGTCGATCACGACCTTCATGTAGGGCATCGTCGTGGTCAGCAGGGCGGACATGCCGAGGATATCGGCTTCCTCGCGCTCGAGCGCCTCGAGGTATTTCTCGACCGGGTTGTTGATGCCGAGATCGACGACCTCGAAGCCCGCGCCTTCCATCATCATGCCGACAAGGTTCTTGCCGATGTCGTGGATGTCGCCCTTCACGGTGCCGATCACCATCTTGCCGACCTTCGGCGCCCCGGTCTCGGCGAGAAGCGGCTTCAGGATCGCCATCCCGGCCTTCATCGCATTGGCGGCCAGCAGCACTTCCGGCACGAAGAGGATCCCGTCGCGGAAGTCGGCGCCGACGATGGTCATGCCCGCGACGAGTGCCTTCGTCAGCACGTCATAGGGCGCCCAGCCGCGATCGAGAAGGATGCGTACGCCCTCTTCGATCTCTTCCTTGAGACCGTCATAGAGGTCGTCGTGCATCTGAAGCGCCAGCTCTTCGTCGTCGAGCTCGCTGAGGATGATGTCGTCTTCGGCCATTGGCGTGTCTCCTGGCGGTCCTGTCGCCGTTATTGCGGCGATTGCCGCCCGGTCACTTGGCGATTTGCGACATGGGCCGCGCCTGCGGCGACGCGGAGCGACAAGCCGGCCCCGGAACGCACGCCATCCTCGCCAATCGTTCACGCTATGTTCTATTGTGGCGCCATGCCGCTGCCACCGCCCGATCTGTTCCTGCGCCTCAAGGCCCGTGGTGCCGCCACCAACGGCGCGGGCCGGTTCGAGCCCTGTCTGAGGGTCCGCGAGGACGACGGCTGGGACCTCCCCGAGGACGAACGGCTCCTGCGCACCGAGGTAACGGAGGAGCGGCCGCGCTCGGTCCTCAATCCGGTCGCCTCGCCGGATCTCGGCTTCGACCGGTCGATCAATCCCTACCGGGGCTGCGAGCACGGCTGCATCTACTGCTTCGCGCGGCCGGGCCACGGCTATCTCGGCCTCTCGGCCGGGCTCGACTTCGAGACGAAGCTCGTGGCGCGGCCGACGGCGCCCGAGGTGCTGGCGCGCGAACTCGCGCGCAAGGCCTACCGGCCCGCGCCGATCGCGCTCGGCACCAATACCGATCCCTACCAGCCGGTCGAGGCGCGCTACCGGATCATGCGCGGCATCCTCCGGGTCCTCTCGGACTGGAACCACCCGGTCACCATCGTCACCAAGGGAACGCTCGTCACCCGCGACCTCGACATCCTCGCCGACATGGCCGCGCGGCACCTCGTTCAGGTCGGCATTTCCGTCACGACGCTCGACGCGGGCCTCTCGCGGCGGATGGAGCCGCGCGTGCCGGTGCCGGAACGACGCCTCGCGACGATCCGCGCGCTTTCCGCCGCCGGCATCCCGGTCCGGGTGATGGTCGCGCCGCTGATCCCGGTCCTGACCGAGCCGGAGCTGGAGGCGATCCTCGCCGCCGCGCGCGAAGCCGGCGCGAGCGCCGCCTCGTGGATCCTCCTCCGCCTGCCGCACGAGGTGGCGCCGCTCTTCCGCGACTGGCTCGACCGGCACGAACCGGGGCGCGCCGCGCATGTGATGAACCGCCTGCGCGAGATGCGCGGCGGCAAGGACTACGATGCCGGCTGGGGCACGCGGATGCGCGGCGAGGGCGCCTTCGCCGATCTCCTCGCCCACCGCTTCGCCATCGCGACCCGGCGGCTCGGCTATGCGCGCGACCTGCCGCCGCTCGACACCGCGCGCTTCGGCCCGCCGCCGCGCCCGGGCGACCAGCTCAGCCTCTTCTGACCGCGCCCGGCTTCTTCTGTTCGAAAATACCTCGGGGGAGGCGCCGCGCCAGCGGCGGCGGGGGCAGCGCCCCCTTCCGCCGCCTCAGCCGCGCCGGCGTCCGCGCCGTTCGCGGCCCGCGCCCGCCTCCTCGCCGGTCCCGTCCGAGGCCGAGGAAAACCCGCCGAGCTTCGCCGCGATCTCGTCGAGCGTCGGGCGCGGGCCGCGCGGCCGGGTCTCCAGCGCCGCGCGCATCGCCTTCAGGTGCTCGGGCATCGTGCCGCAGCAGCCGCCGATGATCGTGGCGCCCGCATCGCGGGCGAGGACCGCATATTCCGCCATCAGCTCGGGCGTGCCGTCGTAGTGGATATGGCCGTCATGGTATTTCGGGATCCCGGCATTGCCCTTGGCGATGATCGGCCGCTCCGGCCCGGCGGCGACGAAGCCGAGGACGGTGCGCATGAGATCGGCCGCGCCGACGCCGCAATTGGCGCCGAAGGCCAGCGGCGGATGGGCGAGCTTGTCGACCAACGCCACCATCTGCGCCGAGGTCAGGCCCATCATCGTGCGCCCCGCGGTGTCGAAACTCATCGTGCCGCACCACGGCATGCCGGCCCTCGCGCAGGCCTCGGCGGCGGCGCGAAACTCCTCGGCGGCCGAGATCGTCTCGACCCAGAGCACATCCGCCCCGCCTTCCTTCAGCCCCTCGGCCTGCTCGTGGAACATCTCGACGGCGATCTCGTGGGTCAGCGACCCCATCGGCGCCATGATCTCGCCCGTCGGCCCCATCGAGCCCGCGACGACGACATCGCGGCCCGCGGCATCGGCGATCTCGCGGCCGAGCGCGGCGCCGATCCGGTTCAGCTCGCGCACCCGGCCCTGGGCATTGTGCAGCTTCATCCGGCTGGCATTGCCGCCGAACGTGTTGGTGAGGAAGATGTCCGACCCGGCCTCGACCGCGCCGCGATAGAGGCTGCGGATATTCTCCGGCTTGTCGACGTTCCAGAGCTCCGGCGCCTCGCCCGCGGTCAATCCCATGTTGAAGAGGTTGGTGCCGGTCGCGCCATCGGCCATGAGCCAGTCGCGCGACACCAGAAGACGGGAGAGAAGGTCGCTCATCGGGAAAGCCTTTCGGTCAGAACCTCGTCCGGCCGGCGCGACGGCCGGCCTTTGCCCCGATGTGCCATGCCCGTGCCGATGAATCAAACCGATCTTCTGCATGAAGTTGATGCGCGGCGGCAAATCGCGGCGATCCGGCGCCGACAGGCGGCCGTCGCGGGCGGTGCCGCATGGGATCGGTGCGTCAGGATCGCGTCGCCACCGGGACCGGCCCCGCCGCACAGCGGCGCCGGCATGTGAATTTCCCGGGCGATGTCGAGGGCCGCGACAAGAAGCGCCGCGCGCGACGGCGCGGCGATGTAGAGCCGCTCGCGCCGGGGCGCGAAGCCCGCCTTGAACCGGGCGAGGCCGGCCACGCCCGGCGCCCGCTCCATCCGGCGGCGAAGGCGCGCCTCAAGCCCGGTGAAGGCCTCGGCGCGGCAGGGCAGGGCGGCCAGCGACAGCCGGGCGACGCCGATGGCGCTTGCGTCCCCGATCGCCTCGGCGACCAGCGCCTGCATCGTGCCGCAGGGCGCCTCGGCCGAGATCCGCATCAGGTCGAGCACCCATTCCCGCGCGCCTTCGTGAAAGCTCGCGAAGGCGACGAGCCGGCCGCCGGCATGGGCGAGGTAGACCCGTTGCCCCGCGACGTAGCCGGGCGCCCAGCGGCCCATGGAAAATCCCCTCTCGCCGCCGCGCACCCTCGCCCATCGGTGCGATATCCGCGCCATCTCCGCCAGCGGCAGCGCCTCCGGCCTGGCCTCGCGCACCGTCACGCCGGCCTTCGCGGCCTTGCGGAGCTTGCGCCGGAGCCCGGCATGGTCGGGCCCGCCGAACCCTGCCGCCTCGGCGGGTGAAAGCCAGTGCTCCTCCGCCACCGGCGCGACCGTCCAGCCCATCCGCCGCGCGACCGCGGCGCTGCGGGCGGAGCATTTGTAAAGGCAGGGGATCCGGTCGCCGGCCCGCGCGGCCGCGGCCAGCGCCGCGACCAGCGCCCCGGTCCCGCGCCCCGGCAGGAACGGGTCGAACAGCGCCACCAGCGCCTGCGACCCGCGCCCGACGACCCAGCCGTTCCGCCCGTCCTGCGACAGAAGAACCGAATGCTCGCCCTGCCGGAGGATCGCCGATTCCGCCCGCGCCGCCCGCGCGACCATCCCTGAGAGATCCGGCCGCGTCAGCGTTGCCGGCGGCACCAGCAGCGGCACCGCCGCCCGCGCCGCGGCCTTCCCCGGCCCGCGCGCCAGAAGCCCCAGCGCGACCAGCGCCGGCGCCGCGAAATAGACCATGCGAAAGCCGAGGATCGTCGCCAGAAGCCCGTCCTCGCCGATCCCCGGCAAAAGCGCCAGCAGCGCCACCTCGAACGGGCCGAGCCCGCCCGGCGTCGCCAGCACCAGCGCCGCGCCGAGCGCGACGAGATAGGCCGCGACGACCATTTCGGGTGCCACCGCGACCCCGGCCGGCAGAAGCGCCCAGAGCGCCAGCGCCGCCGCGACCGTGTCGACCGCCGTCAGGAGAAGAAGCCGCGCCAGCGCCGGCAGCGGCGGCAGGCCGACGCTTCGCCCGCAGAGGCGAAGGCGCGGGCCTGCCACGGCGAGAGCGGTGGCGCCCGCAAGAACCGCGAGAAGCCCGGCCGCGGCCGCCTTCGCCCAGAGCCCCGACAGGGGACCCGCCCCGGCCGGCAGGACCAGAACCGCGAGGGCGGCGACGACCGCCCATCCGGCGAGGAAGGCCCCCGTCACCGTCGCGGTCAGCCGCGTCGCCTGCCGGAGGTTCAGCCCCGGCAGCATCCGCCAGCGCACCAGCGCCCCGGTGACGAGGCCGAAGCCGAGGACCTGCGAGATCGCGATGGCGGTGATTCCCGCGCGGCCCGCCTCCGCCCCGCCGATCCCGGTGCCGAGGTGGCGGTGGATCACCGCGTCATACTGGCCGAGCGCGCGAAAGCTCACGAATGTCGCCGCCGTGGCGGCGATCCATTGCAGCGGCGTGATCCGCATCAGCGCGGCCGCGACCGCCGGCAGGTCGATCGCCGCGATGCGGTCATCGAGAAGGTAGAGAACGAAAAGCGCCCCGGCGAGCGGCCAGAACTGCCGCAACGCCGCGCGGCCGAGCGGTCCCGCCGCGCCGTCCCCCGCAAGGGCCGCCACCCGCGCCACGCTTTCCCGCCTCATCGCCGATCCCCCGCCGCCGCATCCGGCATCGGGTCTAGGCGCGGCAGGTTCACATCGGCTTAACGCGCGGACGCGATCTCTCGCGGATTGACGCGATCAGGGCGCGCGCGGCCACCCCGCGCGCCGGACGCTCAGACCTCGGTCATGATCTGGCGCTTGGCCTCGATCATCAGCTCGGCCATCTTGGCGCGGATCGTCATCTCGTCCGCCCTGCCGCCGAGATCGCCCGCGACCTTGCGATAGACGTCCTCGTCGCCGGCTTCCTCGAAATCCGAGGCGATGACCTCCCTGGCATAGGCGGTCGCGGCATCGCCCGACTTGCCCAGAAGCTCCGCCGCCCAGAGACCGAGCAGCTTGTTGCGCCGGGCCTCGGCCTTGAACCTCATCTCCTCGTCATGGGCGTACTTGGCCTCGAAAGCGTTTTCGCGGTCGTCGAAGGTGGTCATTCCGGGGCCCCCATCTGGTCAGGTTTCATTGCCTCCCATATGCCCGCCGCGCCCCGGCTTCGCAAGTCCCCAGTCGGGGCGCTCCCGGCAATGGCTTGCGGCACTGGGCGGGTTGGCCTATAGCGGCGGCTCAGAAGCGCTGCGCATTCCGGCGCGCCCGAACGGAGCTATCATGGCACGTCGCAAGAAAATCTACGAAGGCAAGGCGAAGATCCTCTACGAAGGCCCGGAACCCGGCACGTTCGTGCAGTATTTCAAGGATGACGCCACCGCCTTCAACGCGCAGAAGCGGGCGACGATCGAGGGCAAGGGCGTGCTCAACAACCGGCTTTCCGAATTCTTCATGGCCGGGCTGACGAATGTCGGCATCCCCAACCATTTCATCCGCCGCATCAACATGCGCGAGCAGCTGATCCGTCAGGTGGAGATCATTCCGCTGGAAGTGATCGTGCGCAACTATGCCGCCGGCTCGCTCTCCAAGCGCCTCGGGATGGAGGAGGGGACCCCCCTGCCGCGCCCGATCGTCGAGTACAGCTACAAGAACGACGCCCTCGGCGACCCGATGGTCAGCGAGGAATACATCCTCGCCTTCGGCTGGGCCAACCAGCAGGACATGGATGACATCATCTCGCTCGCGCTCAGGGTCAACGATTTCCTCTCCGGCGTGTTCTACGGCGTCGGCATCAAGCTCGTCGATTTCAAGATCGAGATCGGGCGGATCTGGGACGGCGATTTCATGCGGCTGATCGTGGCCGACGAGATCAGCCCCGACAGCTGCCGGCTCTGGGACATCAAGACCGGCCAGAAGCTCGACAAGGACGTGTTCCGCCGCGATCTCGGCAATCTCA